>JBPCNO010000177.1:0-28292 GCA_051001135.1 Acidobacteriaceae bacterium
CGCTCAAGGTGCATGGCGTCTCCGCTTATGCCACGCTGATCGAGCAGAACATGGCGCAGGCCGCGCATCTTGAAGCGCTGGTCCGGAGCCACCCGCGACTGGAACTGCTCGCGCCGCGCCCGATGAACGTCGTCTGCTTCCGCTATCGCACCGGTGGTCTGGATGACGCCGCTCTCAATCGCCTGAACCGGCGCCTGGTCGTCGATCTGCAAGAGTCGGGTCTCTACGTCGTCTCCGGTACGCTGCTCGGTGGCCATTACGCCATCCGCGTTGCCAACACCAATCATCGCAGCCGCATGGACGATTTCGATGCGCTGGCTGCCGATGTCGTCACTTTCGGCGATCGGTTGGCCGCGAGCGAGACAGCAGATTGAGCCCGCGCCAGTGAGCCCGACAACGAGCACACCCGGTCTAAGTGCACCCGGAGAGATGCGCAGTAACCTCGCGCGCGTTGAGGAGGCAATCCGCTCCGCATGCCGCCGCGCCGGGCGGAGTCGCGGCGATGTCCACCTCATGGCGGTGAGCAAGATGCATCCCGCTGCTGTTATCACCGAAGCTGCGGCGCTCGGTGTCACCCTCTTCGGTGAAAACAAGGTGCAGGAGTTTGAAGAGAAGTACAGCGAGTTGGCGCCGCTGCTCGCCACCGAGCCAGTCCGCGTCCATCTGATTGGCCATCTGCAGAGCAACAAAGCCGCGCGGGCGGCGGAGATCTTCAGTTCCGTCGATACACTCGATTCCCTGCGGCTGGCCCTGCGCCTGGATGCAGCCGCGGCAAAAATCGATCGTACCTTGCCGGTCCTGCTCGAGATCAAGTTGAGCGATGAAGAGAGCAAGTCGGGTCTCGCACCGGATTCTGCTGAACTCCAACAGTTGCTGGAGCGACTGCCGGACCTCCCGCATCTTCAGTTACGCGGCCTCATGACGGTGCCGCCTTATCTGCGCAATGCCGAAGCCGTGCGCCCCTACTTCCGCCGACTCCGGGAGCTACGCGATGCACTGGCCCAGCGCCATCCGCGGCTGCCCTTCGATACGCTTTCCATGGGCATGAGCCATGACTTCGCGGTGGCGATCGAGGAGGGCTCAACCGAAGTGCGCATCGGCACTGCGATCTTCGGCGCGCGGGATTATGGCACGTGATCCCCATCCATGACCATCCCGAGGGCGCTACGTTCTCAGTGCGCGTACAGCCGCGGGCGAAGAAGACGGCCATCACCGGTATCTTCGGCAGTGGAGACGCTGCCGCTTTGAAGATCGCCCTTGCAGCTCCGCCCGTGGAAGGCCGCGCCAACCAAGCGCTGATCGACTACTTCGCGGATATCTTCGGCGTTCCCCGTTCCGCGGTCCACCTGCTCGCCGGCGCGAGCGGCCGGAGCAAGATCATCCGCATCGCTGGCCGTTCTGCCGCGGAACTCATCTCCGCCTTGCAGACGATATGGTCGGCCTGACCGGTTCATGTCACATCCGTCCACCGGCTCGTCGAGGAGTGCGGCTGGCCGTCTCCATCCATCGCCGTCACGATCACCGTGTGGTTTGTTCCCGGACCAGCGTCGCCCACCGCTGCGAAATCCTGGGTGTAGGACTCGGTTGCCGGTTGCACCTGATAGGTGTCTAGCTCCGAGCCGTCCAGCGTCACGGTTATCGCACTGATGATTTCCAGCGGACGATCAACCGTGACGGTAACCGCGACGTTCGTGCCGATGAATGCCCGCGCATGTGTGACGGAAAATCTCATGGCTCTTCAGCGCCCATGGTTTTCCAGCATAGATCAGCCAGCGCTCCGTTCATGTACCATTTCCCTTCTGTCCGGAAAGCAAAGGAAGAAAGACAAGGAAGCCGCAGCGGATGAATCCTCTTTACGCCGGAGTTCTCGGCGCGATTGTCGTTGTTCTGCTTACGGTCTCGTTGTCGCGTCTGCGCAAGACGCAGACCAAGGCCGACTACCTGGTCGCCGGGCGCTCGCTGCCGGCCTTCGTTCTGGTCTTCACCCTGCTCTCTTCCTGGATTGGCTCCGGCTCGCTCCTCGGCGGCGCGGAAAACGCATACAAGCATGGTTTTGCCGCGCTATGGCAACCCGCCGGTGGATGGATGGGCCTGCTGCTCATCTACTTCATCGCTCCCCGGGCGCGGAAGTTCGCGCAGTTCACCATTCCCGATCTGCTCGAGGTGCGCTACAACCAGGCCGCGCGCGTGCTGGGCGTGATCGCCGTGCTCTTCACCTACACCGCCATCACCAGCTACCAGCTCATCGGCGGCGGTGACATCCTGCACCTTGTCTTTCCCTCTACCATCTCGGCCGACACCGGCAAGTACCTGATGGCCAGCTTCGTCATCGTCTTCACCGCCATCGCCGGCATGTCATCGGTAGCCTACATGGATGTCTTCATCGGCATCCTCGCGACCGTCACCCTCATCGCGGCGCTGCCGTTCACCATTCATGCCGCCGGCGGCTGGGCCGGCGCCCACGCGGCGTTGCCGGGCACACACTTTCAGGTGCTCGGCGATTTCAACCTGCTCCAGGGCTTTGAGCTCTTTCTGCCCACCATGCTGCTCCTGCTGGGAAACCAGTCCATGTACCAGAAGTTCTTTTCCGCCAAGAGCGAGAAGGCCGCGCGCCAGGCGGTGGTGGGCTGGATCGTCGGCACCGTCATCCTGGAGACCGTCATCGTGGCCCTCGCGGTCTTTGCCTCGGTACTCTATCCTACTGGCGAAGTGCACGAGCGTCCGCGCGAGATCATCGCCTATACGGCGCTGCACGGGCTGCCCGCCTGGCTGGGCGCCTGCCTGATGGGCGCGGTGTTCGCGAAGATCATCTCCACTGCAAATAATTACCTCTTCTCGCCCGCTACCAATCTCGTCAACGACGTGTTCCTCCGCTATATCTCGCGCGACGCCTCGAACCGCCGCATCCTCCTGATCTCGCGGCTGGTGGTCGTGTTCCTGGGCATCTGGGCGCTCTATCAGGCGCTGAATACCACGTCGGTACTCGCCAAGACGCTCTATGCCTACACCATCTACTCCGCCGCGCTCACGCCGGTCATCCTGGCGGCCTTCTACTCGCGACGAGCCAACGCTGCGGGCGCAGTCTCGGCCATCGCCGCCGGGACATTTGTGACCGTCTTCTGGGATACGGATGTCGTGCATCATCACCTGCCGGCGATCCTCGCCCAGCGTGACGCCATCTTCCCTGCGCTCGCTGCGGCTCTGGTCTGCCTGGTGGTTGTCAGCGCGCTCACGCCGCCGCCGAGCCGGGAGCAGATCGCGCCGTTCTTTCCGGCGAAAAACTGAGCGCAGGGTCGGAGCGAATGAACGATGCCGGAGAATTTCCGAACGCCTTTGAGCCGCTGATCGTGCCGCGGTTCTTTGCCGCGCGTAACGCCCTCTTTCTGGTCGACCCGGCCCGTGTGATCGAGGCCTTCGGCGACGCGGCGCTTGGCTCCGACCTCCTGCACCGATTTACCCGGCAACGTGCCAACGATGCGGTCTGGACCGATGGCATTGCGGTCCCGGCCTTTGGCGTCGAAGCGGGCTATTACACCGTCCTCATTCGCTCCACGGCGACGGACGAGGCCATGATTCCGCTGACGCACATCGTCTACTCCACCGGCTTCGTGCTGGGTACCGAGACCGGAGATCTGCTGCTCTGCAATGCGGATCGGCTCGCAGACTGGCGCCCCGGTCATCTCCCCGCTTTCAATCCCACTCGCAATCCGGAGACGCACGCTCGATTTCCCATTTTGGGCTTCGAGCGCCCGGTGCGCGTCGCACCTGGCTGGTACGCGGTCACCGTAGTTGTCGGTATCCGTGAAGCCGGCGAAGATGCGGCGGAACCCGCGAATGAAGAGTGGGTCTGCGCTTTTCTGCTCGATCCGCGGACGGAGCGACCCGTGTTTACCGCCGATCCCGATCGCACGTTGAACTTCTTTGGAGCGTAGAAGCGGTCTCATATATGCTTGCGCGGCTTCGGCAGAGGCGCTGAGACCCGCTTCGATGGCGGGTCTCACCCGTGGCGTCATCGGTGTTGGTTTATGAGACCGTTTCTAGTCAGACCGCAAGTAATCTCTAACTCACCTCGACGATCCGCGAACAGACCCGGCGGAGAAAACTTGCCTGCGCATCTGCCTATCCAAGCCTTGTTCCTCAGTGATACCCTCACGGAACTAATAGGAACTTACAACGCTTTATGAAAACATTGAGAACGCTGGGAATCGCTATCTTCGGCCTGGCACTCTGGCCAGGCGTTGGCATGGCACAGCCATGGCAACCTCTCACTGATCATCCCTCGTTTCAGCCGGATGTCGCGGTTCCGCTCACGGACGGATACGTTCTGGGGCAGGACAACGGTCCGGCCGCCACGCCATCAGGCAGCGCCGGCAATGATCAACAGGCCGACGCGATTAAGGACATCGCACGCCGCGCAATGAAGCAGTACCATCTGAAGTCGATCATCGTGCAGGTGACATGCGACGGAAAGGATGTCTACACGGGTGCGATGGGTGAGTCGATGACCGGCGTGCCCGCCACTCCCGCGATGCATTTTCGCAACGGCGCGATGGCGTTCACCTACATGTCCACGATGCTCCTGGAGCTGGTCGATGAGAAGCAGGTCAAGCTCGACGCCAAGCTCAGCGACTTTTTCCCGCAACTGCGCGACGCCGATCGCATTAGCCTCAAGAACCTCGCCAACATGACATCGGGGTATGCCGACTACGTGTATCAGCCGGAAATACTGCACGGCACCAACCTCCATCCCTTCCGGCAGTGGACGCCGGAGGAGCTTATCCACATCGGGATCTCCAAGCCGAGGCAGTTCGAGCCCGGCACAAACTGGGGCTACTCGCATACAAACTACGTCATCCTCGGTCGAGTCCTCGAGCAGATCACTCACATGCCGCTGGCCGAAGGGATGGACAAATATATCTTTGACCGGATGGACCTGAGGCAGACACAGAGCTTCCACACGCCCCAGATTCCGGAGCCGGTGCTGCACGCTTTCAGTTCCGAGCGCCGTGCGGATCTTCACGTGCCGCCTGAGTCGCGGTTCTACGAGGAGTCCACCTTCTGGAACCCGTCCTGGACCACCGCCGAAGGCGCGATCCAGACCACCGACATCAACGACATGACCAAGTCGATGATTGAAGTCGGCGAGGGCAAGGTCCTCTCCAGGAAGTCATGGAAGGCGCAGGTCAGCCCCAACCTCATCGGCTTCGGCCACAAGGACCCCCACTGTTCCGCGTGCCGCCAGAATACCGAGGCGTTGAACTATGGCCTGGGGGTCGTGAACCTCGGTCCCTGGATCACGCAAACGAAGAACTTCGCGGGCTCCGGCGCGTCGGTCGGCTATCTCCCCTCGCGCAAGCTCAGCGTGGCCGTGGTTACCACATACAAGGCGGCCGCCTTCGACGAAGAGGGCAACTACAAAAAACGCGAGTTCCGCGATCTTCGCCGACATCGGCAATGCTTTGGCCCCCAACACGGTCCCTCCGCCGCCGAGACCATGAACGGGTGTGCTGGCTCGGCGATCTTCGCTCTCCGGTGAGCTGCAGCAGGAGCTCAGGGTAGAGGCATGGTGACTTAGACTCTCCCCTGAAGCCTGTCTACAAGACCTTCCATGCCCGTCGCCGCGCTCACGCTCGAACTCAGCATCCCGCATTCCCGTTCCCTCAAGGACCGCCGTCAGGTCGTCCGCAGTCTCAAGGACAAGTTGCGCCAGGGCTTCAATGTGTCGGTCGCCGAACTCGATGAAGCCGTGACCTGGCAGAGCGCCACGATTGGCGTCGCGGCCGTTTCCAACTCGCGTGACTATCTTGCCGGCCTGATCGCCCAGGTGGAAAGGGCGGCCACCCGCATCTGCAACGATCTGGGCGCGGAGATCGCCGACTCCTGGTGGGAGTTCCTGGAGAACTGATCCCGCCATGCTGGCGCGCGATTTATCGCCGCGGTTCAGCCGCATCGCAGGTTGTACGCGTCCATAGCTCCGGCGCAGGCTCTCTCACGTAGATTCGGTAGCCTTCCTGATCGATACGATAGCCCTCGGGATCGGCCACGCCGGGCTTCGAGAACGCACGCTGCTGACATAAAGCATAGTGGGTATGCAGGTAGTCATCGAACTGCGGCCATCCCTGCAATCTTGCGTATCCCAACGGCCGATCCAGGAAGTTTCCAGTGCTCACTACAAACACGCGCGGTGGATTGCGCTCGAGCATCTGCCAGAAGCGTGTGCGGGTCTCTTGAATCGTCGGCGCCTGCTGTGGTCCAAAGAGCAGATAGTCATAGAAAAGGCCGGTCGCCTGCACCAGTTGCATGCGGAACAGAGTCGCGTCGCAATGCCACGTCCACCCCAAACACTGCACACCCCCGGAGAGTGAAGCGCCGCCCAGTCTGTTCAGGTCTGCGCTGAGCGCGTTCGCATAGTCCCCGCTCTGCCTGTACTGCAAAGCGCGTTGGAGACACATGGCGCCCACAGTCAATCCAAAGACCAGCCCCGCAATACCGGCCGCACGCACCAACACACGACTGTCTCGCAGTGCAGCCGTGAACTGAAGCGCCGCCGCCAGCAGCAGAAAGGCCAGCAGCGGATAACGATGATAGGGGAAGCCCTTGCCCTGACCTACGAACGAAGCGAGCCCAAAGAGCAATCCAACCATTAGAGCGATCGATTCCCATTGGCGCCAGTCGCGACGCATCACGATCAGCAACGCTGTCAGCGCCACCACCAGTCGCAAGGACGGCGCAACTGAGGTGACCACAAGCGTACGCAGACTCTCTCGCCCAAGCGTCGCGTAGTAGGGAAACACAGTCGCGACCAGGTGGAGGAAAGCGCGTAGCGCATGATGGTTGAGCAGGTATGCTGCCATGGCGACGAACGGAAGCAGCATGGCGCCTAACGCGCAGGCTATCGGCGCAACCATCGGCTGATTGCGTCTCCAAAGGGTCGCCCCGACGATGCATAGGACGGCCACAGCAAACGGCAGCGGCGTAGGCTTGATCGTCGAAGCGAACCCCATGCATAGGCCAAAGAGGGACATTGGCCACAGAACCTTTCTCTCCAGCGCCTGCTGTCGCAGCGCGTGAAATGCAAGCGCATAAGCCGCGAGAAACAGCGCGGCAATGATCAGGTCGCGCTGACCGCTCTGCGCCATGCCGTCTCGCCCGTGGAACAGAACCAGCAGCGACGCAGCGAAGAGTCCAGCCCATCGGTCATACGGCCAGGCAATCGCCACCATTGCTGCGGAGGCGAATGCCAGCACAAGAAAATCAAAGAAGCGCCAGGCGAGCGACCCGCCCCCAAGGGCGTGCATGACCGACCAATTGACGAGGTAAATCCCCGGCAGGTTGACCTCGATCAACTGGCGATAGGGAACGAAGCCGTGATCCATCATGAAGCACACGTAGTGCAGCTGAATGGCGTCGTTCACGATGGGCCAGTGCACAGTCAGCATGCAGAAGGCGATGGCCAGGAGCGCCAACACAACACATACCCCGCGCTCCAGCCACAGCAGCATGGGATTCAAGCGTAGTGCTCGACCGGAATCGAGGGCTATGGGACGGCGTTCCACGCGTTCACTCCAGGAGTCTCCTCGCGGGGCTACGATGAGCCTGCATTCCGCCGAAGCTCACGCCGATTCGAGAATGATATTGGCATACTGCGTCGTATCTCCCGTGCGGATCAGCCCCGTTGCCAAGGGAATGCGTCTCTTGAACTCGACGTGCGGCTCCCGTACCAGAGGTATGCGTTGGAGCACCTCATCCAGCGCAGCTCGTATCTGCGGCGAATTATGTGCGAAAAATTCCTCCGCCATGTATGCCTTGCCTGCATGAAAGTTGATCAGCACAGCGCGCAACACGTCGACGACGCGCGGCATGTCATCTATCAATGCGATGTCGATAGTTTCCAGGTCGGGCCAGGAAGGGAAACCACGGTCTGCTATCACCAGCGTGTTGGTGTGGCGCACGCGGCTGAGCAGCGCATTGATGGCGGGATTGAGAATTCCGGTCTTCAACAAAGCAGGCTCTCCTGCAGGGACTTGCACAAGCGGAACGAGAGTAGCACAGGCGGGTCCATGGCGTTGACCGATTCAACTCTTCTCGCGCATGATCAAGCGGGACCTGCATGACTGATCGCATCGACGCTCACCACCACCTGTGGCGCTACCGATCCGAGCAGTTCGACTGGATCAGCGACGAGATGGCCCACCTGCGTAGAGACTTTTTGCCGGACGATCTCGAGCCGCTCATGCGCGCCGCGCAGATAGACGGCACAGTGGCCGTGCACGCGCGTCAGACTCTTGAAGAGACCTACTGGCTTCTTCAACTGGCTGCGGAGCGGAGCTGGATGCGCGGCGTCGTCGGCTGGGCCCCCATCGCGAGTCCTCGGTTCCCCGCGCTGCTCGACGAACTCCGCACCTACCGCAGACTCAAGGGCCTCCGCCATATCATCCAGGATGAACCCGATGACAACTTCATCCTGGGCGAGGCATTCGATGCGGGCATCGCGACTCTGCGCGGCACCGGGCTGGTCTACGACATTCTCATTCACGAGCAGCACCTTCCGCAGACCATTCGCTTTGTGGACCGGCACCCGGACCAGGTGTTTGTCCTGGATCACCTCGCCAAACCCCGCATCCGCGCCGGCAAACGCGAGCCGTGGGCCACGGGTATCCGCGAGCTGGGCCGCCGCGGCCATGTCTTCTGCAAAGTCTCCGGCATGGTGACCGAGGCCGATCCGCGGCACTGGTCCCCGGCGGACCTCGAACCCTACTGGCAGACGGCGCTCGAAGCGTTCGGTCCCCGGCGGATACTTGTTGGCTCCGATTGGCCGGTCTGCGAACTCGCGTCTGCCTACACGCGCTGGTTCGATGTGGTCAGGCAGTGGACAGGCCAGCTTTCCACCGCCGAGCAGGAAGCAATTCTCGGCGGCAACGCGATCTCGGTATACAGGCTCGGTGAGTAGACTCCCACGGCCAAGGAGAGTGCCATGCAAGCCCTGGTAATTGGAAGGCCCGGCGGCGGATTGTACCAATTTCCTCCTACTGTGAGCCGCCCCAATGACGACGACAGCCAGCCAGTGTCATCCCTCCGCAATCCTGCGCCTGCCGCCCAGGTAGGCGAAGAGTGCGACCGCTACATAGCTCGCCATCGGCACTGCGTAGGCCACGGCGATGCTGTGGCTGGTCTGTGAGATGAGGCCCATGAGCGGCGTCAGCACCGCGCCCCCAATGATAGCCATGACCAGCAGCGATCCGCCGATTTTAGTATTCGGCCCCAGGCCAGCGAGTCCGAGCGCGAAGATGGTTGGGAACATGAGAGACATGAAGAAGCTCGTACTGAAGAGGGCCCATAATCCGATCCATCCGGGCGCAAGGATACCGATGGCCACCAGCAGCACATTCGCGATTGCATACATTCCCATCAGGGCCCGTGGAGCGATGCGCTTCATGGCGAGCGAGGCGATGAACCTGCCCACGGCAAACGCGGCGAGCGTGCCCGTGAGGAAGTAGCCGGCGATCTTTTCCGGCCGCTGGGTATAGTCCTGCACATACTGGATGAAGTAGCTCCAAGTGCCCACCTGCGCGCCCACGTACATGAACTGGGCGAACACGGCAGCCAGGAAGTTACCGTCCCGCAGCAGGGTGCGGAAGCTTCCGTGGTCTCCGCTGTCCTCATGCTCGCTGCGGATGACCGGGAACTTGGTGCGGAGGATCACGACCGCCATCACAAGTGCAAGGGCGCCGAGCACCAGATAGGGAGCGACTACGCGCACCGTCTCCCGCTGAAGATAGGCCTGGTAGGTATGCGCCACTTCCATCGCGTGGACCTGCACCGGCGTGAGTTCGACGCCGGAAAAGATGAAGATTGTGCCAACCAGCACGCCGGTGATAGAGCCCAGGGGATTGAACGCTTGCGCGACATTGAGCCTGCGCGCGGCGCTCCGGGCCGTTCCCAGTTGCGTCACCAGGGGATTGGCCGCGGTCTCCAGGAAGGACAAGCCGGAGGCGATGACGAAGAGGGCGAGCAGGAAGAACGAGTATCTGCCCGCATAGGCCGCCGGCCAAAAGAGCCATGTTCCGGTGGTGAAGAGGAGCAGCCCAGCTACCAGGCCCGCCTTGTAGCCGTATTTCCGCATGAGCAGGGCGGCAGGTATGGCCAGCACGAAGTAGCCGAAATAGAAGGCGGACTGCACCAGCCCTCCCTCAAAGCGGGTGATGGCGAAGCTCTTCATGAACTGCCGGATGAGAACGTCGTTCAGGTTATTCGGCACGCCCCATAGGAAGAACAGCGATGTAACCAGGCTGAACGGAAGCAGTTCGTGGCGCGCTACAAGTGGGCCCTCGGCCTTGCCACCGCCCGGTGTCTCTGTCGTCGATACAAGCATGCATCCCGATCCGTTTCTGCGCCCCTGTGACAGAGGCCTCGCATTTCTCCGCAGCCCAATTGTATGGGCGCAACACGGCTCAGTGCCTACGCTCGCGCTTGTGCGCGGGTGTGGTTGGTAAGCCGTCCGATGCGTTCGATATCGATGTCGATCCTCTCATCCGGCCTAAGCCATCTCTGCGGAGTTCGCCCCAGGCCGACACCCTGCGGTGTTCCAGTGCTGATGATGTCTCCCGGCTCCAGCGCCACGATGCTGGAGATATGCGCGAGCAGGTCCGGAATGGTGAAGATCAGCTCGCGCGTATTGGAGTGCTGCAACACCTCACCGTTTATGCTGAGCTGGATGTCCATGCTATGAGGGTCGCCGGCCTCGTCAGCGGTTACGATCCACGGGCCGCACGGGCAGAATGTGGGGAAGCTCTTACCTAGTGTCCACTGCGATGTGGCAAGCTGCACATCGCGCGCGCTCACATCGTTCACAATCGTGTACCCAAAGACGTACTCTCTCCAGTTGTCCGAAGAGATATCCCTGCCCTTCTTGCCAATCACTAGCGCAAGCTCCGCTTCATAGTCCGGCTGCTGCGATTGCTGTGGAAGAACGATGTCGGCTCCCGGGCCCACAATGGAGGAAGGCAGCTTCATAAAGACAGTCGGCACCTTGGGCACCTCCATCTTCGACTCGGCGGCATGGTCGCGGTAATTGAGACCGATGCAGAAGATTCGCGGTGGCGCTGTAATGGGAGGCAAGAGATGGACTCTTTCAGCGGGCATCTTCGTCTTCCTGCTACTGAGCAGGACTTGTGCGCGCTCCAGCGCACTCTTCTCTTCCTGAATGAATGCGAGCGTGTCGGCATAGCCGAGTTCCGAGAGATCGTACACGCCGCTCTCGTCTATGAGCCCGGGCCGGCGAGATCCATCCGCGTCTTCAAAAGTGATGAGTTTCATGAGATGCCTTCCAATATGTTCCATCCGGATAGCTGTAGTCGCGCAGAGTTTCCGGGAACATCTCGATAGCCAATCCGCGTCCGGGATGTGGGAAAGCGCAGGTCCAGCACACGCACGTCAGTGATCTTCAGATCGGAGTTATTCACCATATCTTCTCAGGCGTTCCTGGCTATCATGCCGCCGTCAATCCGCCATCAAGATTGAGAACGGACCCGGTCATGAAGGAAGCCTCGTCGGAGCAGAGATACCGCACCAGATGCGCAACCTCTTCGGGCGTTCCAAGGCGTCCAATGGGCTGACGCGCTTTCAATTCCTCCCGGATCTTCTCCTTTTCATGTGCGTGATATTTTTCCAAATAGCCTTCGACAAAGGGAGACTGCACGGTGCCCGGAGCGATGCAGTTAACGCGAAGCTCTTTGGGGTAATCCACCGCCAGCTGGCGCGTCATGGCGATGACTGCTCCTTTGCTCGCGCAGTAGGCAAAGCGCTGCTTTATACCCACCAGCCCCGCCACCGACCCGATGTTGACGATGTTGCCGTGCTGTGCAAGAAGAAGCGGCAGTGCGGCGCGCGTCACAAGAAAGACGGAATGGGCGTTTACCAGCATCACTCGCGCGAAGTCCTCCTCAGAGGTCTTCTGTATGTCGCCTACCAGGCCGATTCCGGCGTTATTCACAAGGATGTCGAGTTGCGCGATTTGCTGGAAGGCCTGCGCGATGGAAATCGCGTTTGTTACGTCCATCGAAAGCGCGCGCATCCCATTGCCGCTTGCCGCAACGGCTTCCGCCGCCTGCAGATTCAGATCCGCGACCCACACCTCCGCGCCCGCCGCGGCGAGTTCGCGGCTGGTCGCCAGGCCGATGCCGCTGGCGCCTCCCGTGACCAGGGCGACCTTTCCTGTCAACGTAAATGCTGCGTTGTTGCTGGCGATCATGCTGGCCATCATAGGGTTAGCCTCACTTTGTTTTGCGACCACGCGCTTCTATACATCAGGATCCTTGCCGAGGGCTGGGCAGCGCTTCCCGAGGTAGAGGAAGCGGCTCGCCACCACGCTCGGAAGAAAGATAGGCCGCTTCCACCGTACGCATGGTGTCGATGGCATTCTCCACGGAAGTCGGCAGTTCCGTTGACGCACCCATGACGAATGCCTGCAGCGAGTTCATCGAGCCGAGAAATGCATCCGGAAACCAGTTGCCTTCGATGGGAATGGATTCTGCTGCGGAGTCTTCGCGTCGCGCATACACCAGGAAGTCGGGCTTGCCCGCCGGATAATCGAGGTTGATCCCCATCTGCGCGCGGAGTACGCCCTCCGTGCCCTCCCACTGCACATAGCTGTGCTGCAAGTCCCTGGCGTAGTCCAGGCCGTGATTAGTGGCGATCATGGCCCGCATCCAATCGCCGTAGTCCAGCACAAGCACGCTCTTGGTAGCCGCAAGTTGAGGGGTGCGGGGGTTACGAACCGTTCTGGCGTAGACCCGCGAAGGATTGCCTAACCATGACCGGATGAGATCCACATAATGAATGCTGTGATAGAGGATCTCCAGTCGAGGTGCGTCGGCGAGAAAGGTCCAAAGGTCCCAGGGTGTATGCGTGCTTACCTGCACCTCGATGTCGTGAAGCGTTCCGAGGCTGCCCTGCTCGTAGAGTGCCCGGGCCGCAAGCATTGCCGGACTCCAGCGGAGCTGGAAATTAACCGCAGCCACCAGGCGTTTGCGGCGGCACAGCGCCAGGATCGCCTCCGCTTCGGCAAGCGTTTCGCCCATCGGCTTCTGCAGCAGAACACAGGCGCCGTCCGGTAATTCCGAGAGTACTTCCAGAAGGTGCTTCGCCGGAACAGCTACATCGAAGATGACCTTTTCGGGCAAGGCATTGAGCATATCGCCGACGGATTCGAAGGCAATTGGCAATCCAAATTCGCGTGCCAGAGCACTTGCCTTTGCCTTCTCCCGATCCACGATCGCCGCGACGGGGAGACCGTCCTTCCGATAGCTAGGCAGACGAGCATTCCAGACAATTCCCACGGCTCCGCTGCTCGCAATAGGTATCGGGGGTGCGGGAAGGTCCGCGAGGGCGGATACGGCGCTTGCCCCGGTGGCTTCGAAAGCGCGCTTTGGAAGAGGGTCAGGCACAATGACTCGGCGTTGTCATTCTTATTCTTGTTCGTCCTTTCATCAAGGTGCCCGCGCACAATACAGTCGCGATCATGGATGTGCCGGGGCCGGGCACCATCGAGCATATATGGATGGCTAGCAGTCAGGATTTCCGCGGCAATGGGCGCGCCGGCGTTCTCCGCTTCTATTGGGACGGTGAAGAGACCCCTTCGATTGAAACGCCCTTGACGGATTTTTTTTGCTATCGGGCATGACACGTTTGCGCCCGTGAACTCAGCCGTGGTCGTGGATGTCCCCATGGCGTCCATGAACTGCTACTGGCCCATGCCCTTCCGTCAGCACGCGCGCATCACCTTCACCAACGACGGCGATAAGGAGCTGCCGCTGCTGACGTACCAGATCGACCACCGCCAGGCAGATGTAGCCCCCGACGCCGGCTATCTGCACGCGCAGTAACGCAGGGCAGTGACCGAACGGGATCATCCGCTGTATACGATACTGGATGGAGTGAAAGGAAACGGCCGCTATGTCGGTACGTTTCTTGCGTGGACGCAACCCTCCGAAGGGTGGTTCGGGGAAGGAGAGGTGAAGTTCTTCATCGACGGCGATAAGGACTTCCCTACCATTGCTGGAACGGGCACGGAAGACTATTTCGGCGCCGATTGGGGCCTTCCAGCTATCTACTCCACGCCGTATGTAGGCAACCTGCTCGACCACAAGACCTAGGATCCCGATGGGCCGCCGAAGTGGAGCCTGTATCGCTGGCATATTCTGGACCCGGTGATCTTTCATCACGACCTGAAGGTCACGATTCAGGCGCTGGGATGGTGGCCGAATGGCAAGTATCAACCGCTGGCAGACGATATTGCGTCGGTCGCGTTCTGGTATCAGAAGGAACCGCATGCTCCCTTTCCCAAGCTTCCACCCTTATCGCAAAGGTGGCCTCGCTAGCATGATCAGCCGCGTTACAAAGATCGTTCTCTGCTCGCTGCTGGCCGCGGGTATGCCCGCCTTTTCAGCTCCGCCGGAGAGTTGGGTGGCGACCCTGAAGCAGGAACTGCCGCTGCTGGGCCACCGCAACTGGATCGTGATTGTGGATTCGGCCTATCCACTGCAGACGTCGCCGGGTGTGCAGACGGTGGAGACCGGCGCGAGCGAACAGCAGGTGGTGCGGACCGTGCTGCAGGAGCTCTCGCTGGCGAAGCAAGTAAGGCCGGTGGTGTTTATGGACGCGGAACTTCCATTTGTTCCCGAGCAGAGCGCACCAGGAGTTACCAATTACCGCCGGGAGATACACACGGCGCTCGGCTCGCTTCCTGTGCACTCAATGCCCCATGAACAGCTCATCAAAACGCTGGGCGATGCAGGAAGTACTTTTCATGTATTGGTGCTCAAGACCACCCTTACGATTCCCTACACGTCGGTCTTTCTTCGCCTGGACTGCAAGTACTGGAGCGACGCCTCGGAGCAGGAGCTGCGCAAAGCCATGAAGGAGCACGTTTCGAGCGCAAAACAGACTGCGCCGCAATGAGGTCCGGTTCCTATGCTCCCGGAGCAGGATAGTTTGCCGCGCGCACCGTATGCGATGGCGCTGAAGACGATGCGAACCCGGCCACAGCGGATGGTGTGCCCTAACCTGCAGGAGCAAGAATGAGCGAGAAGAGCAAACTGCCACGCCGGTCCTTTTTGAAGCAGGCTGCTGGAGCGCTGGGTGCGGCCACTCAACTTGGAAACTGGCCTGCCTCCGCAGAGGCGCAGACACCCGAAACACATGAAGCCGCCAAGCGAGAGCACCACACGCGGGCCCCTGCGGAGCAGGCTTTCTCCTATCCGCGCAGCTTCCATGGGCAGTATCTCCAGATGATCTCGTTTCCCCTGGGTGGAGTGGCAGCCGGAAGTCTGGGGCTAGGCGGCAGTGGCCAACTGCGCGATTGGGAGATCTTCAATCGTCCGAATCAGGGCTTTTCCCCGGCGTATGCTTTTCCTGCGATCTGGGTTCAGTCGGCGAACGCGAAGCCCGTTGCGCGCGTGCTGGAGGCGCGTATCCTGCCGCCGTATCAGGGTCAGGACGGTCTGGGCTCGAACAATGCACCGGGACTGAGCCGTTTGGAGTCAGCAGTGTTCACGGGAGAATATCCGCTCGCGCACATTGCCTTTGAGGATTCGGCCCTGCCGGTAACTGTGGAACTGGAGGCCTTTTCACCTTTCATTCCACATGATCCGGACGATTCCGGTTTGCCCGCGACACTGCTGCGCTATCGCGTGACCAACCATCGGCCTACCGCGGCGAAAGTGGGCATCGTCTTTTCGATCGACAACCCGGTAAAGATCAGTCCCCCAGTCCCACCTGCGGCTCCGCAGCAGGACCTGCGCAGCAACACATTTCAGACCAGCGCCACGTTGGCAGGGCTGCACATGAGCAATCCTGAGATTGCAGCCGATGATCCGATGTTCGGCAGCTTTGCGCTCGCGGCCCTTCCGGCGGCAGGCATGAGCCTTACCCATTGGCAGGGTTGGCCCAAGGGACGCTGGTGGAATTCGCCGATGTTGTTCTGGGACGCATTCTCTGCAACCGGCGAGCTTGCAGGCGGGCCCGATCCGCACAACGCCGTCGGGGCCTTATGCCAGAAGCGCACCATAGCGCCCGGGCAGAGTGCAACGTTCACGTTCCTGCTGGCTTGGCACTTCCCCAATCGGACACCTGACTGGTGCGGCTGGACAGCTCCCGAAGGAAAGGGAAAGACCAACATCGGCAACCACTACGCCACCCGCTTCAAGGATGCGTGGAGTGCAGCTGAGTACCTGGCCAAAAATCTGGACCGGCTTGAGAGCCGCACACGCCTGTTTGCCAAGGCGCTCCGGGAAAGCACCGTGCCTGCAGTGGCGAAAGAGGCGGCAAGCGCCAACCTTTCTACCCTGGCTTCCACCACCTGCTTCCGAACGGCGGATGGGGAATTTCACGGATTTGAGGGCAGCAACGATACCGTGGGCTGCTGCTTCGGCAACTGTACGCACGTGTGGAATTACGAGACGGCGACCACGTTTCTGTTCCCGTCGTTTGCGCGCTCGCTGCGCAAGGCGTCCTTTGGCTACTCCATGGATCCGGAGGGCGGGATGCGCTTTCGCCAGCTTCTTCCGGATGGATATGCGCGCTTTGGCTTCGCGGCGGCGGATGGGCAGATGGGTCAGATCATGCACGCCTACCTGGACTGGAAGCTCTCTGGAGACGACGCTTGGGCACGGTCCATGTGGCCACGCATCCGGAAGGCGATTGCATTTGCGTGGGAGCCCGGCGGGTGGGACGCCGGCCGCAGGGGCGTGCTGACGGGCGTGCAGCACAACACCTACGACGTGGAATTTTACGGCCCTAACCCCATGTGCAGCATCTGGTACCTGGGCGCCTTGCGTGCCTGCGAGGAGATGGCGCGCGCGCTCGAAGATGCCGCGTCTGCCGAGCAGTACAAGACGCTCTTCGATCAAGGTAGCCGCTGGGTGGATGCAAACCTGTTCAACGGCGACTTCTATATTCAGCAGATCGTCGGGTACCGCAAGGATCAGATCGCTCCCCATCTCCAGAGCGATATGGGATCGGAGGAGACGGAGCATCCACAGTACCAGGTTGGCCAGGGATGCCTGATCGACCAGTTAGTTGGACAGTACCTGGCCGAAGTGGGGGGTCTGGGCTCTCTCGTCTCGCCGGCGCACGTTCGGAACACGCTCGGCTCTCTCTACCGCTTCAATTACAAGCGCTCACTCTTCGATCACGACAACGTGGAGAGGACCTTTGCGCTGAATGACGAGGCGGCTATGGTCATCTGCGACTACGCTTCATCTCCCCGGCCGCGCATTCCCTTCCCTTACTACGCGGAGGTGATGACCGGCTTTGAGCATTCCGCCGCCGCGCTGATGATCTACTCCGGCTTGGTAGCGGAAGGTCTTGAGTGCATCGGCAATATCCGTTCACGCTACGACGGCGAAAAACGCAATCCCTGGGATGAGGCCGAGTGTGGCCATCACTATGCCCGCGCCATGGCGTCCTGGACGAGCGTGGTCGCTCTGAGCGGATTTGCGTACAACGGCGTGAACGCTTCGGTGAGCGCGTTGCCCAGGCTGCCGCACCGTGAGTTTCACTGCTTCTGGGCAACAGGCACAGGGTGGGGCACGTTCTCGTATGCGCGATCCAGCCGGGGCGGCACGCTGTTTACGCTCGATGTTCTGGCCGGGACACTGCCGCAGCGCACCTGTGAGATCGCGGCAGCAGAAGCGGCCTCCGCGGTGCGAATCAAAGGCCGGCCGATCCCGCATGTCAGCGAGCGGCAGGGCGACCGGTGCATGGTGCGATTCGCCGATCAGATCACGCTGCAGGAAGGCGATGCCCTCCAGATCGAGGCGGGAGCGTGATGGACGGTACAGTCGCCCACAGACCATGGATCGTGATGGTGGGCGGCTTCCTGGGCGCGGGGAAAACGACGCTGATCCTTGCCGCTGTACGCGAACTGCAGCGTCTTGGGCACCGTTGCGCTGTCATTCTGAATGATCAGGGATCGGCGCTGGTGGATACGCGCTGGACTGATTTGCAGGGAGTGCAGTCCGGCGAGATCACCGGGGGATGCTTCTGCTGCAGGCTCTCCGAGTTGCTCGAAACCACGGAGAGGCTTCGGGCCTACTCGCCTGACGTGATCTTCGCCGAGCCCGTCGGAAGCTGCACGGATATCATCGCCACGGTCGTGCGGCCGTTCCAGCAACAGCGCTCCTACCGGATCGCTCCCCCGACCGTCCTGGTGGATCCCGGCAGGGCTCGTTCGCTTTTGGAAGACGACGGCGATCCGAAGATGAGCTTTCTCTTCCAGAAGCAGATCGAGGAGGCAGACCTCCTCTGCTTTACCAAAGCCGACCTCTATCCGTCTCCTCCGCCTATGCTGGGGCGACCCGTGCGTCAGTTGTCCGCGGCGACGGGTCAGGGTGTCCGAGCGTGGCTGGACGAGGTCTTGTCCGGCGCACTGCTCGGTGGCGGTGAATCGCTGGAGATCGATTACGAACAGTATGCCCAGGCGGAAGCAGCCCTGGCGTGGCTGAATCTCCAGGCCACGTTCGAACCGGCGATTCCTGTCTCGCCTGCCATGGTGCTGGGCCCGCTTCTTGACTCTATTGACGAGAGGCTCACCGCTGCCGGGATCTCGATCGTCCACCTCAAGGCCATTGCGACCGCGCAAACCGGATTCGTGAAGGCCGCCATATGCAGGAATGGAGACGAGCCGCGGCTGGAGGGCAATCTGGATGCATCGCCCGCCCCAAAGCACCATCTCCTGTTGAACCTGCGCGCGGTCGGTTCAGCGGACCGCGTCCGCGAGCTAGCCCAAGGAGCGCTCTTTCAACTCGGGGCTGGGCTTGGCGAGATTGAGATTAGCTGTTTCACACCGGCGGCCCCGGTACCGGAGCGGCGAATCCTCGAGCGTGTAACCACTCCCGCCCGGGCATGAGTACTACCCCGTGCCCTGTTGACGCCCGATTGACTGGTAATGCGTTCAATTCCTGCTTGCTCACATAGCTGACGAAGTGGCAGCCCCGCTGCGGCGCCTCTGGTATTCTCTTAGGTTTACCTGCCGAGGAGCCCAATGCCAGAGCAACGCGCGCGCAAGTACCACCGGGATCGAGTCGCGGAGACCCTGCGCGATGAGATCGGCACCATGCTCCAGGGCGAGCTTTCGGATCCTCGCATCGCCTTCGCCTTTGTCACCGAAGTGGTGATCAACCCCGGAGGCAAGTCCGCACGCGTCTACGTTGCGGTAGATGGCAAGGAAATCGAGGAGCAGGAGACGCTCGAGGCGCTGGTTGCCGCACGGGGCTACATCCGGCACGAGCTGCTGGAACGCATGGGCATGCGCCACGTACCCGATCTCAGCTTCCATATCGACCGCAGCGACCGCATGACCGCGCGTATCGACGAGCTGGTCGGCCGCGCGCAGAAGCGGCAGGTCAAGGGAGGCGAGAGCCGGTGAAGTCGCATACAGCACCGGCTGACCAGGGCCCGTCCGGCGTCGATATCCCGCCCTCACTCGCGACCCGCGCATCCACCTCGGCCGCGCCGCCTGCTATTCCTCCGGCGCTCCAGCATGGCCCTGCCATGGAACAGGTTTTGCGGGCGATGCGCGGTTCACAGCGGCTGCTGGTCACCGCGCACGCACGCCCGGATGGCGATGCGGTTGGCTCCGTGCTGGCGTGTGGCATGATGCTGCGGGCGCTCGGCAAGACCGTCGACATGGCTTTCAGCGATCGCGTACCGCTGATCTATCGCGGGCTGCCCGGCGCGCAGCAGATCCACCACTGGAGTACCGTTGAGCGCGACTACGACTACGTCGTGCTGCTGGAGTGCGATGGCTTTGCCCGTTCGCGGCTGAAGGGGCTGGAGGGGCGGCGCTGCATCAACATCGACCACCACACCAGCGGCCGCAACTTCGCCGACATCAACTGGATCGATACCGACGCCTGCGCCGTAGGCGAGCAGATCTACAGGCTCGCTCAGGCGGCGAAGGTCGAGATCACGCCCGGGATGGCTACCTGCCTCTACACCGCCGTGCTCACCGATACGGGCTCCTTCTGCTTCGCCGGTACGGATGCGCATACCTTCGAGGTTGCGCACTCCCTGGTGCTGCGGGGCGCTCTGCCTTCGCTCATTGCGCAGGACATCTACTTCAGCAATCCGCTGTCGAAGATGATGCTGCTGGGTGCGGCGCTGGCTACGCTGAAACGCGATGGACGCGTGGCCTGGCTATGGGTCACCGCCAGCGACATGGAACGGACCTCGGCCGCGGAGGAAGATTGCGAAGGGATCGTCAACTACGCCATCGGCATCGCGGGGGTCGAGGCGGCGGCGTTTCTGCGTGAGCTTCCCGACCACCGCGTGCGGCTGAGCTTGCGCAGCAAGGGCGATGTGAACGTCGCCGATGTCGCCGAGAGCTTCGGCGGAGGCGGCCACAAGAACGCCAGCGGCTGCACCCTGGAGGGACCGCTGCCAGCCGCTACTCAGCAGATCCTGACGCGGCTGCGCGCTCTGTTTTAGGTAGCCCCCATACCCCCCGGCATGAATGCGCTAAATTTCTCTATTCAGGCCACTTAAACAGGTGTACTACCGGTAAATTCCTCTGTTCATTGAACTTACGGGCAAATTCCTGCAAACAATAGGGTTAGCGCGAGGTACCGCTCTCCACGAGCGCAGGCGCGGTATGCTCTCTATTCCAGTGTAGCGGGACGAGGACAAAGGTACGCCAGGGCGGAGATGACAAAGGTCACGTGGCGGGAGGGCTGGTCAATGTTGGGGCAGTGCTGCATTGAGACAGCGCTGTCAGCCCGATCTAATCTGATTCTTAAGAGAATCATCCTGGCTAGCCAATTCGAGCCGTCCCTGTGAGCTTTTCGGATATCCTCACAGCTACGCCTACGGCGGCAGCTACGACCTCAGCGATCCGCAAAGCTTCAATCGCTACAGCTATCTTGACCAACCGGGCTGCTTGCTCTGCAATCGGGGCGTACACGCCTACAACCCCCTAAACAGGAGGCTGCCCATGATTTTGCTGATCGTTTTGCATGCTTCATAGTCTCTCTGCTCTCACTAATTATCTACGGTAGTTTTGCTAAGAACCGATGGGGCATCAACCTCGATCCCGTTCGCTGCCCTCGTTGCGGTGCCTCACAGCCAGTAGTGCGAAGGCCGGCGTCATTTCGGCAGGCCCTATGGGGTGGTACTTCTTGCAAGGCTTGCGGCGCTGAAGTAGATAAATGGGGACGAGAGATCGGCACGAGCGCAGCTCGCCAATGATAACGGTGCCAGATTCAAAGAATCGAAAAGCTGCATGTGTGCGGCGGATTGGAACTTTTGTTTTCGCAAATGACGGAAGTCGGTACCGAGTATCTGCGGCGGAAGCTTCGCGTTTGCTGGCACAATCGGGATGGCTACCTGGACGTGGGCGGCGATGAAGCGATCTTGGTTTCGACTCCCCGCGCCATTACCGTCCACTTGTTCTTGTCAGGGGAAAACTCCTGGCGATATTCGATCTTCGTCGGAGTGGTGAAGACATTCACCACGCGGAAGTAGGTCGTCTTCTCGCCCTCCTTGGTCTCCCAGGGGAAGGTCCACACATTGCCAGCGATCCGCAGCGTGCCCAGTCCGGCCTTTGTGCCATCCGCCGGGATCTGGTAGCTGGTGTAGCTTTGATCGGCGGCATGGAAAGTGAACACCAGCAGCACCTTCGATTCTCCGTCCACATACTGATTGCAGGCGTAATATTCACCGCTGCGCCAGCACTCGTTGCGGAGCATTGTCTGCTCATGGGAGGCCTTGCTGAAGGGCGTATCGGAATGCTGAGTGTCGATCTTCCATGTGCCGGCATAGGCCGAGATCGCGTCGATGCCACGCGATTCACTCGCGCCGGCGGCGCTTGCCGACCGTGCGCCCGCGACCATTGCCAGCACGACTGTCATCGATGACACCACCATCCATCTCGCCATGTTCTGCCTCCGGTGGTCCACTATAGCGTTGCTACGTGGGTCTTACCATCTTTCAGTTGGCTTGGAGTCGCCGCGCATGAACGGCTGGTGTCGAGCCCAGATTCAGCAACAGCTTGCCAAGACCAGAGGACAAAGTCTTTTACTCCCGCAAAATATGACATGGAAGGTGCATAATGCGAGCACCGTCCCAGTCGCTCTGAAGACTGCCAATCAGCCCTCCCCCTTCGTCGCAGAGTTCACGGCGCTGTCATCGGTGAGAGGTCTGACGACTATGCCACGTGTTTTGAAACTAAGCTCCCTGCTGTTGGCGCTTTGTTGCACTGCTGCCGCACGGCCAAATCCGGTGGGAGCGTCCTCCTATCTGGCGATCTCCGGCAAGGCAGCCCAGAAACATCCCAGCAAAGCCTCGCAGCAGAACGCGCAAAGCCAAAGAGATGACTCCGCCGCTGACGCGCAGGAAGAAGCCTCCGACGAGGAACTCGCTCCGGCCGTAATGCAGCTTGATGTCTCTCGCGATTCACCGCTCATTCAAATGCTCTACCATGCGACCCGTGAGACGAAGGAGCAACCGACACTCGAGCGCCTGGCTGAAGCGAAGCAACTCATTCAGGATGGCGCGGATGTGAAAGCGACGGATCAGCAAGGCCGCACTTCGCTGCACGGGGCTGTCTTCGGATCGAGCTACAGCACTCAGCCAAAGATCCGGGTTGCGTATGAAGAGATAGCCGATGCGCTCATCGAACGCGGCGTCGATATCAACCGCGAGGATGCGTATAACGACACCGCTCTGGATTATCTGCTCTACTCCCCCAACTTCGAAATGCAGACGCTGCTCATCGAGCATGGCGCCAGCAGCGGGTTTCTGGCCGCTTTCTTTCACTTCTTCAATGATGCCGGTATGAATGTGCCAAAGACGCACGCGGCCGGCGTCGCCGCTTCAAGGAAGGCTGATCTTGCACCGGGACAGACGTTGTCCGTCCGGCTCGACGGTCCAGTCTACAGCGATCAATCGCGCACCGGCGATCCGGTTCAGGCGACGGTTACCTATCCGCTGTGCAGGAACGGCGAGCAGATCGCGTGCAAGAAGGGAGAGTTGCTGATTGCGCCGGGAACCAGGATCAACGGAACAATTCTGTTCGCACAGAAGGCGCCGGACAAGTACTCGCGGCCCAGGATCGTGCTCGACTTCGCCAACATCGTCGCGAAGGATGGCCAGCGGTCGCCGCTCTATGCGCGCGTCCTCGATGTGGACAATGCCCGCGAGACCGTCCGCAACAATGAGATTCTCGGCATCGTTCAGCCGCATGCCTCGGGCAAGACTTCGCTCGCCATGGCGGCGTTGAGCGCGGCGACGCCGGTCGCGGGATACACCATCAAAGGCATCCAGACGGTCTATGGCTTATCCATCCGGCGGGAGATCCTGTTTCCCGCCGGAACCGATATGCAGATTCAGATCGTGCGCCCGTCGGCGCTGAAGGTAAAGCAGACCTGGTCCGGCTGGCCACAGTTGCCGAAGACGGCCAAGCTGCAGGCGCTGGTGGCCGCAGCCCCTTCGCGTACGCATACCGCTGACAACAAACCATCTGACGTGACCAACCTGATGTTTCTCGGGACGCAGCAACAGCTTGTATCAGCCTTCAACGAGGCCGGCTGGTTTGAAGCCGAGGCGCTCGGCACGAAGACGGCGCTGAAGACGGTGCAGGCTACGATCCGTCAGGCTGGCTACTCCAATGCACCGGTCTCCCTGCTCATGATCGATGGCCAACCGCCGGATCTGGTCTTCCAGAAGTCTCTCGATACCTTCGCAAAACGGCACCACCTGCGCATCTGGAAGCAGGCGGATCTGTATGACGGGCGCGAGGTATGGGTAGGCTCGGCGACCCACGATATCGCAGTCTCGAACGCCCGGGCCCACACCAAGTGGTCGCATCGCATCGACCCCCATATCGATCGCGAGCGCGATTGGGTTGAAACCGATCTGCTGTTCATCGGAACTGCCGTTGCCTATGCCGACGTAGACCGTCCGCAGGCGCCGCGCAAGGCGGCGAATGCCACCGGAGATGAGATCGTGACCGACGGCAAAATGGCGGTAGTGGACCTGGGACCAGCCAAGGCCCCGGTGTCTACGGCTGCCGATTTGGTCCGGCGGCCATAAGCGCGGAATTGGGCGAAGAACAACTCACCCGGCGTGTCCGGCGTCTGAATCGGTTGCATTCCCATTCCATTCAGCGTTCGGAGGCATCGTGAGCAAGAAGCGAGGCAAAGGCACCAAGGCATTGGCCGATCCAACGCGGCTCCAGCCCATCAACAAAGAAGATGGCATGCTCCAGGTGATCATCGAGACGCCGAAAGGCAGCCGCAACAAGTATGCGTTCGATCCGGAGCAGGAGATCTTCGCACTTATGAAGGTGCTTCCGGCAGGCATGGCCTTTCCCTACGACTTCGGCTTTGTGCCGCGCACCATCGCCGGAGATGGCGACCCGATCGACGTGCTGGTGCTGATGGATGAACCGGCGTTTCCGGGCTGTCTCCTGCGGGCGCGGCTCATTGGAGTGATCGAAGGCGAGCAGGTGGACCAAGGCAAGAAGATACGCAACGATCGTCTGGTCGCCATCGCCGAAGCCAATCACATGTACGTGAACATCAAGAAGATCAAAGACCTGCCGGCGCAGTTCCTGCGCGAGCTTGAGGATTTCTTTGTGAACTATCACAAGCTCGAGGGCAAGGAGTACAAGCTGCTGGGATGCAAGGGAAGCAAGGAAGCGATGCGGCTGATCAAAGAAGCGCAGAAGGCGGCGCAGAAGAACGCGTAGAACTGGTCAGCAAGGTCAAGATCGCGGCTGAGCCGAAACCGCCCTTTGCTTCGCTCAGTTCGCAACGGAAAGCCGTAGAGGCATGAACCAGTCCCTAAGCCGCAGATCGTTCGGCCCGGAACCCATCCTATGGTGCTAGGATGCCCACGCGGGCCGACACAGGTAACCAGTATTGCGTGTGACCCGTAACCAGTTTTGCAGCCGGTGGAGACTGCCCGGATGGGCTTTGTCCTCGCAGTTGCCAGCCCGTAAACGCTAGCCTGCGGAGGTCATGAAGACCTTCTACCGCATAGTGTTGGGCCTTTCAATCGCGATCGGGAGTGCGCTGACGGCCAGCGCGGCGAAGCCTGCCGCGGAGCCGGTGGCAAGCTCCGGATTCAGCACGAGCGCGCGTTCCATCTACGTGCCCGCTGGGTATCTTTCGCACTTGCCGGACGCGAACACGCGCCTAAGCGCGCTGGATTACTCGCTCTATGGCGGGGTTGTCGCCTACCGCACGCTTGACTATCTTTCGACCGCAAAGTGCGTCAGGGACATCCTCTGCCATGAGCGCGAGCTGCCCCGGGTGATGGTCGAGACGCAGGGCGGATTCGCCGCGTTCGAAGCGGGCATGGCCGGCCTGGAGATTGGTTCGTCCGTGTGGCTGCACCGCCACGGGCATCGAAAGCTGGCGCGGACTATGGACATCGTCAGTGTAAGTGGTGGAGGTATAACGGTCGCGCTCAATTCCATCTACGGAGAGAAGCCGTGAGACTGCTCCCTCTACCTCGCTTCAGGCTCGAAGGGATCTCATGCTTTCTGCTTCGCCACTCCGGACTGGTCATTTCCGCCGGGCGTATGCTCTTTTGATAGAGCCGCTGAGAGAAGGGCCAATGTAGCGGACTCCCACCTTTCGCGACACTCAGGACGGGGCACCCGGATATAGCTGGTGGCAAAAAGAAAAGCCCGGCAGGTTGCCGGGCTTTGGTTTTGCGCGAAGGGTACTGCTTATTGCGCGGTCAGTTGAGCGGCAACGCGTTCGGTAACGAAGGCTTCGATGAGATCGCCGACCTGCAGGTCGCTGAAACCGGCGATACCCATGCCGCATTCCATGCCATTGGTGACCTCGCGCGCGTCGTCCTTGAAGCGCCGGAGTGAAGCGAGCTTGCCCTTGAAGACCTGCTCGCCGCCACGGCTGACCCGCACCTCGGAGTCGCGGCGGATGGAGCCGTCGGTGACGCGGCAGCCGGCGATGGTGCCCACCTTGGGAATGCGGTAGACCTCCAGCACCTGCGCGCGGCCGGCGTAGTTTTCGCGGTAGACGGGATCGAGCAGGCCGAGCATGGCCTTGGTGATCTCGTCCTGCAGCTCGTAGAGGAGGGAGTGCAGCCGAACATCGACGCCTGCCTGCTCGGCGATATCGGCGGCCCTACGTTCGGGCCGGACGTTGAAGCCGATGACGATGGCGTTCGAGGCCGAGGCCAGGAGGACATCGCTTTCGGTGATGGCGCCCACGCCGGAGCGCAGCACGCGGATGCGCACCTTCTCCGTGGACATCTTGGCGAGTGAGTCGGCGAGCACCTGGACCGAGCCCTGCACGTCACCCTTGAGGATGATGGGCAGCTCCTTCATGCCAGCCTGCTTGATCTGCTCCGCCAGACCTTCGAGCGAGACGCGCGAGCTCTTGGAGAGCTGTTGCTCGCGCTCCTTGATCTTGCGGTACTGGGCGATGTTCTTGGCCTTGTCGCGATCGGCGACGACCAGGAAGCTGTCCCCGGCGTCGGGCATGCTCTCGAGTCCCAGGATCTCGACCGGAGTCGAGGGACCTGCTTCCTCGATAGCACGGCCGCGATCGTCGAACATGGCGCGCACCTTGCCGAAGGTGTTGCCGACGATAAAGGTGTCGCTGGTGCGCAACGTACCGTTCTGCACCAGCACGGTGGCGACTGCGCCGCGGCCGCGATCGAGCTTGGCCTCGAGCACCGTGCCCACACCGGCGCGATCCGGCGTGGCCTTAAGGTTGCCGAGATCGGCCGTAAGGCAGATGAGCTCGAGCAAGAGGTCGAGATTCTGGCGCTTCTTGGCCGAGACGTCGACGAAGACGGTGTCGCCGCCCCAGGCC
Source organism: Acidobacteriaceae bacterium (assembly GCA_051001135.1). Taxonomy (GTDB): domain Bacteria; phylum Acidobacteriota; class Terriglobia; order Terriglobales; family Acidobacteriaceae; genus CAWHMN01. The sequence goes on from JBPCNO010000177.1 coordinate 26,847, forward strand.
TCGGGCACCAGGCCGCGATCGCCAAGCTGCTGCTTCACGCGGTCAGGTTCCGCGCCCGGCTTGTCGATCTTGTTGACGGCCACAATCATGGGCACGTTGGCGGCCTTGGCGTGGTCAATGGCTTCGAGGGTCTGCGGCATCACGCCATCGTCAGCCGCAACCACGATGACCACGATATCGGTGACCTTGGAGCCGCGGGCGCGCATGCGGGTAAAGGCCTCATGGCCGGGGGTATCGAGGAAGACGATCTCGCGGCCGAAGGCCGGAGAGTCGGGCTTGGCGATACGAACCTTGTAGGCGCCGATGTGCTGGGTGATGCCGCCGGCTTCACCCGCCGCAACGTCGGTCTCGCGGATCGCATCGAGCAGCGAGGTCTTGCCGTGATCGACGTGACCCATGACCGTGACCACCGGGGGACGCGTGACCTCGATCTCGCCCACATTCTCCTGGCCCAGCAGGGTTTCGAGGGCTTCGTTGGCCATCTGGTCTTCAAAGCTGATGACCGCCGTGTCGGCGCCAAACTGACGGGCGACATCCTTGACCAACTCGGCGTCGAGCGACTGGTTGACGGTGACGAAGACGCCGCGCATGAGCAGCGAGGCGATGAGGTCCTTGCCGCGGATATCGAGCTTCTCGGCCAGATCCTTGACACTGATACCCTCGGTCACCGTGATGGTGCGGGTGATGGGCAGCGGCTCCATGGGAACCTGCACTCCGCCAAAACGCGACGGCGGAGCGAAGCCCTTCATGGGGCCTTCCTTGGTCTTCGGGTACTGCTGGCGGCCACGGCCGCGCGGTGGACCGCTGGGGCGCTGCGGACGCGGTGCCTCGCCCGGAGGCGGCATCATGCCGGGAGCGCCGCCTACGCCCGGACGTGCGCCGAAGCCGGGACGGCCACCTGGACCGCCGGGCCGGGGCGCGCCAAAGGGCGGACGGCTGCCGGGAGCACCCGTAGGCGCGGAACGAGTGGGATGCATGGGGCGGCGACCCATGGGGCCGCCGGGAGCGCTACCGGGAGCCCCACCAGGGGCGTAGCCGGGGCGTGCGCCGGCGTAGTTGCCGGAACCGCCCGGACGGGGACCGCGATCGAAGATGGGGCGTCCGCGCTGGATGCCACCCGGACCAGCCGAAGGCGCGCCGGGACGCGGCGTCCCGGCCGAGGGTGGCGGGACCGGCCGCGGTGGAGGAGCGGTATAGACGGGGCGGGGCCCGGTCTGCGGCATGATGACGCGGCGCGGAGCGGGCTGCGCCATGCCGGAATCGACTGAAGATGCGGCAGCACCGCTATCGGCGTCCGAGCCTGCATCGGATATCGGCTCAAATCCTGCGCCGGAAGGCATTTCGAGCGCCGGAGGCGCAGCCACGGACTGCGACTCGCCCGCCGCAGCGGGCGTCTGAGCCAGCGGGACATTGGACGGCACAGTCACGGACGGCACAGTCACGGAC
>JBPCNO010000178.1:0-4426 GCA_051001135.1 Acidobacteriaceae bacterium
CGGAAACCGTCTATGGATTGGGCGCGGCCGCGCTGGACGAACAGGTGGTGGCCCGCATCTTTGAGGCCAAGCAGCGGCCCTCCTGGGATCCGCTCATCGTGCACCTCGCGGATCGTGCGATGTTGCGCAGGGTGGTCGCGGAGACGACGATCCTGGCGGAGCGACTGATGGAAGAGTTCTGGCCCGGGCCGCTGACCTTGCTGCTGCCACGCTCCGGAAACGTTCCCGACGCCGTGACGGCGGGGCGGCCACTGGTAGGGGTGCGGACACCCGCGCATCCAGTGGCGCACGCGCTGATCGCCGCGGCGGGTGTGCCAATTGCCGCGCCCAGCGCGAACTCCTTTGGCCGCATCAGTCCGACGACGGCGGCGCATGTGCTGGAAGACCTGGACGGACGGATCGACGCGATTGTGGACGGCGGGGCGACGCTCCATGGGGTCGAATCTACGGTCGTGGATGCGAGCGTATTGCCGATGGTGGTGTACCGGCCGGGCGCGATCGCCATCGAAGAGCTACGGGCGGTTGCGGGCGATGTAATCGTGTATTCCCCTGCGATAGAGAGTGAGCGGCACGAGGCTGCAGGCGGGGCGAGCCGGGAGGCGCTGCCATCGCCGGGCACCGACGCGCGGCACTATGCGCCGCGAGCCAGGCTTTGGTTGTGTGAAACAGATGGCCGGGGAACGGGAGAGGTTCTGCAGCGGGCGGGACGGGCGGCTGCCGGGGGCGAACGCCGGGTCTTCTACATGCTTCCGGCGGGTGTGACGATTGATGCGGGTGAGGACATGATCTTCCGCTGGGGAACGTGGGAGGACCTGGAGGAATTGGCGCAGCGGCTCTTTCTGGGCCTGCGTGAGCTCGACCGGCGGGGCGCGACGGACATCATCTGCCCGCTGCCGCCGGATCAACGGATCGGGACGGCGATTCGCGATCGCCTGCAGCGGGCCGCGCGGAGATAGGTGAAGAAGAAGCGGATCCTTCCACTCCGCCGATCTCGCTGCGCGAGATGGCTCCGGTCGGGATGACAATGCATTCGGCGGCTACGCTAGGTCGAGATGACGAGGCGGTTCGGGGTTCCGCTTCCGTGGGTATAACGATGTAGCTCTGGAATCGTTTCAGGAATGGCCGTTTTCGCTGGCCTTGTAGAGATATTTGATAGAGGACTTATAGATCAGCGTGCGCGTGCCGCCGTGGCGCACCTTGATGGCGTTGCGGTCATGCCATTCGATCAGGCCTTCGACGCGTTCGCCTGCCTCCAATACGAAGACCATGTGAGTCTGCGTCTGGATCTGCTTTTGAAAGTAGAAGGATTCGGCGTGCGAGGCCTCGGGGCTGGAGGAGCGCTCAGCGTGTACCGTGTGCGCCAGCAGTGCGTGAGGTTCGCGCCGATGGCTGCTGCCGCGCGCGTCCACGGCGCCGGGTGGCAAGCTGGGGCGGACCAGTTTGCGGGGACCGACCGGGGCGATGGCGGCAACGGGAGGTTCGTCACTGTCCAGTACTTCGTCAACGTCGGCGGACGGAAGAGCGGAGTGGTTGGCCATAAAATCTTGGTCGAAGTGATACCTCGATAAGATGCGCGGGAACTCACGGAAGAGACAAAAGAAGAAAGCTCCAGTGTCTCCGCCGGGAGGTCAGGTCCATCCGTTATCGATTTTGAGAGCTGAGTTCGACTACTGTAGCCGAGCCTGCGACGTAACGCCAGAAAAAATTAGATGAACGGGCAACCTTGCTGCTCGTCCTTCTTTGGGGTCTCCGCACGTTCGCGAAAGAGAGAAAGCAGAACGCAGATCCCTCGGCTTCGAGCCTGAACGGCGCTTCGCTCGGGATGACGCCGGATATGGGAGAGTTGGGGATCTTTGTCCGGCGAGCGCGCCGGCGCTTCAGCGAGATATGAGTCCGCTGGCGAAGGCATCGAGCGAGAGGGATCGGAGCAGATTGCGCCGCATGCCGGATTCCACCGCGTCCAAGCCCCGGCTGGCGGATTCGATCCACGCTGGAGTGACGGACTGGGCGATGCGGGTAAGTTCGGGTGCCATATCGGTATTGCGGATCAGGCTGGGAGCGCCGGAGTGGAGCAGCAGCAGGTCTTCCAGCAGCAGGGAGAGCGCATGGAGCAGCCCGGCGGTCTTCTCCTGTCCTTCGGCGCCGGCGCGATAGGCCTCGGTCATGCGGAAGAGGGCGGAGTGGTCCGGGTCGCCCAGAGCATGCCTGAGCAGAATCAAGCCGTCGGTGCGATGGGCAAGATACGCATCCAGATCGAAGCCGAGTGCGCGGCCGATGGCTCCCTCCGCCAGATGGCCGACCAGCACCCGCTGTTGCGGCTTCAGCTCCGGGCGGCGCTCGGCCAGCAGGCGGTCGATCTCCTGGGTGGGCACCGCGCCGAGGTGGAAGACCGGAGCGCGGGAGCGGATGGTGGGGAGCAGCTCGCTGGGATTGGCGGTCAGCAGGATGAGGCTGGCGTGATCCGGCGGCTCTTCGAGCATTTTAAGCAGCGAGTTTGCTGCCTCCTTCATGAACGCCGAGCTGGTGAAGATATAGAAGGCTCGCCGGGCCTCCGCCGGGCGGCGATAGATGCGGCTGATCACGGCGCGGACCTGCCCCAGCTTGATGAGCAGTTGCGGCGGGTCGGGCGGGATCACCAGCAGATCGGGGTGCGTCTGGATGAGGATGCGGGTGTCTTTCTTGTCGACATCGCGGAGTTCTTCCCGTGCGGCGACCGCTTCGGCAAAGCGATCACGGAGCGGCAGGGCCGCACCGATCCGAGTGCAGTTGGCGCAGGCTCCGCAGAAATCCGGCAGGCCGTTGCTGGCGGGCTCCAGCAGGCAGTTGGCGGTCTGCGCCAGCATGGTGGCGAGGGTGTACTTGCCGGCCCCGGCGGGCCCGCTCAGGATCATGGCCGCGGGAAGACGGCCGGCGGCGATGGTCTCCCGCAGCCGGGTTACGGTGGTGGAATTGCCGAGGAACTGATCAAAACTCACGGGAAAGGCTCACAAGATACGTTAGCAGGACAGCCTACCGGCTGCGGGCCTCGGCGAACATGGAGATGGGGTATTTGGGGCGCAGGGTGATCTTCGGTTGCACGTCAATGTGCTGGCCGGGCTGGAGGCGCAGCCGCCAGTGTTGCGCGATGGTGGCGAGGGTGAGCACGCCTTCCATCCAGGCGAAAGCCTCGCCGATGCACTGACGGCCGCCGCCGCCGAAGGGGAAGTAAGCGAAGCGGGGACGGTTGGCTTTGGCCTCCGGTGTAAAACGCTCCGGGTCGAAGCGCAAAGGATCGGGGAAGTACTCCGGGTCGCGCTGGATGACGTACTGGCTGAAGAAGAAGTAGGTCCGGGGCGGAAAATGATACGGGCCGAGGGCGATGGCGTGGGTGGACTGGCGGCCCATGGCCCACGCCGGCGGATAGAGCCGCATAGATTCGGCGAAGACCATCTCGGTATAGCGAAGCTGCGGAAGATCGTCGAGTGTGGGTGTGCGGCCGTCGAGTATGCGATCCAACTCCTCGTGGAAGCGGGTTTCGGCGTCCGGGTTTTGCGCCAGCAGCACCCAGGTCCAGGTGAGCGCGTTGGCGACGGTCTCATAGCCTGCGAGAAAGATAGTGATGATCTCATCACGGAGCTGGGCGTCGGTCATGCTGGCGCCTTGGGCCGCATCGCTCGCGCTTCCGGACGTCTCTTCATCGCGGGAGGCGATCAGCATGGAGAGCAGGTCGCCGTTGTCCACACCGCGTGCGCGGTGTTCGGCGATCATGCGATGCACAACCGCATCGAGCCGAGCGCGCGCCTTGCGAAAACGTGTGAGCCCGGGCAGCGGTGCGTGCAGATAGGCCTCGGCCATGGGCAGCGATATTAGATAGTTGTAAAGCTCCATGATGGCGTTGACTTCGGTGTTGATCTCGCGCACATCGCTGGTCACATCGGTGTTGAAGAGGGTGCGGGCGACGACTTCAAGCGCGAGCTGCATCATCTCCGCGCCGATGTCGAGCGTCTGTCCGGGCCTCCATTGGGCGCGGCGGATCGTGGCCCGGTCCACGATGACTGCGCCATACGCCTGGATGCGCTGGCGATGGAAGGCAGGCGCGGCGATACGGCGCTGGCGACGGTGGAACTCGCCCTCGCTGGTGATGAGGCCCTCGCCCAGCAGGATCTTCATGCGGCGCTGGGTGCGCTCTTTGATAAAGTGCTGCGCCTGATTGATGAGGATCTCCTGGATGTACTTCGGATCGTTGAGGAAGACGATGTGCTGCCAGCCCAGCTTGTAGTGGGCCACGCGGCCGAAGGTCTCCGCCAGGTGCTGGAAGAGCAGAATGGGATTGCCGGGGCGGAAGAAGCGACGCAGGAGATAGAAGGGCAGATTGAGCTTCAGTCCGGGCGGGAAGCGGAAGCCGCCGCGCTCGAGGATGACTGGTTCCGGAGTGCTTTCCCGCGGC
>JBPCNO010000179.1:0-20652 GCA_051001135.1 Acidobacteriaceae bacterium
GGCCCCAAGACGCACCTCATCCGGGAGTCCCTCCCCTCCCTAGAAGCGCGCCGCGATCGCATACAGTGCCTTCGAAGCCATCGGTCTGCTTTCGTGAATGTCGATCGCATTGTTCGAGTAGAAGCCGTCGCGAACCGAGATCTCTTGGCCACCCTCAACGACTACACAAGCGTTCGTGCTAGTCGAACCTACAGCAAGACGCTGAAAAGTCTGCTGCAGAACAAAGCTGGCTGAGTTAGATCGAAGCCCCAGACAAACTCGCTCCGCTTCGGACGTGTTGGCAACCGGTGTGAAAGACAGCGAAACGCGGGCTGCAGTTCTAATAGAAAACGGGCCGCGTTCCGATGTGCTGTGGCGGAGCATATCCGGCTAGCTCAAGACAAGATTGCTGGGCATTGATTCGACCAAAGGCTCGCTTAATCTGAAGCCGCTCTTTCGCGTTCACCGGCCCCTGAGAAGCTTCTCCCGCTAGTCGCAAAAGCCGTACGGCCGGAACAATCAACGCAACAATAAGGATAACTACTAGAGCGGCGCTTGCGACGTGGAGCTGGTTCGCGACTGCAAGGCCCGTATACAGCCAGAGTGCACCAAAACAGGCAAAAAATAGCGCTCCCATCGCTCTGCCTGAGATTGCGTCAACTCTCTGAATTTGCATTCATATTTCCGAATCTCTGGCATGCATCTTTGGCACTGGTGCGCCCGGCGTGCAGGGAAGAGTTGCAAGAAGGTGAACGGGCCGGCCTGGAGCGAAGACCTGGCCCGGTTTCCGTATGCGGATACTAAGGCCCATTGCGACTTACGCTGATCTTGCGTGTTTGCTTTTGAGATCTTCGAGCAGAACCTGAATCTGTTGTTCTCGTTCGAGCAGAGCGAAGCGATCTTCAAGCGAGGCGGGGTTCTCGAGCGTATGCCCTGCGTCGTTCGTCGCTTCCTGCGCCTGAATCCGTGATTTGAATCGATCGATGGATGCGGTCTTCTTCTCCGTGTCGACGATCGCGTGTGCCTGGTGGGCTTTGCCAACCGCGCGTGCCCGCCGATGTTGAGCGATCAGGAGATCGCAACGATGCCTCGTCTCGGTGAGCTTATCCTGGAGTTTCAGAAACGTGGAGCGGAGTAGCTCCACTTCAGCAGACTGATCGTCAAGCTGCTGGGCGAAGCCATGCGCCATCTGGGTGTGGCTCAGGCTACGGCCGAGCGCTTCGCGGGCTAGGTCGTCGCGCTGCTTCTGAACGGCGAGACCGGCTTTTTCCTTCCATGTGCCCGTGGCTTCCTCATGCTCGCGCTTCTTCTTGTCCAGCAGATGCTGATCTGCAATGGCGATGGCGACCTGCGTTTTGACCTGGAGAAGCTGGTTCTCCATATCGAGCACGAGTTGTTTCAACATTTTTTCTGGATCTTCCGCCTTGTCGATCAGGTCATTGACGTTGGCGCGTAGTAGCGTTGCGACTCTCTCCAGTAGTGCCATGGTTCCCTCCATGCTGGTGCTGTGCTGCGCCGGCGTGCGCTGGGGCGCAGTTCGTTGTCTAGTGCTGCGAGTTGTCGCCATTGGGGCGGACAGCCATCTGCTTCACGTTGCTCATCAGGTCGCTCATCTTCATTCCACTCAGAGCCTCGAACAGGGCGGGGACTTGTGCAGCGATCTCCGTCATCTCACCCGTCAATTTGTGCGCGCCGATGTTTCCATTCGCACCCGTAGAAACGATCGTGATCTTGTCCACCTTGCTGAGCGGCTCGCTCATCGCGCGAACCACATCCGCCATGTTGGTGATCAGCTTGTCCACCACCGCTGCCTGGGACCACTCCTGATAAGCTTCTGCCTTCACGTTCATGGCCTTCGCCTCGGCCTCGCCTTTTTGGAAGATAATGGCGGCTTCGGCCTCGCCCTGCACGCGGATCGCGGAGGCGCGGCCCTCAGCTTCGGCGATGAGCCGTGCGCGTTCTGCGTTCGCCAGGTTCTCGATGCGCTGACGATCAATCTCCGACTGCTTGAGAATAGTCGCAATCAGCTCTTTCTCATGGCGAAGGATTTCAGCTTCCTGCACCTTGACCTGGCCTTCCTTTTCGATCTGCAGCACCCGGACCTGCTCGGCCACAACCTTCTGCTGCATGACATTCGTCTGGAGCTCATAGGCTTTGTCGGCCTGCGCTTCCTGGCGGCGGCTCTGCTCAGTAAACTGCGCTTTTTGAATGTCCAGGTCGCGCTGTGCCTCGGCTTGTTTGGCCAGCGATGCGGTTTCAGCGATCACGCGATCCTGGTCGCTCGCGGCTTTGGCGATGGCGGCTTCTCTTAGCGCGTTGGCACGGCGAATCGCAGTGTCGCGCTCGGCCTCGGCGGAGGCGATCTCGGCGTCACGTTTGATGCGCGCAATGTCCGGGCGTCCCATATTGGTGATGTACTCGTTCTTGTCCCGGACTTCGCGGATGGTGAAGCTGACTACCTCAAGACCCATTTTGCTCATATCGTCCGCACAAGTGGAGCGCATGCGGTCCGCCACCATCTCCGGTTCCTTGACGATTTGCTCCACTGTCAGTTGACCGATGATTCCGCGCAGGTGGCCTTCCATCACCAGGCGGATCAGCCCTTCGCGCTGGTCGGGCGTCTTGGTGAGGAACTGCTCAGCGGCAGTCAGAATCGATTCCTGGTCCGACCGCACCTTGATCTGCGCCACCGCTTCTACTGTCACGGCAACACCTTGCTTGGTGTAGAGGTCCTGCTGCGGAGCGACATCGAAGCTCATCAGTTCCAGTGACAGCTCGCGTGCATGTTCCACAATGGGGAAAATGACGGCGCCGTGGCCCTTGATGACCCTCGGACCGCGGAAGCCGTACACGATCAGCGCTTCGTTGGGGCCCGCTTTGCGAAACATCTTGGCCAGCAGGGTTAACAGCACCAGTGTTGCGAGCACCGCCAATCCGATGACGATGATGATGGAGTTCGGCATAAGTCCCTCTTTCCTGGAAATGCGGCAAATCGTGAAGCGGCAAACGGCCTGAAACATACAGCAGGGCAATGCACGATAACGGCAGAGCGATCATGGCGCGAGATCGTCCCAGCGGCGAACGTAGGCGATGCCGTGCTCATAGCGCATGACGATGACCTCCACGTCGCGCTCGATGGTTAAGTTGTCCTCGCTGCGAGCGGGCACGGATCTTCGCGCACCAAGCTGCGAGAAGAGGATCTCGCCCGTTCCACCCGGACGCAATGCGCCGCTTACCATGCCAACGACACCGATCATCTGCGTCTCTTCCGCCGAGAGGGTACGCTCGTGCGGCAAAAGCACGGCGCTGAGAAACCAGAAGACCACTGCCGCTCCCGCGAGGCCGCTCAAGCTTGAAAGCAGCAGCACGAGCAAAGCGGCGAAACTGCCATGCGTGCGCAGAAGATAGCCGGTGCCGCCGAACCAGCATAGGAAAGCGGTGACGGTAAAGCCATTCACGGGTGACATGCTGCGTCCAGTGTTGGCGCCAGATCGGGCCGTTGACTCTGGTACCGCACCGGGATGTGGAGCTGCGTGAGCGGACGCAGCGTGAGCGAGGTGGCCAGGCGCCCCCGCATGTCCACCATGACTGCCGAAGTGAAAGTGGCCGCCGTGCACGTGCCCCACTCCCCCAAGAACCGACAGGAGGCAAAAGATCAGACCGATGACAAAGCACGCCAGATAGAAGACTTCCACGCTCATAGCTTCCTCTCCTGTGAGGGCCGCTTTCTCCTTCCATTGCTCGCGGGCTCTCCTGAGCTTCGCGCAGACGATTGCGACCTGGCCGCCGCCGGCGCGGGTTGCGTCGTGCTTACCCGCAGGCGTTCGGCGGCATTCGATGTTCTTTCGGGTCGCAGGACCTCCAAGAGCCGCTCCACGAGACCGGAGGTCTCAAGCACCGCTTCGAGCAGCAGCAAGCATCCCCGGGAGTCATCGTGAAGGGCGACCGCGCGCAGGGCCTTGCACAGCTCGACATCTTTTCGGAAGCGATCCGAGCCGGCAATCAGCCAGAGATCCAGCTTGTCCTCGTGTGTGCGGAGATCGCTCAGCAGTTCCGCATGATAGCCCTCGGGATCATCGACCAGGTACCCGGGATGAACTCTGAAGAACTTTGCAAGCAGAAGACGGCTGGTGTTGGTCAAGTGCGGGCGTGCGCCACTCTCGATTTGAGACAAATAACTCTGGCTGAGAGGAGAGTCCATCTCGCTGGCGATCGCGCGTACGAGTTCCTGTTTGGTCATGGCGCGGTTCAGTCCGCGAAGATTGCCTTCGATCTCCCTCAGGTACCGTATCTTGTCAGCGAGCTTCATATTGCGATCCGTGAATGTTATATCGCAATATGCAATGCGTGTCAAGTGGCAGCAGCTTATTTTCGTGCCTGCCACCGCCCACTTGGAGATCTCGCCGCTCGCCACAAGCTGTCGATTTTGAAGTTGGCGTTGCACCAGTCACCCGCAGTGTGTGGTGAAAGGCCGGGTGGGCGAACCAAGACGGAGATTCGCACAAGCTCGTGCCCTTGCATCCCTATCAGATCCCAGGACCTCCTGGCGCGGCGGAGGGTTGCGCCGTTTCCCGGGGATGCCGACCATGAACCTGTACGCGCGGGCATTCAGTGAGCATGCACGCGAGGCGCAAGGGCGTGTGATCGAGATGATCAACGGAGCCCATTCCGGTCGGATTAGGTTGTCCGGGAGCGAGGCTTCGGGTTAGCTGTGCGCTATTGTGCATGGCCTAGCCGGGCCAGGCGAGGTAGGTGATTGAAAAGATGGTAGGCACGACTGGACTCGAACCAGCGACCTCTACCGTGTCAAGGTAGCGCTCTAACCAACTGAGCTACGCGCCTGCGATGGGGATTGCGTTTCGCCCCACCATGATAACAAGTTTCTCCACCGCTGGCATGACGGGCTTCGGAGACCGTCGCACGTGGCGCTCCGCGGAGTGCTTCTGTATCATGAGTTTTCGGTGACTGGTCTCTCAACATCCCGACGCGCGAGCCAGATGCCAGCCATCGCAACTCCCCTTTCATGAAGCGTACGACGTGCTGAAAGACCTTCGCGCCGCGCCAAACCTGCTTACCTTCCTGCGCCTGTTCATCATTCCTTTTCTGGTGACAGCAATCCTCGATGCACACTACCGCACGGCCTTCGCGCTCTTCCTGCTGGCCGGTTTCAGTGATGGCCTGGACGGATTGCTGGCGCGCTGGCTGAAACAGCGCACACTGCTGGGGCAGTATCTGGACCCGGTCGCGGACAAATTACTGCTGAGTACGCTTTTTCTCGTGCTCATGCACCAGGGCCTCATTCCCCGCCGCGTCACCATCCTGGTGTTCAGTCGAGACATCGGCATGCTGGTGGTTGCGGCATTACTCTTCGCCGCGGTGGGAACGCGCGACTTTCGACCCAGCATCTGGGGCAAGGCAAATACGGCGGCGCAGGTGTTCGCGCTCACGATGACACTGTGGGCCGCCTTTTACCCGGAATCCGTGCTCCTATTTGCCAAGAAATGGTCGCTGGTCGCCACCTTCGTCCTCACGCTCTTCTCCTGGCTTCACTACACGCTGCGGGAGACGCGACGGATGGGAAGTCAGGCCACGCATCGACTGCCGGCCGATCGCTAGCTCAGGCCACACAAGTCAGCAGCTATATCTGGAGCGACACGGTTCTGGACCCAGGACTAGACCCTGGCGCCGACGTCTTCATCCTCGTCCGGCGGACCGGCTTCAGCCGTCATATCCTCGTATTCGCCGGCATCGAAGATCTCGCCGCACTCCTGACATTCGACGAACTCCGCGTCTTCCTGGCGGGAGACGACGCGCACTTTGGGATGCTTGCAGAATGGTTCCATGTACAAGGTCTACGGGACGGGTTCCCGCCTTGGGGGACATTCTACCTGCCTCCACGACTAAGTCAACCGGCATCTGGGCAAGCCGCTTTCGGCCGCCCTGGCCCCGAATCATCGTGAACCGGATTGGCCGTGAGCACCAACGAAACCGGCGCGAATACACGAACCTGCGACGAACTTTCTATAATCTACCCGTACCGGATACCGCGCAGCTCCGACTGAGGACCGAACTCCCCCACCCATGACTGCCAAGAACCGCCTGCGCCTGACGTTCAACCATCGCCGCACCCTGGTGGCTGCCCTTCTGCTGTCTCTGTTCGTGGCGTTCCTTGTGGGCGGCATTCTCACGCGCGGCGGCGACCCTTCACTCGAGTTCAATACGCCCGCGTCCCTTCCTTCCTCCAACGGGCTGGTGGATCAGACGCCGCTGCGCACCGCCCGCGCACTGGCGGCCGCCGCAGCCGTCCCTCAGGAGCAGCAATATGCACAAGAAGCGCTGCAACTGTCCGATAGCGAGGTGGATCAGGCCTTTGCCGCCGCGCTGCGGAACGCCACGGAGCATGCTGCGCCCTTGACCGGGCAGGCACTCAAGGTTTCGCAGCGCATCGCGGCGCTCAACGCCCGCGTGCATGCGGAACAACTCGCGGTGGCGGTCCGCAGCCGGTCGACAGGCATAGCTTCGCCTCAGGAAGGTCCCAGCACCTCTGCCGCAGCCGGCGACACCGACCCGCAACTCCAACTCGACCGGGCGCAACTGGCGCTGGATTCCGATGAGCTGGACGAACTGCACCAAACGCTGCTCCGGCTGGGCGGAGATCGTCACGCCATGATCCAGCAGGCCCTGGATGAACACGAGGCGGTGCACAAACAGGCGCCGCCCGCCAACTCGCAAACCGCGCAACTGGAATCCACTGCGGCCCTGGTTTCTCTGCCCGGCAAGCTGCGCGCACTTCAGTCGCTCCGCGACCGGCAGCGGGCGCTAAACACAGCGCAACGGGAGGCAACCGCGCTGGCCGCCACGCTGATGGCACAAAGGGATGCGCTCGCCCATGCGACGGAGCAGGCTGGCGGAGAAAACGCAGGAAGCACCGTCGCATCCCCACAGCTCCTGCCGTCCCCTACAGGGGCCCTCCCTGGAGGAACCCTCGCCCACATGCACGCGTTGGCATCTGATCGGCAGTCCATGGCGCAGTTGGAGCGCCGTATCCGGGACGAGCGCGGTCTAGCGGAGGTTTATGGCACGTGGAGCGCATTCGTCGTCTCGCAGCAGCGCACGCTGCACCATCGCATTCTGCGCGTCCTCGCGGCCATCGTCTTCGTACTGCTTCTGCTCTTCCTGCTCGACGCCTTTCTCCGGACCTTCTTCGGTCGTCACAATCTTGATTGGAAGCGGGCGCACAGAATGCGCTTCCTGCTTTCATTCGGCTTGCAATTTGTGGGCGCCCTGGTCATTCTGCTGCTCATCTTCGGCGCGCCCAGGCAAACGCCGACCATCATCGGCCTCGCGACCGCCGGCTTTACCGTCGTCATGAAAGACTTCATCGTCGCCTTCTTTGGCTGGTTCGTGCTCATGGGGCGCAACGGTGTCCATGTCGGCGATTGGGTCGAAATCAACGGCGTCGGCGGTGAGGTAGTAGACATAGGCATGCTTCGCACCACGCTGCTCGAAACAGGCAACTGGGCGGAGAGTGGACGCCCCACCGGCAGACGCGTCGCTTTCATGAACAGCTACGCCATTGAGGGCCACTTCTTCAACTTCTCCACGACCGGCCAATGGATGTGGGAAGAGTTGCGCATCTCGCTTCCGGCAGACAACAACGCCTACGCGAAGGCCGAGGCTATCCGCGATGTGGTGGTAGACGCGACGAGGGAGCAGACCAAAGAAGCGGAGGCAGAGTGGGCGCATGCCACGCGGCAGACCAACGCAGCCGGCTTCTCCGCCCAGCCAACAATCGATATGCGGCCCGGAGGAGGCATTGAACTCATCATCCGCTACATCACACGCGCGCAGGACCGCCACCAAATGCGCTCCCTGCTTTACCCGCGCATCCTCGCTGTCCTGCACGGCCGGGCGGAGATCCAGGAATCCGTTCTGGCTGCAGCGTCGAACTGAGCTGCAGCGTCGAACTGAGCTACAGAGTCGAACTGACCGTTGCAACCCGGTTCTTATCGAGGCCTCAGTACTTGGGCACCTGAGGATCGATCTTGTCGGACCAGGCGCCGATCCCGCCGGCCAGATTCTCCACGTGCTTGAAGCCGGTCTGCTGCAGGAACTCAGCCGCCTTTTGACTGCGTCCACCGCCCTTGCAGTGCACCACGATATTGCGTTCGCGATCCAGTTCCGCCACGCGCTGCGGCAGGTCGTTGAGCGGAATCAAGTGTCCGCCGATGCTGGCGATCTGGGCTTCATGCGGTTCGCGTACATCGAGCACGAAGACGTCTTCGCCAGCATCCTTGCGGCGCTTCAATTCCTCCGGACCGATCTGCGGAACACCATTCTGTAGCGATGTGCTGCCCGTGCTTGTCACCGTGGCGCTCTCCTTGGCATGCGGCTGGATGCCGCAGAACTGATCGTAATCGATCAGTTCGGTCACTGTCGGATGCGCTCCACACGCAGGGCACTCCGGATTCTTCCGCAACTTCAGTTCGCGGAAACGCATACCCAGCGAGTCGACCAGTAGCAGCCGCCCGATCAGCGGATCGCCCTTACCCAGGATCAGCTTGATGACCTCCGTAGCCTGGATGATGCCCACCAGGCCCGGCAGGATTCCCAGCACACCACCCTCCGCGCAGGAGGGCACCAGCCCCGGCGGTGGCGGCTCCGGATGCAGGCAGCGATAGCAGGGACCTTCTTTCGCGGCGAAGATGCTCGCCTGCCCCTCGAAGCGGAAGATTGAGCCATACACATTCGGTATCCCGCTGAGTACGCACGCGTCGTTCACCAGATAGCGCGTCTGAAAGTTATCCGTGCCGTCGGCGACAATGTCGAAGCCGGCGAAGATCTCCATCGCGTTCGCGGAGGTGAGCCTCGTCTCGAATTTCATCACGTTCAGATCCGGGTTCAACGCAAGCAGCTTCTCTTCCGCCGAATCGAGCTTCGAACGGCCGATGTCCCGTGTACTGTGGATGATCTGCCGATGCAGATTGCTCGCATCCACCGTATCGAAGTCCACCAGACCCAGCGTGCCCACGCCGGCGGCGGCCAGGTAGAAGGCCAGCGGCGCCCCCAGGCCGCCGGTGCCGACCAGCAGCACCTTCGCTGCCTTCAGCCGCTGCTGCCCTTCCATTCCTACTTCCGGCAGGATCAGATGTCGCGAGTAGCGGGCGATGTCCTCGTTGGTGAGCTTTGGCAATGCTGCGAGATCTTCTGTAACTGTAGCCATGGCAAACTCCACGTTGCTGAACTAGCGGCTGCTTAACTAGCGGCTGATTATAAGCGGCTGGATGAAACACGGCCGCCGGCGATCGACGGTATGATCGAGAGGTTGTCGGAGTCCTTCACCCGCGTGTTCTCCTTCGCCTCCAGATAGCGGATATCTTCATCGTTCAAATACACGTTGACGAATGCCCGCAGCTTGCCCTCTTCCGAGAAGAGATGTTTTTTTAATTCGGGATATTGGTTCGTCAACTGCTCGAGCGCCTGATGCACGGTGGCGGCGTTCACCTCCATGCTGTCCTGTTTACCAGCGAAAGCGCGGAGCGGTGTGGGGATCAAAATCTTCATCGTTCGTCGTTCCTCTCGTGATTCTTCTGATGCTCTATGCGTCGGCACTTCAGGGCCGAATGCTGATCTGCTGATCTTCGAATCGCTTGTTCTCTTCGCTCGTCCCCGCCAACAGGAACGCATTGGTCGCCTCCGCGCGGCCAGATTGCACGCTGGTGATGACGTAGGAGCAGCCGATCCAGTGCGCTTCGACCATGTCGGTCTTCGACCACCGCGCCGGGTGGTCCGGATGCGAATGATAGAAGCCCACGATATCCCGGCCCCGCTCCCGAGCCTCCCGCTGAATGCGGATCAACTCCACCGGAGAGATGTTGTAGCGATTATGCGCCGCATCAGTCCGCGTGTTGCCCGCCCGCACTACCTCTTCCACGGCGTTTTCCACGCCATTCGCGCCCTCTGCGCTCTGACCCAGCAGCACCCCGCAACATTCGTGCGGATAGGTCTCCTCGCCATGCGCCCGCAGGGCATCGTAGTGATCCTTGCCGATCTTCAGGACCATCGCGCGCTCACCCTGCCGTTCTCGTTATTCATCTCCGTTACTCATCCCAGAACCGCTCGCTCATATACTTGTCGGCTCCATCGCACAGGATCGTAACGATCACAGCTTCATTTCCCCTGCCATGCTCTTCCTCCGCCACCTGCAGCGATGCGGCAACGGCGGCGGCGGCGGAGATCCCGACGAGCATGCCCTCCGTCCGCGCCAGGCGCTTGGCCATCACATAGGCCGCTTCTGTGCTCATCTCCATCGCCCGATCGGCCAGCGCCGGATCATAGATCGGTGGCACGATCGCGGTCGCCATGTGCTTCAGCCCTTCCAGTCCATTGAAGGGCGAATCCGGCTGCATGGAGATGCACGCGATGCCGGGATTTAGCTCGCGCAACCGGCGCGTGGTGCCCACAAACGTGCCGCTGGTGCCCAGCCCCGCCACGAAATGGGTAATCGTCCCCTCTGTCTGCCTCCAGATCTCATTGGCCGTACCGGGATTGCTCGCCGTGCCGCGATAGTGGGCCAGCCAGTTCTCGTCGTTGCCGTATTGGTCGGCGTAGAAGTATCTGTCCGGTTCCGCCGCCGCCAGCGCACGCGCCTTCCGAATCGCACCGTCCGAGCCATCGATGGGGTCGGTCCAGAGGACCTCCGCTCCATAAGCCGCCAGAATCTTCTTCCGCTCCATGGACACATTGGAGGGCATGCACAGCGTCACCGGGAACCCCTGGGCGGCGCCGAGCATGGCATACGCAATACCGGTGTTGCCGCTGGTTGCGTCCAGCAGATGCCGGCCTGCTCCCAACAGCCCACGCCGTTCGGCTGCGGTCACAATCGAGCAAGCCGCCCGGTCTTTCACCGACCCGCCAGGATTGGCCCACTCCGCCTTGCCCAGCAGGGCTATTCCGGGCAGGTGCACCGTCAGGTTGTCCAGACGCAGAAGTGGCGTGTTGCCGATCCGCTCCAGCAGCGAAGCCCCCAGGGTGCGCGTTGCCATCTCCGTACCAGCCATCCGTCTCCCTCGCTGCCGGGCAGCCCTTCATTGCGGCTACCGTTCGAGTATGCGACATTGGAACTTCCACCGCCGCACTCTTAAGTGTAGCGGGCGCTCCCTGAAAGGACGGCTCCGCTCCCATGCGAACCAAAGTGACCGCACGCTCTTACGACGAGATCCTTCAGCTCCTGCGTGGTGCTCAATTTGATGTCCGGGAGGCGCCCGCCGTCGCAGGACATAGCACTCCGGGACAGATTTCCGTCACAAAATACGGTGTGGGAGCGGTGTTGGCGCGCAGTCCGGGTGCCGGAGCCCCAAACCAGCAAAGCAAACACGACAAGCAGGACCCGGAAGAGCGGCACGCGATCCGGTGGGTGCAGCACCCCGGCTGGGTGCTCGGCGGGCAGGTCTCCACCCTGCTCGACCGCGGCTATCAGAAATTTTTCACCACACCGAAATTGACCGTGGCGGCCACCGCCGACGGCCTCAAGGCGATTCATCGCTTTGCCGAAGAGCTACGCGAGATCATCGGCGAGGCCAGTCTCTACAACGAATCTCTCGGCTCAGTCAGCGACAGCTACATGTACGACCGCGTCAAAGGCCGCGATCTGCCGGTCTCGGAGCGACCCATTCCCGCCTGGGATCTGCCCGGAAAACGGTAGCGCCTCTTACCCTTTCTTCGCCCGATCCCGCTGCCACTCCCGATACGCCTCGCTCTTGCCCATGCCACGTTCGCGCGCGGCGCGCTTGAGCGCGTCCATCTCACTCACAGCTTCTTCCCGAATCAGCCGCCGCACCTGTCCTGCCAACGACTCGACCACAGCGGTCGGCACGTCAGCCGAAGCCTCCACCAGCGCCACAAACTCGCCACGAACGCGGTCGCGTCCGGCAAGCTCGGCCCGCACCTCACTCACCGGACCGCGAAGAAACTCTTCGTGCAGCTTGGTCAGCTCCCGCGCCAGCACTACCCGGCAACTCCGGCTCCAGGTCACTTCGACATCCGCCAGCATCTCCAGCACACGGTGCGGCGCTTCATAGAAGACCAGCGTCAGCACCTCGCCGGAGGCGCGGGCCAGAGCCGCCAGCCGCTCCAGCTCGGTACGCCGGGCTCCGGCCTTGGCGGAAAGAAAGCCGCAGAAGAGGAAGCGCTGCGTGTCCAATCCAGATCCCACCAGCGCCGCCACGGCTGCATTGGCTCCCGGAATCGGCACCACCGGCAGACCCGCTGCGATCATCGCCCGGGCCAGCCGCAGCCCCGGATCGGAGATCCCCGGCATGCCGGCATCGCTGATCATGGCCACGCTCTGCCCCGCCTGCACCCATGCCACCACCTCCGCCGCGCGCGCCTCTTCATTGTGCTCATGGCAGCTTACCGCGCGTGTCTGGATGTCGAAGTGGTGCAGCAGATGCTGCGATTCGCGTGTGTCCTCGCACAGGATGCGGTCGGCCGTGCGCAAGACCCGCAGCGCCCGCAGTGTGATGTCTTCCAGATTGCCGATGGGCGTGCCCACCAGGTAGAGCGCCGGCTCCAGCCGCGCATGACTCTTCTCTGGATGGTTCTTCGCTGGATCGCTTCTCTCTGCGGCCGCCACGCCTCTACTCCGCCCGGCGGAGCTTCCGGCTCTCGGCGAACAGGCCCATGGAGTGCATCAGGTTCTGTAGCGTCACGATTCCCACCACCCGCTCGCCCTCGGTCACCGGCACCATGCTCATGCCGCGCCCGTGGAAGCGGCTGATGGTCGTACCCAGCGAATCGTCCGGTTTGGCGATATGGAACGCGCGCTGCATGATGCCCTGTACGTAGCCGTTGCCCTCACTGCGCAACGCCTCCGCGATCGTCTGCCGCGAGACGATGCCCACCACGCTGCGCCCGCGCACCACCGGAAAATCATCCTGCAAACTGTGGATCGCCTTCACCAGCGCATCTTCGAGCGTGTCCGACGGGGAGAGCAGCGAGAACTCCGTCAACATCACATCGCGCATGTAGACCGTGTCCACCACCGCCTGAAACACCGTGCCCTGGTCCTCCAGTTGGCCCCCCACGAAGATGAAGAAGCCGGCGGCAATGAGCCAGGGATTCTGCAGGAAGATACCGCTGACGAAGGCCGCGACCGCCAGCAGTTGCCCCAGCCCTGCCGCCGCGCGCGCCGCCTGTGTCTTGTTCGTCGTCCGGCCAAAGCTGCCGCGCAGCACCCGGCCCGCATCCAGTGGATAGGCGGGCACCAGGTGCAGGGCGCCAAGGAAAACATTCAGCCACACGAAGCTGCGGATCAGGTGCGCCGGGGTCACCAGCGGCTGCTGCACCATCCGGAACGCCGGCGCCATCCCGGCTATCGTGAGCGCACAGACCAGCGCAAAGGAGAAGTTCGCGAGCGGGCCCACCATCGCCATGCGCATCTGCATCTGCACATCGCCGGCGCGCTCCACGCTCTCCGCGTTGGCATAGGATAGCAGCCCGCCAATGGGAAGCAGCAGAATGCTGCGGAGCTGCAGGCCGTTGTAAGCGGCGGCAATCGCGCGCGCCAGCTCCCGCACGGCTACCACCAGAACCAACAATATCCAGAGCCCGAATCCGCGCCACGACGATGCATTGAGCATGTTCGCGTAAGCCAGGCAGACACCCAGCATCAGCACGAAGAACATGTGTATCCGCAGGTCCACACCCAACCATTGGCCTAACGGCAGTGACCATCCACGCATCGTGTGTCCTTGTTCCCCTTCCCGGTGTTCCTTCCCGGTCTGCGACCGCGTCCGGCGCCGCAGAGGCGATCGCCAGTCATCGTCACTAATTCACGGCGTCCTCAGCCACTCCGGTAGCAGCAGTCATCCCGGGGTTACCGGTAAGCAATTGTAGAGCAGAGGTCATTTGCCTCCATTGCCACCCCCACATTGCCGGCTACGGCCAACCGGCTACCATCGATCAGGAGGACCATGCGCGTTATCGCCGGCATCTACCGCTCCCGCCTTCTGGCCGCTCCCCGCGGAGTCAAAACCCGGCCTACCAGCGACCGTCTGCGGGAGACGCTCTTCAACGTGCTCGCGCCGGTCATTCGCGGGGCTGCCGTGGCCGATCTTTACGCCGGCTCCGGAGCCGTGGGCATTGAGGCGCTCAGCCGGGGTGCGGCACGCGCCACCTTCGTGGAGAATGCTTCCGGCGCCATCGCCGCCCTGCGTGCAAACCTGGAGGCGCTCGGCATCGGCGGCGAGGCTACGGTAGAGACGCGCGCGGCCAATCTCAGCCTGCGCAATCTTGCCCGCCGGCCACCCCATTGGAGTCTCGTCTTCCTCGACCCGCCCTACGACGCGCAGCAGGAATACGCGCAGACGCTGGCCTTGCTGGGTGACCCGGCAGGCGGCCTGCTCGCTTCCGACGCCATCGTCGTGGCCGAACATCGCCGCCGCCCGAGCGGGCCGCTGAACGAACGCTACGGCGCGTTATCGCGCTACCGGGTGCTCGAACAAGGCGACGCCGCCCTCAGCTTCTTTCGGCTGTCCTCGCCACTCTAAAAACTCGGGCCACCCGTGTTCCGGCCCGTCGAGAGATCCAGCGCAAATTCCATCTCGGTATCCGTTGGCATATCCCATCCCCAGCCCTGCAGGCGTCCATCCCGCACCTCCCCCAGCCGCACCCCTTCCCAAGAGAGGCGTCCGCTCTGCCAGACGCGGCCCTCGGGTCCCCACGCCAGCAGCGTGTGGAAGCTCGCGAAGAGCAGCAGATCCGCGTCTCGAAGGGCGCGTACCTCCGTTACTGGGCGGAATGGTATTTGTATCCATTGCTCCGGGGCGCGCGTATTCACCATATAGGCATACCCTCCGGCAACAGCGCACATGCTGTCGGGATGGGGGCACGACCACACCCCCGTGGGTACCGCCGGGCTCGCAAACCCCAACGCGCAGGTAGCCAGAAACACCTCCGCGCCTTGCGGCCGCACCAGCAGTTCCAGTGCGCCCCGCTCTACCTCGTCCACCTGCACCGGATAGACGTAGTGTCGTCGAGGCAGGATCGGCGGCCGGGCGGCGAGCAGTTCCGCCTCCCAGCTATGCGCAAATGTCAGTGCGAGCGTCGGCATCCGTGTCTGTGTTGTGTCCATGTTTGGATCGTGGGGATTTCAGGGCTGTCTGTCGGACAGGCGCGGCGGCGACTCTACTCCAGCCGGATCACCGTGCGCATCACATGCGTTCCGCCGCCCGCCAGCGTGATGGCATTCTCGGCCGCATTCCCGGACTCGACGCACACCATCGCGCGCCATCCGTCCGGCTGCATGTCCTTCAGCCCGCGCATCTTCTCTTCCCAGGGATTCCACACGACCGTGCTCCTCGAACCGCTCTTCTCGACCACGATGCGCCGATCCCACCCGGCATCCTCGATCACGCACGCAGCTTCCGTGTTCAGGTGGAGCTGGTCGGTCTCTCCCGCAAATCGTAACGGTTCGCCCTGCTGACGCTTGCGCCGCCCTCCATCGGCCTTATCGAAATACTCCGTACCCGCCAGGCCGGCGATGGCAACCTGCGCGATATCTCCGACGGCGAAGTAGCTGTGCAACGCCTCTTCATACTGGAAGGGCCCCGCCCCATCGTGGGTGACTTCGAGCTCCAGCTCAAGCTGCATTCCCACCGTCACCCGATAGCGCAGAAGGAACGCCTCGTATCCGTAGCCGCGGCTCACCGCGTTGGGGTGAAGCGTAAACACCATGGTCAAATCTCCCGTCCCGGGGGCGGTGACCTCCTCCAGCATCCACTCGCTGGTGCGCGCAAAGCCGTGCGATGGCCCGGGGAGTCCATTACCTCTCGTTCCGAACCAGGGGAAGATGATCGGCACTCCGCCGCGAATCGCCTTCCCCGGCGCATAGTCGCTCCGCTCGCTCAGGAACAGCACCGGGCGCTGATTTCGTGGCGCCCATCGCGTCACATGCGCGCCCTGCATAAAGATTTCCGCGTCCGCCGCAGGCGTTTGAATGATTGCCCGCAACTTACCCGGCATACCGTCAAACTGCAGCAGATGCTCGATGCCAAACCGTTCGGTCAGCTCTCCTGCGCTCTGGGCGAAGACATTCCCTTCCGTATTGTTGTTCACCATCTCTCCGATATTCGTTGTCACTGGAAACAATAAACCCGCTCCCCATCTGTATACATATCCATGCGCAGACCCTCATGAAACTGGCTGGGCTGCCAAATTCGAGGGAACAAAGCGCACCCCTATCTTCGTTTCCACCATCTATGATGGGCCACACCGGATGACGAGCTGGACCAAGACCCGCTTTCTTTATTTGCTGCTGGCCCTCTATATCGGCACCAGCCTGACGTACTACGTCATGGGGATGCTGGCCGGGAACCAGCAGTTCTTTCATACCAGAGAGCACATCCGCGCGCCGTTCACCATCGAAGACGATCCCTTGACCCTCTCCTCCGTCACCCCGGAGGCGACAGCCGCCGGCCTCGCCAAGGGCGATCGGCTGGTGGAGGTCAATGGCGAACCGTATCGCGGCTATAACCAGATCGTGGAGATTGTTGGTGCGGGCAGCGCACCGGCACACCCCAACGATCTGCTGGAGGTCGTGGTTCGCAAACCGGACGGCACGCTGCACACTTCGCAGATCCATACTGTCGCCGGAAGACTGCCGACGACAGGCGACTTCTTCGCAGCCGCCGCTATTGAAGTTGTCCCCACACTGGTCTGCCTGCTGGTTGGTTACTGGGTGGTGGCGGCCCGGCCGCGCGACTGGAACGCCTGGCTCCTGCTGGTCCTGCTCACCCTTACTGAAGTGTTCTTCCTGCCTGCGCAATGGTGGCCCGGCGGCTGGCTGGTCTTTCTCGGCACCTGGTATACCCTGCTCCAGGTCCTCGGTGGGGTGGCCTTGCTGCTCTTCGGCGTCTATTTTCCTGAGCGTTGGCGGGTCGACGCGAAGTATCCGTGGCTTAAGTGGTGCGTGGTCGTTCCGCTGTTGGCGAGCGCCCCCATCATCCTCTGGATGAACCACGTTCAGAACTTTCACGCTGACATCTGGGGAAGCCGTAGCGACGCGCTCGCTCGATGGCTGGAGCATATCGTCAATCCGCTCAGCCTTGTGTGCGTCCTGGCATACTGGGCCGCCATTCTCGACAAGTTGCGCTCCGCCACTACCGCGGACGCACGCCGGCGCATGCGCGTGCTCTGCGCCGGTTCTGTCATCGGCCTGTGCTCCTTGCTCGTCGCCTTCGTGGTGCTACCCCATTACGTAACCAACTCGGATACCTTGCGCGCGCTGCGCATCGCCGGCGCCCTCCTCATCCTGGCGCTGCCATTCTCCCTTGCCTACGTCGTGGTGGTGCAGCGGGCGCTTGATGTACGCATCCTGCTGCGCATGGGCACGCGCTACGCCCTGGCGCGTGTCACCCTGCTTACCCTGGAAGTGGGCATAGCGCTGTTCATCGTGGTTCGCTTTTTCGTTCCCATGTTCGAGCATCGCAGCAACCTGAGCGTTGCCGTGCCAGTAACGGTGCTGGTCATCGCCGGATTGGTGAAGGTGTTTGCCACCCGCAACAGCCTCAGCCACCGCCTGCAACAGTGGCTCGACCGGAAGTTCTTTCGCGAGGCCTACGACGCCGAGGTGGTGCTGAGCGATCTCTCCGAGCAGGCGCGACGCTTCACCGAAGCCGGCCCCCTGATTGAAACCATCTCCCGCCGTATCGCCGAAGTTCTGCATGTGCAGGAGGTCGCAGTCTTCCTGCGTGGCGGGCGGGCCTTCCAACTGCAGCTCGCCGTCGGCATTCCGGCGCATACGCCCCTGCACTTCGACGAGGGATCGTCCACCATCCGCAACCTGATGCGCTCCAATCAGCCCGCCACACTCTATCTCGAGGATCCGGACGGATGGTTCCTCCTGGCGGATGAGCGGGAACGCAGCACGCTCGAAGTCCTGCGCACGGAACTGCTGTTGCCTCTGTGCGGCCGCGAGCGCCTGCTGGGTCTAATGTCGCTGGGCGCCAAGCGATCCGAGGAGGCTTACACCCCTTCGGACCTGCGGCTGCTCCAATCGGTCGCGTCGCAGGCGGGCCTGGCGCTCGAAATCAGCGAAATGGCCCACTCCCTGGCGCGGCAGCACACCGAGCGTGAACGCATCGAGCGCGAGATCGAGATCACGCGCGAGTTGCAGGAGCGTCTCTAGCCCCAGGAGATTCCCATCATCGCCGGGCTGACGCTCGCCGGTGCATGCCGCCCCGCGCAGGGGGTTGGCGGTGACTACTACGACGTGATCCAACTGGACGACGGCCGTCTCGGCCTGGCCCTCGGCGACGTCTCCGGCAAAGGCATCTCCGCCGCACTGCTGATGGCTAGCCTGCGCGCCTCCCTGCGCGGCATGACCATGGACGGACCCCGTGACCTCGCCAAGCTTATGCAAAAGGTCAATCGGCTGGTCTATGAGGCGTCCGCGAACAATCGCTATGCGACGTTCTTCTTCGCTACATATGACCCCGCGACCCGCGAACTGCGTTATGTGAATGCCGGCCACAATCCCCCGCTGGTCCTGCGCGGTTCTTCGAGCCTGTGGCTGGACGGCGGAGGACCGGTGGTGGGCCTGCTCACGGACGCCGGATACGAGGAGCACTATGTCGCCCTCGAACCTGGAGACCTGCTCCTGGCCTACACCGACGGCATCAGCGAAACGATGACCCACGCCGACGAGGAATGGGGCGAGGAACGCATGATGGACTCCGTCATCCGCAGACCGGAAGCCCACGCCTCCGAAATCCTGAAAGGTATCTTCGCCAAAGCCGATGCCTTCTCTGCCGGCGCTCCACAGCATGACGACATGACTCTGCTGCTGATGAAGCTCGACCCCCTCGCCTCCCCAACCTCGCTAAACGGCGTAGCGGCTGCCGGCGCTCACTCGGTGCATCCCACACCTCTGTCATCCTGAGCGCAGCACGCAGTGCGAAGTCGAAGGATCTGAGTTTGCTCTAACCACCAATCCCGGGTGCCCCATCCTGAGCGCAGCGAAGGGTGGGAGACCACGTGCCATGCGCTCATCGTAGCGAAGCTTGCGGCGAAGCCGCTTCCATCTGTACGGCCAGTATTTACAGTTCCCACGCCTCCAGTCGCTCCCGCACACCGCGCACATGTACCGGCAAGCCCAGCGAAGCGCCCTCTTCAAACAGCGGCACCAGCTTGTCGAACTCCGGCCCGGCATGCGCTCCGGTCAGCACCAACCGCACCGGATGAAATAGCTCCTTGCCCTTCACGCCGGCCGCCGCCTTCACCTCGTTCATCACCGCCTTGAAGCTCTCTGCCGTAATCGCCGCCGCCGCTCGCACCCGCTCCGCAAACGCCGTCAGCACCTTTCGCCCGCCCTCACTCTCCAGCAGTGGCACATTTTCTTCCGATGCCTTCGCAGCCTCGATATCGGTGTGGAAGACAAACTCCGCCTTGCTTGGCAACTGATCCAGTCGATCCACGCCCGGCAGGAAGACCGTAATCAACCGCTCAAACCACGCGACTACTTCGGCCGGCGCCTCCACGCGCGCCGGCAACCAGCCCTCTGTTTCGAAGTATGGCCACGCCAGTTTCGCGACATCGGCCGTGCTCCGCTCTTTCAGATAATGGCGGTTCAGCCAGTTCAGCTTGTCCCAATCAAAGACCGCCGGGGAGACGGTCACGCGCTCCAGCTTGAACTCTGCGATCAGCTCGGCCGGCGTAAACGTCTCTCGCGTGCCGCCCTCTGCGCCCCATCCCAGTAGCGCGAGATAGTTCACCAGCGCCTCCGGCAGATAGCCCATCTCGCGGAAGCTGGCGATCGATGTCGCGCCGTGCCGTTTCGACAGCCGCTCACGATCACTGCCCAGGATGGTCGAGAGGTGTGCGAATTCGGGCAACTCCCAGCCAAACGCCTCATAGATCGCCACCTGCTTGGGCGTGTTGGAGATGTGGTCATCGCCGCGGATCACGTGCGTGATCTTCATCAGGGCATCGTCCACGGCCACCACGTAGTTGTAGACCGGCACCCCGGACGACCGCACCAGGATGGGATCGCTCACCGTCTCGGCGGCGAACTCGAGCGCGCCGCGCAACAGGTCATGAAACTGAATCGGGTGGGGCTGAATCTTCAGCCGCACCGCGCAAGCCTCGCCCGTCGCGGCGCGGCGCGCGCCCTCCTCCGGAGCTATGCCCCGGCAGCGGCCGGAGTAGACCTGCTGCCGATGTTCCCGCACGGCCTCCGCCCGCTCCGCCTCCAGTTCCGGCGCGGTGCAGAAACAGCGGTAAGCCTTGCCCTCCTGAAACAACTGCTCCGTGTGCTGGCGATAGATCTCCATCCGCTCCGATTGGCGGTAGGGCGCATACGGGCCACCGTCATGCGATCCAGCCAGATGCGGACCCTCTTCCCAGGTCAACCCCAGCCAGTGCAGGTCTTCAATGAGCTGCGCCTCATAATGAGCCTCGGAGCGCTCGACATCGGTGTCCTCAATGCGCAGCACAGCCGTGCCGCCGTTGTGACGGGCAAAGAGCCAGTTGTAGAGCGCCGTGCGCGCATTGCCTACATGCAACATGCCGGTAGGCGAAGGCGCGAAGCGTACACGCGGCCGGGTCTGGGTTGACATATCTGTCGGATTCGCCATGATTCCCTGATGCTATCGCAGGGTGACGTTACCGCAGCCG
>JBPCNO010000180.1:0-10312 GCA_051001135.1 Acidobacteriaceae bacterium
AGATAAGATATATACAACTTTCGTGGTAACCAGCAAGCGAATTTACCGAGAATGTGAAGGGCCTGCAATGCGGCAACATATTGCGCCACAGGGCCAAAAAAAGGGCAGATCACGAAGGCGATCTGCCCAAGCTCGCGCAACAAGCAATAGCTGCTTAGCGGGCGACCTCCCTGATGAACGACAGACCGTTCGGAGTGCCCATTCCCGTCACATTGTCCCAGCCGGGGCCGGTGGTGAGCG
The DNA here is from genome assembly GCA_051001135.1 of Acidobacteriaceae bacterium. Lineage (GTDB taxonomy): Bacteria > Acidobacteriota > Terriglobia > Terriglobales > Acidobacteriaceae > CAWHMN01. The sequence goes on from JBPCNO010000180.1 coordinate 241, forward strand.
ACGAGTCAGTTCCAAAGCTCAGGTCGAAGAACGCACCCTGGCCGTAGTCCCATAGGGCGCTATAGAACGACCGGGTGTTCTGCAGCGGGGCGACGATCTCGCCGGCGGAGTAGAAGTTGGAGCCACCCTGATCGAAGATAGAGCCCGCGACATTGGTGGGTGAGCTGTGGGCCCCCACGTCGTAGAACGCATTGGATGGAAGGCTGTAGAGACTCGGTGCAGCAAGTCCCAGGGGATGACCCGCTTTCTGGTTTGCGATGGCCCAGATGCCGGAGAAAAAGGGGCACGAAAGGCTGGTGCCGCCGATGGTGCCCACCATCGTCTGTCCGTTCTGGGTCATTACAATCTCCACTCCGGTGAAGGGGTCAGCGATCGCGGAGACATCGGGCAGCTGCCGTCCGGTGCCGGGCAGGCTCTTCTGCCACTTCGGCTTGCGGAAGAACTGGCTCTCACCGCCACCCCCGCCGTAGATGAAGCCCATGGCAAAAGGTGGATTGATCGGAGAGCCGTCGCCGGAGAAGGCGACCTGCGTTGCGTTATTGCCCCAGCCCGTCTGGAACTTGATGTGGTTGTTGCCATCGCCGTAGAGGGCCACGCTGGTGCCGCCAACGGCAGTCACGTAAGGCGAATTCGATGGCATGCTGACTGTGACCACGCCGGTGGCCGCGGCGAAATCTCCGCTATCGCCGGTGGAGAAGTTGACGGAGACGCCGACCGCTGCGGCGAGCTCGCCGATGGAGTTCCAGATGTTCATGTCGCCCGGATCGCTGAAGGCTTCAGGACTGCCGTAGCTGTTGGAGACGGTGTTGCCCAATTGGTTGGAGAGCGCGTAGACAGCCGCGGCCTGCAACTGGTCGTACTCGAGGCTGGGCACCAGCAGGAGCACGATCTTCGCCTTAGGCGCGGCTGCGTGTGCCCACTCCACGTCCAGAGTGGTCTCCATATCGGCGCCCGGCGGATCCGGGAAGGCGCCGACAGGATAGCGGATCTGAAAGCTGGTATTGGTCATCTGCGGCAGGTGGTAGTAGGTGTTGAAGGTGGCCAGATCCGCGCGCAGCGTGGGCGACCCTTGCGCGTCAATGATCACGATGGTCTGACCCTGACCTTCGAGACCCTGGCCATAGTCGGAGGTCAAGCCATAGGCGGTCTGCAGCTCGATGGGCGAGTAGCCGCAGTCAGGGAGCGTTCCAGGAACGGTGTTGGTGAGGTTCGCTCCATAACGGTTGCCAAAGTAGGTGGCAACGGGCAACTTTGCGCCGGGAGTCTTGAAGACGTGGCTTTCGGGGTCACGGAAGCACTTGGCTGCGAAGACAGCGCCATACGGCGTAACTGTGGATGCATTCAGGGACGGGGTCCGCTTCAGCGGAACGAACGGGAGCGGCTGCCTGGTTTTGGGGTCGATGGGGCGCCTGATGAACTGCTCCACCTGGCTTCCGCTTAGCCCGCCCAGGTGAGCCATGAGGCTGCCGGCAGGACCGCTGAGCTTACCCTCATGCGCGGCGGCAGTAATGTTCTTTCCGCGATAGGAGTAGCGATTGATCTGGGTATTGAAGACCGATTGCAGTTCGGCAACCGTGCCGCTGACGCGAACGTAGAGGTTGCTCGGCTCGGTCGCGACGATCTTCAGCTTGGTGGCGGCGAGCTGCTTCTTGACGGCGGCCATGTCCTGCGCGGTCGGCTTGTACTTGGCGAGCTGGGCCGGGGTGAGCCAGCGATGGTAGCTGGGGGAGCCTTCCTGGTAGAGCTGACCCACGGTGGCGTCGAGGCCCGCCTGATCATGCAGTTTGAGCCATACGGTCGCCTGCATCAGCTTGTTTGCGGCTTCGGGCGCCACGCTGTCGGCGTGGGCCTTGAAAGCAGGAATCTTCTCTGTATTTTGTGCGGAGAGCGGGGCTCCCACGCAGAGAGCCAGGGCCAGTGGAAGCGCCGAGGCGGCACTGAACTTCTCTATCTTGCTGCGAAACGTCATGGCCAAACCTTTCCTTGGGGAAGCTGACGCTCCGGTGCCGCGAGCCTCCGGGGCGAGGATCACCGGGGGCACGACCGGCCAGGGTCGCCAGGCAAAATGGTCTAGATTACAGCAGTTGAGCCTGAATGAATCGGGATGAAACGGGCCGAAACCGGAGCGCTGCCGGCCTGCGACAGCGGAACACAACGAGGTGCAGGAGTTAGGTAAGTTTTTCGCTATTCAAGAAACCGGTCTTGGTGCCGGGAGAATAGGTATATACAACTTACGTGGCATAGGCAAGCTACTTCTCTCGTGAAATAAGAAAATCGCGCAGTTTTTACATTATCGACAAAAAGCAAGGGCGGCTACCAGGTAGCCGCCGTTGCTGTGTAAGAAATGCTCTGGAAGAAGTACATGCCCGGATGAGAGGCCGGATGCAGGGCCAGATGAGAGACCAGACGAGGGGCTTAAATGTGGCAGGAGACCGCTCCCCGCTTCTCCAGGTACTTCTGGTGGTAGTCCTCGGCGCGCCAGAAGGTTTGAGCGGGGACAACCGGGGTGGCGATGGGTGCGCGGAAACGCTTCTGTTCAGTCAGCCGGGCGATGGTCTCACGCGCCGTCGCTTCCTGCTCCGGTGAGTGAAAGAAGATTACGGTGCGGTACTGCGCCCCCCAATCGGGCCCCTGGCGATCGACCTGGGTGGGATCGTGCAGGGTGAAGAAGAGGTCGAGAAGCTGACCATAGCTGACCTTCTGCGGATCGAAGGTGAGCTCAACCACTTCAGCGTGACCGGTACGGTCGGTGCAGACATCCTTGTAGCTGGGATTATCGAGCGAGCCGCCTTCATACCCGACGGCGGTCTCCGTAACGCCCGGCACCTGCGCAAAGCGCGCCTCCACCCCCCAGAAACATCCCGCGCCAAATGTCGCTTTCTCCATTGATATCCTCCATTGGCTTCGCCCCAGGCGCAGTGGCGGCTCTCGGGGCGGCACACTGGTTGGATGCCTATGCCGTGGGAAGGACGCGGGTTGGCTATCCTGCTGGATTACGAGGCCGGACGGCGACGCGGCGACCCCGACACACGCCGTTGTTGCGGACGGCGCCGGGGCCGGGCGGTGGGCAGGTTCTTCTCTTCCACCTTACGCAGCGCGCGCGGGGGCTGAATGCTGGGCGGGACGCTCCCCTGCGGCTTTCTGCTTCGGCGGGCCAGGTGTTGCAGTCCGGCAACCTCCTGCGCGTCCAACTCCCGCATCTCGCCCGGCTCCAGGTCCAGTACCAGCGGTCCGTAGCCGACGCGACGGATCTTCTCGACATGATGGCCGATCTCTTCGAACAGCTTGCGAATCTGTCGGTTACGCCCTTCAATCAGCACCACTTCGTACCACGGGTTTTCCGCCTCGCGCATCTGGCGGATCCGCGCCGGCTCGGTCAGAATGCGCCCCTCGCCCGAACCCGGCTTCCCCCGCTCGATCATGATGCCGCGGCGAAGCTGGTCGACGGCTGCCTCCGTAGGCTGACCGCTGACCTTGACCAGGTACGTCTTCTCGATGCGAGCGCCGGCGCGGGTGAGGGAGTTGGCCATCGCGCCGTCGTTGGTCATCAGCAGCAGGCCCTCGCTCAGATAGTCGAGCCGTCCGACGGGAAAGACGCGCACTCCCGTCCGCTCGAAGAATTTCATCACGGTGGGGCGCTTCTCCGGGTCAGAAAGGGTCGTTATGTAGCCCTTAGGCTTGTTGAGCATGAAATAGCGTGGCCGCTCCGCCCCGTGGAGCAGCTTGCCATCGACGCGGATATGGTCACGTTCCGGGTCGGCCTTCGCGCCCAGCTCGGTGATGACCTGGCCATTCACCTGGACCCGCCCGTCGAGGATCAGCTCCTCGGCCTTGCGGCGGGAGGCCAGACCGGCAGCGGCGATGATCTTCTGCAGGCGCTGCGGAGTGCCGTCTGCCCGGGTGCCCATTTCTGCAGTGGGAGATTTGGGCGGACTCTTGCGCCGGGCGCTGGCCCCCGGCGGTGGCGGTTTCTTCCTGGGTACGGTCATGCGCCCTCTGTCGTGGTGGTATCGTCCGTGGCCGACCGGATAGTCTCCCGCTCGGGAGCATCCTGTGGAGGATCGTTCTTCCCTGCATGCATAGCCTGCGGAGCCTGAGCGGCTTCGAATTCGGCATCGCCCTCGGCCAGCTCACCGGCCATCTTCTCGAACTCCTCGATGCTGGGGAGCTCATTCAGATCCCTGAGACCGAAGCGGAGCAGGAAGTCCTTGGTGGTCTTGTACAGGATAGGACGGCCGATGACGTGTTTGCGGCCGGCTGTGGTGATGAGCTTGCGGCCCATCAGACTGCCGAGAACGCCCGCCGAGTCGACGCCGCGGATCTCGCTGATCTCCGGAGCAGTTACAGGCTGTTTGTAGGCGACCACGGCCAGCGTCTCAAGCGCCTGCAGGGTCAGCTTCATAGGCGGCTTGAGGCTGCGGACAAAGGAACGCACGGCATCGTGATACTCCGGCTTGGTGGCCATGCGATAGCCGCCGGCGATCTCGCGGATCTCCATGCCCCGGTCGCTGGACTGGTACTCGGCGATGAGCGCATCGAGGAGGCGGCGCATGGCCTCGCGCAGCGCACGCTCGTCGAGACGCGCCTGGCGCTTTGCAGCGGCTTCCGCCGAATCAGGGGTGGAGGCGGGGGATGGGCTCGCACCATCGTCGGCAGACGTTTCGAGCGCGGGGCCGGTCTCGGCGATGGCGTCCTCGGCGATGGAGTCCTCGGTGATGGAGTCCTCGGTGATGGAGTCCTCAGCGATAGCGTCCTCAGCGATGGAGTGGGGGGCGGCCTCATTATTCGCCGGGGATGCGCCGGACGCGTCGAAAGGAGCCATTTCGATTTGCGTCTGCCGGGTGATATCGAGCTCCTGCTGCAACTCGGCCCGCAGGTCTGCCTGCAACTCGGCGCCGAACAGGGCGATTAATTGCTGCAAAGTGACCGGCTCTTCCGCCGCGTAGACCACTGCTTCGATTTTGGCTCGTAGGCTCATGCTGAGTGGGGCGCCCGCAAACAGGGGCATCCTGTTTCATAGTATCGGAGGTGCTGGCCGCCATCCCGCCACAACTGCGGGTGCCCCATTCTTTGCGCCTCACACAGTCGGCGATTCTGATCCATTCAGCGCGCAAAGGGTGGGGGTTAGGCACCGGTAAGGCCGCATGCCGCTCTCCTTCACCCACGTTGCTTCGGTAGGAAGCACCGGTCCGCATTTCGCGCAGAGACCCACCCTTTGCGCTCCAGTCTTGCTGGCGATTCGAATATTTGTGCTGCGCAAAGAATAGGGCACCCGGCTTGTGCCCTTCCTACCACAAGACGCCGTGGACCGGCTGGACGGCTGGCGGAAGTTCAGTCTCGCCGAGGGCCTGCCGCAGGTTGATTTCGATGGTGCGGGAGAGCGCGGTGAGCTGAACGTCATAGGGACGGTTCTCGAACGGATCTTCGAGGTTTTTGCCGATGCGGTTCAGGACAAGGAAGACGAAGCTCACCAGCAACGTGACCACCGGCGTGAAGAGCTTGACGTCGTCTACGATGATGATCGGCAGCACGATGCAGTAGAACTTGATGAAGAGCTCGGGGTAGAAGTCGTATTGCCGCGGGAGCGGAGTGTTCTTGATGCGCTCGCAGCCGCCGAGGATGTTGGTGAGGTCGGTGAGCGTGCCGTCCATCCGCTGGAGGCGCAAATCCGTGAGCAACCCGGTGTTCGCTGCCTCAGCCACCTCATCGCCCATCATCTGCAGCAGCGCCGCAGGGATGTTGACCTGTTTCTCGAGCACCGAAATCGTGGGCTCGTCGAGGAAAGGTTGAATCTCGGCGAGCACATTCTGCCGGCGCAAGGCACACCGCATGGCATGCGCGAACGCGATCTGGCGATAGACGAGCGTGCGAGCGAAGGTCTGCCCGGATGTCGCCCCCGACGTCGCCCCGGATGTCCTCCCGGATGTCGTCCCCGACGTCGCCGAGGGTCCGTCCGCGCTTTGCTCGGTAAGGGACACAGCCTGCCGGGCGAGGGAGCGTGAACTGTTCACCAGCGCGCCCCACAGCGTCCGCGCCTCCCACCAGCGGGCATAGGCGGAGTTGGTACGAAAGACCAGCAGGATGCTGAGCGCAGCGCCCAGGACAGTCACGGTCATGTCCGGCACAGAGATCTGCTTGAGCAGCGCCTGATGGTGCCGGTCGAGGAACACGACGACCAGCGAGACAACGAAGACCGTCAGCAGCGTGCGCCAGGTTTGCCCAAGAATGCGGGGCCAATAGGGGTAGTCCTGCACCACCATAGCTAGGCTTCTAGTCCGAGATCGGCGGATTTGCCGGAGAATGCCGCGGCTGTTGCCGGGTCGCTCTTCAATTGCGTGAAGGGGCCGCCATTCTGACCGCAGACCTCAACCTCGCCCGAGCCGATATCGTAATACCAGCCATGGAGCGAGAGCTTGCCACTTGCCAGCCGGGCCGCCACCTCGGGATAGGTGCGCAGATGCGCCAGTTGCGCCTCCACGTTGGCCTGCGTGGTCAGGCGCAGCAGATCCTCGGCGCTCTGCTCCGGGTGGAGCGCGGCCGTGATGCGGCGGGCAGCGTCCGCGTATCTGAGCCACTCGGCTACCAGCGGCAGGCCCTCGCTCGCTCGCGGATTCAGCAGGCCTTTCATCGCGCCGCAGCCGGAGTGACCGCAGACGATGATGTGCTCGACACCGAGCGCCTGCACGGCGTACTCCACCACCGTTGCGACGCTGCGATCCGCCGCGCCGTGGGGTGGAACGATGTTGCCGATGTTGCGGCAGACGAAGAGATCCCCCGGACCGGTCTGGGTGATGAGATTCGGATCTATGCGCGAATCGGAGCAGGTAAGAAAGAGGACCTTCGGACTCTGCGTGTGGGCCAGACGATCGAACAGGTCCTTGTTTCGAGGGAAGATCTCGGCCTGGAAGCGTGAGACACCGGCCACGAGGGCGTCCATTGCTGTAGATTGCGTGGTCATGGGCACCATGATGCACCAGCGCCGTGAGGTTTTCCTAGAGCTTGTTTCATATCCATGCGAGGCCCGGGGGAGTTCGTCTATGCTGGCACATCGGAGCCCTGCACCGCCCGGCGAAGGGCAGCCCGGGCCAGCAAGCGTGTGGAATCGAGCGTCGGCAGTGAAGAATTCGCGTCGTTCATGATTAACGGGATCTCGGTGCAGCCAAGTACGACGGCGTCGCAGCCCTCGTCTTTCATCCGCCCGATGAGCCGCTGAAAGGAAGCGATCGCCGCGGGCTTGAAGACGCCGTAAACCAACTCGTCCATGATGATCCGATCGATTTCATCGCGTTCGGCGCTGTTCGGGCGCACATACTCCAGTCCGCGTGCGGCGAGCTTCTCCGGATAGACTTCGCTCTCGACGAGATAGCGCGTGCCAGTGAGGCCGAGGCGCCGGAAGCCGCGCTTGACTGCCTGTGCGGCCACGACCTCGGCGATGTGCAGCCAAGGCAGGGGGGATCTCGGCTCAACGTAAGGAAGAGCCTGATGGATGGTGTTGTCGGGGCAGATGAGGAAATCTGCGCCGGTCTTTGCGAGCTTGTTTGCGGAGGAGAGCATCCGATCAGCCACGCCCTGCCAGTCGCTGCGATGGATGCATTGCATGTACCCGGCGAGCGAGTGCGTGTGCATCGAGACCTCGGGATGATGGTGCGGACCGAGAAGCTGCGCGCCTTCCACGCAGACGGTCCGGTAACAAAGCGCTGCGCCTTCAGCGGAGCAAGCGACAATGCCGATGTGTTGGGGCATGACTTGATTCTACAAAGCAAGGGGCCGGGCTTCAGCGCCAGTCGTCAACGCTAGTCATCAACGCCAGTCGTCAACGCCAGTCGTCGCGAGCGGACAGGGTATCGCTCATCACCTGCTCGAAGGAGGCGTGCTTCTTGATGAAGATGTCGCTGAAGTTGCGGTCCTGCCGCAACAGGATGGCCTGGAGCCGAACCAGTTCGAGCAGAGCCAGGAACATGGAGATGATGGCGCGCTCCGAGCGGGCATTGCGCAGCATCTGGCTCAGGGCGACGGGCTTGTCTTCCATGGTGAGCCGGCGGCGCACGTAGTCGATCATCTGGCCGACGGTGACGGTGTCCTCGTCCACGTCCAGCACGGGACGCTCGCGTGCGCGGTCGAGAATCTTGCGGAAGACGCGCACCAGATCGACCGTGTCGGCGGCGATCTCCCGTTCCGCGCCGGCCTCGTCGCGGAAGTCACGGATGGCGGGGTTGGACCAGGTGGCGTCCTCGATCTGCTGCTTTTGTAACAGCATCTGTGCTGCATTCTTGAAGCGCTCGTGTTCCAGCAGCCGCTCCACCAGCTCGCGGCGGGGGTCCTCCGCTTCGGCGTCGGCGCTTTCAGCCGGGCTCCGCGGCAGCAGCATGCGGCTCTTGATGTGGATGAGCAGCGCGGCGGTGTAGATGAACTCCCCGGCGGCATCGACATCGGTCTGCTTCAGGCCCTCCACGTAGCTGAGGAATTGCGCGGTGATGCGCGCGATGGGGATGTCGTAGATATCGATGTCCTGCTTGCGGATAAGGTCCAGAAGCAGGTCGAGTGGGCCGTCATAGACGCGGCCTACGGTGACAGAGAACGGCGAGGCGTTGTCGGCTTCAGGCTTGCGCGCGCCGGATCTTTGCTCGGCCTTCTGCTCGGCCTTAGGCTCTGCAGGCCTGTCCTCTGCGGACTGCTGTGGCGATCCGTCCGCGCGTGGCTGGCCGGTCATGGCACCAACTCCTTCGGCGCTTCCACGTCCGCGACGCTGGGAGAGGACGGCATCAGGTGCATGGCGGTCTTTACTTCTCGGAGAGTCGCGCCGGCGCGGGTACGGGCGCGTGTGGCGCCGTCGCGCAGAATATCCCGTACCAGCGTACCGTCGCCTTCAAACTTCGCGCGGCGCTCCTGGATGGGGGCGAGTTCGCGCAGGATGGAATCCGCGGCCCAGCCCTTGCACTCGATGCACCCGATGCCAGCCGAGCGGCAGCCGTCGTACACCTTGGCGAGTGTCTCGGGCGCGGAGAAGACCTTATGCAGGTCGCCCACCGGGCACTTGTCCGGGTCGCCCGGATCGGTGCGGCGCACGCGCGCGGGGTCGGTCACCATGGTCTTCAGCTTCTGCCGTATCACCGCCTCAGGGTCGGTGAGCAGGATGGTGTTGCCGTAGCTCTTGGACATCTTGCGGCCGTCGGTGCCGGGCAGCTTGGGTGAGGGTGTGAGCAGCACCTGCGGCTCGGGCAGGATGGGCGGGTCCGACGGGCAGATATGTTGAAACCTCCGCGCGACTTCACGCGTGAGTTCCACATGCGCGACCTGATCCTGGCCCACAGGCACCAGATCGGCCTGGTACATGAGGATGTCGGCGGACTGCAGCAGCGGATAGCCAAGGAAGCCATAGGTGCTCAGGTCTTTGCCGGTCAGGTTCTCCTGCTGCTCCTTGTAGGTGGGCACGCGCTCCAGCCAGCCGAGAGGCGTGATCATGGACAGCAGCAGGTGCAACTCCGCGTGCTGCGGTACATGGCTCTGCACGAACATCACGCACTGCTCCGGGTCGAGGCCGGCGGCCAGCCAGTCCAGCGCGACATCGAGCGTATTCTGCGCCACCTGGCTGGGGTCGGCGTAGTCGGTGGTCAGCGCGTGATAGTCGGCGATGAAGAAGTAGCATTCGTACTTCCTGCGGCCGGCCTCATCGACCTCGTTCTGCAGGCACACCCAGTTGTGCAGCGCGCCCATGTAGTTGCCCAAGTGCAGCTTTCCCGTGGGACGCATGCCGCTCAGGACGCGCTTGGGTCCGGCGGCGGCGCTGACTTCGGCATCGGTGATGGTGCGTGGATCGTCAGAAGAGGTTGGCATGATTGCTCCCCCATTGTAGGACCTGCCGTCCGGCATACGCGCTTCGCGCAAAAGTGCAAGAGCAGAAGCAGATCCCTCGACTCCGCTCGGGATGACAGAGCAGTTGACGTGATGCTGAAACACCCCACCCTTCACTTCGTTCAGGATGGGGCACCCATTATGGTGGCGGACGAATGCGCTAGAAGCTCAGTAGCACGCTGCGGAAGAGCCCAAGGGCTGGAGCCATGAAGAAGCCGGC
>JBPCNO010000181.1:0-3800 GCA_051001135.1 Acidobacteriaceae bacterium
GCCTTCCTCTTCGAACTGCTTACCCTCATGCACCAGAATCTCCGGATTGATCAACACGATCTTGTCTTCCGGCTTCTTCTGGTTGCTCAAGTCGATCACCGTAATGCGTTTGGAGATGCCGATCTGCGGCGCGGCCAGGCCAATGCCCATCGCCGCGTACATCGACGTGAACATGTCCTCAACCAGCGTGCGCAGTTCCGGATTGAACTCCGTCACTAGTTCTGCTCGCCGCTGCAAAATGGGATCGGGAAACTTAACGATTTCGTAGACCATCGGTAAAAAACTTGCCTTCTCCCTTGCGTTGCTCTGGGCGCTCCATCCTGACTGAAACCGAAGGTGGATCTGCCTATCCGCTCTAAAATCTCTTGATCTGCTCTAAATATCCGTTGTAGTTGCGCAATAGTTCGTCCGCAGAATCGCCGCCGAACTTCTCCAGCGCCAGCCGCGCGATCACAAACGCAACCATGGCCTCCGCCGCCACGCCCGCCGCCGGCACCACGCATACGTCGGACCGCTCATAGGCCGCTTTGGTCGCCTCGCGCGTCTCGTACTGGACGGAGGCAAGCGGCCGGCGCAAGGTCGAGATCGGCTTCAGATATCCACGTACCACGATGTCCTGCCCGTTCGAGATGCCGCCTTCCACGCCGCCGGCGTTATTGCTGCCGCGGCCAAAACGCGTGTGCTGTCCAGCGCTCTCCTGCTCGTCCTTGTAGTGGATGGAGTCATGCACCGCCGATCCCAGCGACTCCGCCGCCGTCACTCCACGGCCCAGCTCCACCGCCTTTACCGCCTGCAACGACATCACCGCCCAGGCCAGCAGGCCGTCCAGCCGCTCGTCCCAATTCGCATACGTCCCCAGTCCCGGCGGCGCGCCATGCACCACCACCTCGAAGACGCCGCCGATCGAATCGCCCGTACGGAGCGCAAGGTCCACCTCCGCCTTCATGCGCTCTTCGCTCGCCGGATCGGCGCAGTTCAGCAGAATCTCGCCCCGCTCCCGCAGCGCCGCAATCGCCTCCCATTCAGGCGCTTCTTCCAGCGCCGCACGGCCCACCCGGACCACATGGCTTGCCACCTCGATGCCCAAGCGGCGCAGCAAAATCTTTGCGAACGCACCCGCCGCGACCCGTGCCGTGGACTCCCGCGCGGACGCACGCTCCAGCACATACCGGGCATCCTTAAAGTTGTACTTTAATGATCCGGCAAGGTCCGCATGGCCCGGGCGCGGAGAAGCCACGGCTTTGTGCTTCTCCGAATCACCCGGACCGACCGGCAGGATCTCTTCCCAGTTCTTCCAGTCGCGGTTGGCAATCTCCATAGCCACCGGCGACCCGATCGTCTTGCCGTGCCGCACCCCGGACAGAATGTGCGCCGTGTCCTGCTCGATGCGCATGCGACCGCCGCGGCCGTAGCCCTGCTGCCGCCGCCACAACTCGCGATCGAGAAACGCCTGCTCCACGGTTAGTCCCGCAGGCAGCCCCTGCACCAGTGCAATCAGGCTCTCGCCGTGCGACTCACCTGCGGTTGAAAAACGTAACATGGCCCTCCGGCTCAAAAGATCGATTCTACTTGAGTCCGGCACAAGTGAAGGCGCTGCTCAGTACGCGGGAGTGTCATCTCGATCCCGGGGCATCACGATTCCAGAGAAGATAGTTGGGGCCGTTCCACCACATCAGCCGATGCGGCTCGGCAGGGGCACACCCGTCGGCGATAGCTCATGTGTGTGCGCGCCCTGGCGCTCCTCCCACAGCTTGAATCCGCCCAGGAATGCATTGTCGTTCGCGCCCAGCTCGACTCCCTTGGGCAGGGTCTTCAACAGTTTGGCATTGCCGCCACCCACCACTACATAGTCCACGATGAGGGCCGCCGCCAGGCGATCGATCACATCCAGCACGCGCTCCCGCCAGCGCTTCTTCCCCAGACGCTCCAGCCCCCGCCGTCCTACGTAATCCTCGTAGGTCAGGGACTTTCGGTACGGCAGGTGGGCCAGCTCCATAGGCTGCACAATGCCTTCGATCACCAGCGCCGACCCGAGACCTGTCCCAATCCCGAGGAAGAGCATGCGGCCGCCGCGATAGCTGCCCAGCGCCTGCATCGCGGCGTCGTTGATCATGCGCACCGGCTTGCCGAACGCCGTCTGGTACTCAAACCCTACCCAGCCGCCTCCCAGGTTATGGGGCTCGAGCACGGGCTTACTGTGAATGACAGGAGCCGGATAGCCAATGGCGATCCGGTCATACTTCCACTCTTGCGTCGCCTTCAGCACCGCGGCGACCATCAGTTCCGGCGTCATCGTGGGCCCGGAGGGAATCTTGATCGGAACTCGCCTGCCCTCCGCCAACACCTTGACGTGGGTACCTCCTACATCAATCGCAAGTACAGGCATGGGCGTGTCTCACTCCTGGTCGTCTGGTCAGTTCATGGAAAGAGTACATGGGACGGCCGGGAAGTGGCAGCGTTGTTCGCTTAGGATCTCGGCGAGGATCTGAATTCCACAACACCGGGTGCCCCATCCTGAGCGCAGCGAAGGGTGGGGGGCCACAACCATGGATCGGCGAAACGAATGTGGATACTCCGACCGCCTTTCCCGTCCCGTGCACACGCCGACCGTTGCATTCCGGCGTTATTTTCGTGTCCAAGGGATCAGGGTTGAACTAGCCACGCAAACTGCTCATCCGTCAGCGGCACCACGGACAAGCGGAACTGGCGAAAGAGGAGTGATCCGGCGAAGCTCGGCTCATCGCGCATCTCCGCCAGGGTCTTCGGCCGGCGCACACGGCCGTGCGCCTTGATCGTCACCCGCGGATTCTTCGGATCGCTGGCGTCGACCGCAACCACCTTCGCCCGGCCCACCACCTGCTTGTCCGTCACCGAGTGATAGATCGCCAGGTCATCGCCCTTCTTCATGCTCGCGAGCGTGTTCAAGGCCTGTGGATTGCGAATCCCATCCCACACTGTCTCGCCGTCGCGCACCAGATCGTCGAACGAGTAGGCGGACGGCTCAGTCTTCAGTAAATAGGGCATGCGCCTGCTCCTCTTGGCCGGTTTCTTTGTGGCTGGTCTCTTCCTGGTTCGTCTCTTGATTCATCCCCATATTCATCCCCAGATAGGCCCGCGTATCCAGCAGCGGCCGTTCCAGCGGCCGGACCCAGTCGGTCATCTCCTCAGCGCCGCGCCCGTTCTCTCTGCTCTTTTCCAGCTCCCTCTCCACCGTGTGCATCTTGGCGTCCAAGTCGTCGAGGTAATGCAGCAGAATCGCCTCCGGAGTCATGGGCAGCTTGGGCGAGCCGAATTCGTATCTACCATGGTGACTTAACACCAGGTGTTCCACCAGCAGCCGCAGCTTCGCCGGAAAATCGGGAATCGTCTCGATCTTCTGCTCGATCATGCGAATGCCCAGCGTGATGTGGCCGAGCATCTGCCCCTCCAGCGTGTAGTCGAAGGTCAACCCCCAGCGTAGCTCTTCGAGCTTGCCGATATCGTGCAGCACGGCGCCGGTCAGCAAGAGGTCGCGGTTGACCTGTGGATAGTGCGCCGCGGCGAGGTCGCAGATGCCGAGCAGCGAGACGATGTGCTCCAGCAGACCGCCGATCCACGCGTGGTGCATGCTCTTGGCCGCCGGCGCCGCCCGCAGCGCCTTCTCGATCTCGGTGTCGGCTAGAAACGACGCGATCAACACGTGCAGGTGCGGATCGGCAAGGCTCTCCGCAAAGCCGGTCAGCTTCTGCCATAGCTCGTCGATAGAGTAGCGTGTGTGCGGGGTGTAGTCCCTCCGCTCGAACTCGTTGGCGTTCTCCCGC
>JBPCNO010000182.1:0-26865 GCA_051001135.1 Acidobacteriaceae bacterium
GGCGGTGTGGGAAAGGCAGTTGCTCCGCACCCATGAATGCTCCTCAATAGCGAGTCAGAATTGGGGGGAGTGATGCCGAAGCTTACACCACGGCCCCGAGAGAATGACAGCGAAAGAACGCGGAACCTGTGCTCTCCTTAATGACGTGAGTAACACATGATCATCGAGCAGATAAAACTCGGGCACCCACACAATCACTCACTCCAGATTGAAGCCCGCCGTGCCCGGCCCGAATGAACCGCTCAGCAGCATCCTCAGGCCAAGGAGGACGCCCATCCGTGCCATCCGCCAGGCAGCGGAGATCCGTGGGCCCAGGCCCTTAATCTTGACCCCCGGAGTAAACTCTTCGCGCATCATCGCCATCGCTCGTGTCCTTTCCTACCGGTTCGTTTAGTTCCCCAGTTTCAGCTTTCGGCTTTCCCGCATGGCTGAGATCAGCTCATCCAGTCTGTCTTGACCGCCTCCGTCGCCCGCTCCCTCGAACAGACCAAGGTGCTTCCCTAAGAGTTCAGGAGAGGACCGTTTATCCGACAGCTTCAGGCCCTCATCTGTGCTCAGGTGCACCATCACCATCCAAACGCCGTTGAGGCGTTGACCAGGTTCAGCTGCGTTTGACCGTTGACGCCCGCTCGCACGCCGTCCTTCACCGCAGTGGCGATCTCTTCAGGAGAGGCGTTCGGCTTCGTGATGTGGATGCCGCCAACGTTCACATTCACATGCTGTGTCATGTGTGCCTCGACGTCGCGGATATAGTTTCGCGTCTCCGGCGGAAGATAGCTTACATCGAATCCGCCGTACTTCTTCATCGCGCGGTCGAGGTGCCCTTCACCCCAGTTGTAGGCGGCCAAGGCCTCTTCTTTGTTTCCCAGATATTTCTTGAGCAGCCTGTGCAGTAGCGTGACGCCGCCCTCGATATTTTGCGCCGCATCGTTCGGGTCCACGCCCAGGCCGCGCGCAGTGTTCGGCATAAGCTGCATGACACCGATAGCCTTATGGTTCGGATCATTTGTGTACGGGTGCTGATTTTCGCCGCTCTCCCGCCATGCAACGGCATGCGCCAACAAGGGGGAAACGCCGATTCTGTTCGCCGCGTCGTCGATATACTTGGAGATCGCATCGATCGTTCCGGTGCTCTTGCCCTTGTTGAGCTGCGCGCGGAAGGCCCGCGCCTCTGCATCGTCGCCGTGCACATCGATCGGGTCCGCGTAACCGTACAGCGCTCGCAGAAAGGCATTCTCACTGAGAAGCTCGCGCAGCGGCTTGCCGATGTTGTCCTTCACCCAGAGCGCGAACTTTGCATTCGTATCGGAGGTCATGAAGTCCGCCAGGCCGCCCGCTGCCACGCTGCCCCCGAGAAGCCCCAAGCCCGCTCCCGTCGCGTATGCCGCGCCACCGCCACTTGCCAGCTCAGTGCCCGCGCCCTCAAGCACACCACCAGCCCCAGCCTTGCCGATGTTGGCGAACTTTCCAAGCAGGCTTGCGATTCCCTTGGCGCCCAGAAACGTGCCCAGGGCCGTTACTCCGAGCACCCCAGCGCTGCCAGGCGTGATGTCGTCCGCTCCGGCATGCATCTCCGAGCCTGCTTCTTTGAACCTGCCGGCAAGAGTCAGCAGAGCGCCATTCGCAAAATGCAACACTACTTTTTCGGCTTTGGTGATCCAACCCACGAAGACGGCGAGATCGTGAGCGGCTTCGTGTACGGCAGTTGCAAGCTTCTTGAAGTCGAACTCGGTTCCTTCGATGGAGGTGTCGCCGTTCAGAAGGCCGATGAGGTTCGTGAACGTAACAGCCAGAAGCTTGAGCATCTCCAGCAGATCGTGCCCGATGCCCTCGGCGTCCTTCATGATGGGCACGAGGTGCGCTTCGATCCAGCTGGTGATCTCCGGCAAGTGCTGCATAACCCAGTTGTTCAGGTGCTCAAGACGACGCACCAGATCCTCACCGCCGAGGTCCTTGTAGAGCCTCGAACCCACATTGCCAGCCAGCCACGTCAGGCCTACCTGCAGCTTCGAGATCTCGTAGGTGACATTCCGGATGCCGATCATATTGGCTTCGAAGTCTTTGTCCATGCCCTTTGAGAGGCCGTCCTGGAACTTCTGAAGATCTTCATAGCGAGCGTGGAGCTCGGGGTCCCACGCTATCTCGCCGATCGAATGGCCGAGTGCATCCGTGGCCATCTTCATCTTCTTGGCAGCCTCAGTGCTCATGAACATCTGCATGCCGAAGAGACGGAAATCCTGATCGGCGTCTGCGACCTTCTCCATCATCGCCAGCACGCCGGTACTAGCCGACGTGAACGCCCCCACGATGGCCGTCTGCCACAAAAGCATGCTCTTCATCATGCCCGCGGAATGGCGCTCTACGATTCCGCTCGCGTCCTTCATCGCGGCTTCGAACTTTCGGAGCTGTGGTTCGTCCACAGTGAATCCAAGCCTAATCAAATATGAAGACAATTCTTAGAATTCGCTCATCCTTACGACCTTTCCTTGCGCAATGAATTGGGAAAAAGGATCACGCGGTCACCACTGGTCCAGTCAAGCTGCCAGGCATGATGGTGCCGCCCGTATGCACATGCTCGCGGAAGTTCACGCCTTCGATAATGGTTTGGCCATTCCCGCTGACGTTTACCTGCGATTGGCCATTCACGTTCACAGTTCTGCCCTCCACCGTGACCGTCTGCTGTGCGTTCACAGTGGCGTTCTGCGAGGCGTTTACCGTGACGGTGGGGGCTGTGACCGTCACCGCGTTGGCAGCTACGTCTACGGCCACTGTGCCGTCATCGGAGCGGAGCTGTGCGCTTGCTGTCGAGTAGTTCCCAAGCACGCGTGGCTGACTCCAGGGCCCAAAGTGAGCGATCGCGTCAGAGAGGTCGTGCCGTCGATTCGCAATCTGGTTCTGGACACCTCCGCTCTGCCACCAGGCCTGGAAGTCCATGTCCGAGAACACGATCTCGCACTCGTCCCCCGCCGCGATCGGCATCGTGAGAGTGAAGCCGCCGGCGCGCGGAAGAAAGATTGGCACCTCTTCCAGGAGCGGCATTTCTACATGGGTGAGGGAATCGGGCAGGTACGGAGTCTCCTGCGTCGTGAGCATCACTTCCCTCACCGCCAACCGTACCGTGACTGTCTGCTTCGCAGCATCGAACGACTGCACAATGCCGGGAAGAGCCACGCGTACGTGCCTTTCCAAAGCCATCAGCTTGCGGTCCCACTGACCGGATTGTGAGATCAGCCGCTCTTCGAGATGAATCATGCACGCACGCTCCTGAGCTCCTTCTTCAGATCGTCAAATCCCCGCATTGGGCGCCCCCTTTGCGAGAAACGCGAGTTGGTTCTGAGGCCCCGCAATCCCGGTGATTTCCGTGTACCACTCGTTTCCACGTGAGTCCCCAAAGTGCCGGACGCCAGCGACGATGTAGACCCCATCCTGCGTCAGGATGCTGGAGTTCGTGAGGTTTTGAAGCGGCTGCTGGCGGATGATCGTGTTGTCGATCTTCACCAGCATGGGCGGCAGTTTGGTCTGCGGCCGCGGATCCAGCAGCACGCGAAAGTTCACGCCGAAGTCGGTCTGCTGAGGAGTTTCGATCAGGCTGCGCGTAATATTGGACTCATTCGCTTGCGGCTGCTGGCCCGCTGCGAGCGGAGGCGCATAGGTGATGTCTGGCGTTGTGGAAGGGGTCTGCAGCTTGCCCATATGCAAGCCGTCTGCGTCGAAGTAGGAGACCATGCCATTCTGCGCTGCGATTTGCTGCAGGAAACGATTCGGCGTTCCAAAGATGGTCGAGGATCGCGGCATCTGCTGCCCGTTGAACGCGCTCGGCGGGTCAAGGTGTGCGATCGGAATTGGCTTGGGAAGCGCGGATTGACACATCCTCTGAACGATGTCCCACTGTGTCGCAATCGGGCCCACTGTCGTGCTGATGAATCGCTTCTCCAGAAAGCCGATGATGCAGCGGAGCGTGAGCTTGAAGTCCGTTCCCTCCCGTTCGAACATGGGCTGAAAGACGAGCCCTCGCCAGATCTCCGCGGGACTGCCATCTGCCTGATAACCAGCCGATAGGCTTACCATCGCACCTTGCGTGATGAAGCCGATCTTCGCGGGGTCGAGATTGTAAATTTGGATGTCTGCCTGCCAGAGATCCTGAAAGCACGGCATCCAAACGTCGAAGGTGATCCGGAGGGCCTCCGGATCCCACGCGCTGTTCGAGATGTCGACTGCTGTCTGCGTTTCAGACGCGCCGGGCGCCGTCAGCACCTGGAGGTTCCAGGAGCGTCCGAATCGAGACGTTGTGGATGCGCTCATGCTGTCATCAGCTCCCGGTGATCGGAACGCTGCTGAAGGTGCCTGCACCCGGCACGCTTGTGGGCGTGAGAACCTGATTGTTCTTTAGGATCCCTGGAGGCACCGGCAAGGGCTGCTTCGATCCGATGCTGGTCGAGTCCGTCATCTGACTCCGCGCACTCACCTGCTGCGTGGTCACGGTCGCCAAAAATATCTGCTTGAACGTCACCGTCGCCTTCAGCGAATACCTAGTCTCGTGCGTATCGTCAGCGCGGATGCTCTCGATCAGCATGTTGTTGTAGGTGGCCAGGCGCGTGGTCACGATCAACGGCTGGCGCCCCTGCTGGAGCTCCACCAGCGTCTGATAGGCCGCGACGCTCTTGGATGACGAGCTGGTCCAGTCTCCGGGAGTGAAGCTGTCCATGACGTCGCTCATCCCAATCTCCATCACCACCCGCGAGGGCATGATGAAGGCGTGGTCAGAGATGTTCGCGCCATTCTGGACCGGGTGCTCGGTGGCCCTCAACTCCTGAAAATGCTCCATCCGGATCACCGCATCGAAGACGTAGATCGTGTCCGGGGTGATGACGGGCGCCTTTACGGCTGAATCCGCCTTGAGCGTATAGCTCCCAAAGGTACCGGGCGCTAGATCGCTGTTGGATGGGTCCGCAGCGCTCGGTTGGGCTACCTGCCCCACGTTGCTCGTAGCTATCTGGGACCCGGGCGTCACTGATCCCGGCAGCGTGATGAACGTAAGCGCTGTCTGGCTCCACTGTGCCGGCCGATATGGACCAGGTGAGACTTGGGGCACGTCCGCCGCGATCGCGTTCGCATTTGCTGCTGTAGCAGCAAGTGCTCCCACGGACTCACCAATGGACGCCGCCGCTACAACACTCCAGATAATTCCGCCGGCGCTCATCAGAAACACACTCCTGAAAGATCAACTCTCATGCCGAACGCGCTTTCTCTCACCGGCCACCCCCGAACGTTGGCGAACTATGAAAAAGTGACTTCCCCTCACCCATGTTGGGATCCGCGGGAATACCCATGCCCGGCGTACCCACGTCCCCGCCCACCGAGATGAAGTCGCCATCCCGGCTGGTGAGCATGATGCGAAACGTCGTTCGGTCGCTGAGGGTAATGGTCATGCTCTTTCCGGGCCCAAGCATGTTATTCCACCACGGCGTGATCCCGCGGTGCATGCGTCCCTGGACGGACTTCTCCCCGGTCTTTTCGTGCTGAGACACAGTGGCCTCATACATGACCGCGTGCTGGGCTCCACTGAAGAACACCCTGCCCTCTGCCTTCACAGTCTGCTCGACCATCCGCATGCCGGAACGCTGCGTCTCCATGTAGGCGAGCAACATCGCAAGGGCTTCGTACAATTCCGGGGGAATCGCTGCTGCAGCAACGTTCAGCTTGTTCAGGATGTTCTGTTTCACTTCTTCAATATCGATTTGCATCGTGTTTTGTCTCCTTCGTGGTTACGTTTCGGTTTGTGGTTGGCGCATTCGCCGATGCGAGACGAGTAATTCTGGTCTCACTCATTGCACCCTTCGCGGGCCTTTGGAGATTGGCATGCTGGGCGAACCGCCGACAGCCTGCATCAGCTCGAGCATGCGGCCACTCTCGTTCGAAGACGCGGCAGATAAAGCGATGCGCGTCTCGAGAGTGTTGCGGCCTCGCATTACATCCAGGAAGATGTCGAGGATTCGCCTCGATGGCAGCGTCGCCGTTCCACCGCCCTTGAGCTTCACGGCGATAGTCCCGCTCACGCAGTGCCGTTCCAGCCTCCCCAGCCGGGATCTAACGTTCATCTCCGCCTCCTGTCGCGTCTTCCAAACGCTCGAGGCGCCGGATGATATCGTCGTTCTCCGAAATGCGCATGCAAAGCTCGAGGATGGCCTTTGCTGCCGTGACTCTCGCGCCCGCTGGGGCTGCTTGATCTTCCTGCACTGCGGTAAGCGTTGCGACGGAGCCCGCGGCGGCAGACCGCAGCGCGTTCTTCGCTGACTCGAACAACTGCCGGCGCTCTGCATCGTAGCGATCGCGGAACGAGGGCGTCGCCAGCCACCGCAGAACGGTCGATTCCGCGACCTTCGCGCTCTGAGCCGCTTCCCGGATGGTTCGGCAGGACAGTAGGGCGAGCAGCGCCGTCTGCTGCTTTTGAGCCAATTTCTCTTCTGGAACTCTCATTGACCCCCATTCGCTGGCATTGGTGATGTCTCACGGCTGGCGTTCGAGGCGAGACAAAGACGCTCGGCCGGGTGGCGCGTTTCGAGGTTGAGATCGGTCCAGCGCACCAGGAGCTTGCCGCGTTGCTGCTGCAGCACCTGCCCAGGACGCCCGAATGGTGCTGCCTTCAGGTGCACTTGGGAGCCGATTGCTATGCATGGCTGGGCCGTCATCGCGGGGCTCCGATCGCAAACACATCGGCGACGCGGCGGGTCTTGCGCTGCGTCTCTTCCGGCCGTTCCACGCGCTTGATCCGTATGGTCGCGCTGTCACCCTCGCAGATTTGCGAGTACACCGCCGGAGCGACGCCCTCTTTGTTCTCGAATTCCAGTTTCCGGACATATTTTGCTTTGTCTTCCTCCTCCGGATTGGTGACGGAGATGCCGATACCCCACTCGAGCCAGCCGTGGATGGCCGAGGCTCCGCGCAGCCCTTTGAAGATGTTGTCGCTCGAAACTTTGTTGATGTGGTGCACCAGCGCCACCGCGCAATCACACTCCGTCTGGATCCGGTTTATCTTTTGGAGCACCAGCGGAATCTCGGTGTTGTCGTTCTCTTCCGAGTCATGTAGTGACCGGAAGACATCGAGGACGCAGAATTCAACGCGAAAGCGCTTCAGCTCTGAAATGAGTTGATCGAGGTGCGCCTCGGTGGTGACCTTGAAGTCCGCCTGGTGGCGGCGCGTATTCACCATCATCCAAGGCGACAGCTGAAGGCCGTACTGACTGTTGCCGCAGAGGAGCCGATTGATCCTGCGTTGGGTAAGCCCGGGACTGTCCTCGCGGCTCACAAGCGCCGTCTTGACGCGCTTTGAGACATGCATACCCAGCCAGTTGCAGCCGCACGCCAGGCTCATGGCCAGGTCGAGCGCGTGGAAGCTCTTGGAAGCCTTCGGATCGCCGCAGATGATGCCGTTCCCCGCGGCCGGAATGACATTCTCCACCAACCAGTCCACGCGCGCCGGTGCATCAGCCGCAAACTCGACAGCGTCCTGGAACATGGACCGCTGTTCTGCCACCGCCGGCCGCCAGCGTGGCGTCTTGCGAATCTCGTCTTCAAGCTCGGCGACTGTATGCATTTCGAGCCAGTCCGAGACATCACCCTTCGGCTCAAGACCTGAAAGACGAATGATCTTCACAGAATCCGCGAAGGGGTGAACTGCGGTTGCGACACCGGTTGCCCATGCTTCGCCCGGCGCGTCGTTGTCTTGAAACACAAGAACGAACTTGCCGGCTAAATAGGGGCTGTACCCTGGCAGCCATTTCTCCTTTTCGCCGGCCTGCCAGGCTCCATCGAAGTTACAAGTGGTCGCAAGCCGAATGTTCAGCCGGTCAGCATAAAGGCCAGCCTGCGCGACGTTGTCCGCGTCCTTCTCGCCTTCGCATATGGCCACACAGTTCGCTACTACAACCGCGGGCAGGTTATACAGCACCCGCTTGGTAGGCGTCCCTTCGGGGGCGTCAATGCCAGCGAGCCAGCCGCCCTGTTTATCGGGCCGGTACACGCGAAAGGTCTTCGATTCGCCTACGGGCTCGTATCGGCGTTTTTGGAAAAGAACGCGATCACTCGAGTCACGGTAGTCATAAGCCGCGACGACCGGCCCAAGTTTCGAGGCTCCCGCGAAGGACGCATCCGGCCTAGCCCCGGTAATCTCTGCAACGGTCTTTTCGGCCTCCTGCACGCTGCAGTTGGAGAAACGCGCCTCGAACTGGAAGACATTCCCTCCCGCTCCGCAGCCGTTGCAATGAAAGCCTCCGGCTCCATCGAGAAACAGCGTGCAGCTCGCTGTGCTGTCATCGTGGAAGGCGCAGCGCACGCTCGCCTTGTTGCGCGTGCCGATCTTCTGACCGGGGTGACGATGCTCGAAATAGCGGCGGATCTGGTCGAATGTCAGAATCATGCCGCCTCCCACTGGTCTTCATTGAGCCAGAATTTAGTGATTTTCTGGGGCGCTTCGAAGTTCTTTCCGCGGAACAGGTGCTCCCACTCGAGGTACTTCGTTTTCTGGTCGTTGGCGCCGTTGTGGTAGGGATCGACAGCCATGCGGTCGATGGCGATCTTCATAAGCTCAACTGCGGCCTTCCGCGGCTCAGGATGATTTTCCTGGCGCGCCATTTTCGCGCATGCATCGAAGCCGGCCAGACCGTACTTGCGGCGCGTCTTGTCGAACTCGTAGCTCGTGCGGCGGTTGAATTTCGCAAGGTAGTACAGCCAGACTTCCCGCAAGCACTCTTCGCGCTCGTCAGAGACCGGCAGCGGCAGTGGAGAACTTAGAGCAAGGTCTTCGGCCCGTTGGCGACATGTCTTAGCTTTTAAATCCTGCTCCTGCTCCTGCTCCTGCTCCTGATTAGGCATAGCCTTCGGGAAGGCTTCGCTGAAAGCTTCGCCGAAGCCTTTGGACATGCCTTCCGCAAAGACTTTAGCGCGTTGAATCAAGAGGCACTTAAGCTCGCATTCCGGGAGTAGATCGACTGAACTCGCCCACGCTCTGACAACGTTTGGAGACTCCGGGCCGTTGTACCGCAAGAAGTTCGGAAGGGCGATCAAACATGCCTTCTCGTCCTGTTTCGCCATACCCTGTTTAGAGGCTTCCCGAAAAGCTTCCCGGAAGGCTTCGGCCGACCAGCCGAGTTCTTCTGCGAGACCTGCGATCGTGGCTCGCATGCCTCCCAGTGCAGTCATCCCCGGGTGTGTTAACAGCATGAAGAAGACCAGCTTGGCCTGGTCGCTGAGCGCGCGAAACTTCGCGTCGTTCCAGATGCGCGGATCGACTTTGCGATAGCGGCTCAAGCGACCAGCCCTCGCACCCGAATGGTGGATGTGTCGAGTTCTCGAGCGTTCGGGTTGAACTGCGGGCGGCTCCGCCAAACCGACTCAAGCTTCGCAAGGCGCAACTGCTCACCTTCAAAACCAGCGTCGATGTGCAGGCAGAGATCACGCCATTCCGAGACTCTCAGGCTTTTGCGCCGGAATGAGACGGATCCCTTCAGGAGGGCGGCGACAGTTGCTAGTAGTTGCGTCCAGGGCCGCGCGCTCTCCTCGAACTCGGAGAATGCGGCGCCAAGGCCACACCCTATGATACGATTCACTCTAGACATGCAGTTCGTTCCTCAAGAGGTCCGCCCCGGCACAGGTGGCGGGCCTCTGGTTTCTTAGGCGACTCGCGCCGGTATCCTGCCCTGCTCCACATACTCCGCCAGATCTGCCACTTCGAGACGCACGCAGCGACCGACGCGCACGCAAGATAGCTGGCGCGAATAAATCAGTTGCCACACCTTCTTTTGGCTTACACAGAGCATCTCAGCTGCGTCTTGCACACGAACGAGCCTTGTCGCCATAACGTCTCCCTCCAACCTCTCTCGTTTGGCAGCAGACCGCATTGATTGCTACCGGCTTCTTGCATCTTCCCTTGACAACCCGCATGGAACAAGGTAAATGTTTTAACATTCGTGTTCACGTTCGTTAAAGATTATGGTGCTCAAAGTGAATGTGGAACTCGGACTTTTGCCGGAAGATCTGCTGGATCTGCTGAATGCAGGTGACCCGGTCGCACTCTTTACACCAATGGAGCGCTCGATCGAACAGAAAGCCGAGATGAAGAGAGCCGCGGATGATTACAGCAAGAAAATTAAGAAAGAGGCGGGGCGCTACCTATCGACGCTCAAAGACTCCCCAGACCTTGAGTATGAAACGCCCCAGTACGAGTCATGCCGGATGCCGCACCTGCAGTTCTGGCCCAAGTTCATTGAGTGGAACCCCCGCGTTGTCCAAACGAACCTAAGAACACAGATCGATGCCTGGATTGAATCTGGGAGAGGCCGGGATACGTGGATTGAGACCGGGGAGATTGAAAACGATAGGTTGCATTGTGATCGTGAGAGTCCTCGCTACCGCTCGGAATTCGAGGTTCATACACGCGCCCACTTAGAAGCACCGGATGGTGCTTGCAGCCAGCAGGCCTACATCGACCTCAACCGCAGCCTTGAGAAGTTCGAGTCGTATGCCACCCCGAGTGTCCGGACCAAGTTCGGCCAGCCCACAATACATTTCAGCCCGTCTGGGACAGACATCCAAAGGTATGCAGCAAACCCAAACGGGCAGCTCGCGCTCTGGGAGTATTTGGTCGGTTTGATTGTGTTGGTGAGCGATCTTCGGTTTCGGATCGCCAAATGCCGTCATCCCAAGTGTCAAACCTATTTCTTCACGCTAGCCACAAAAAGACCCGGCAAGAAGAAGACGCATGAGAATGGGTTGTTTTGCAGTCCCAAGCACCGCAGCGAGGCAAGTCCGAATATCTCTCTTGGAAGGGCTCAAAGGAAGCAGACTCGAAAGCTTGCCGAAGCCATCGCGCAGCACCTGTACGAGAATGATGTCACACCAGACTCTCTCGATTGGAAGCGACGCCGATCTGAGCTCCTGGACGTTCTTAAGAGCAAAGAGCAGGACTTAACCGTTAAATGGTTCAACAAGGCTAATCGACACCTGATTGGGGCCAGGCTCGGAGCGCTAGTCCAGGCGGAAGAGGAGAATTCGAGAATGAGGGCAGGAGCAGAAAAGCCGCATATGCTCCAGGGAGATGCGAACCCGTGAGCCTCTATCATCGCGGCCGAGTGTGGTTGTATGACTCCGTGTTCCGCGGCCAGCCACCCTTGTGGAGTTATATGCTTAGATTCGTGCAGAAAACGTGCGGAATTGTGCTCCTTCTCGGATCGACAATCTCGTTTGCTCAGACCGCACAAAACCCTCAATCCCCAAAACTGATGACCTTGCCGCCTAAGGCATCAACTCGTATTGCACTCAGCAGTCTGGAAAATGCTCCACTTCTGCCGGGTTGCAAGTTGAGCGGTGGCGATAGAGATCAAGTTCGCACCGATAAAGACTATGAAGTGGCACTGCAGCGGGCAGGCTATACAGAGTTCTCCTGGTATCTTCTCGGCTCTAACGGATTTCTGGACAAGAGAGATCCGATGATGGCAGGCGCAGTGAAAGGTTTCGCCATGGTGACGAAGCTGGAACAGATCAAAGAGAACGGAGAGCCTGCTGTGGGAAGCGCACGGTGGATTACCACTCCAGACCCGGCTTCGCTGCCTTACCGCAGCGCGTTAGGGCGCATGCTCTGGGGGCCGCCCAGAGCCCGATTCCGCGTATTTATGATGTGGATCATCGCGACCTCTGAAAGGCAGGAGCAAGGGCAACAAAACGCTGATGAAAAGATCAGTCCTGCCGAATGGGACGTTTATCTTGCCGGAGGCATGAAAGAGCCCCCACGCGTGTTGGAAAACTTTGACTACACAGACACAAAGGCTTTCATTTACGCATATGAATATGAACGATCGAATGTCGACGGCTCGTTCCGGATGTTCAGCTCCGGACTGTCAACCAAAGATCATCTAAAGGCGGCGGGATTATGGCGGGGTTTGTGCCTCCAGTAAACGATGGTGTCGATGGGGCGACCGACCTCGCGAGAGCGCAAGTGCGGTTGGTACTTGTTTGGTTGATAGGCGCACTTCCATCCTTCGTATTGGTATTCGCAAAAACGTTTGAACCCGGGCCACCTGGGTTGGAGCCAGGCCCGACCGGAATTGACAAGATCTGGTCGTGGCTGATGCCCGCTATCATGCCGACTTTGCTTTTGGTGGTCGGTACGGCCGCAACAGCGGCGATAACCGATAACGCTGCTAGCAAAGTGAATAAGACATTTTACGGGATAGCAATTGGCATTTCCTCCTTCTATCTTCTTGTGCTTTTCATCACGATTCTGGTGGCCATGCAATGGAGCATCAACAGCATGGACGCCTTGGATAGGGGGTCGCTTTATCTCGGTCCACTCCAAGGCTTAGCGAGTGCAAGCTTGGGCGCATTTTTCGTGTCGAAGAAGAAGTAGCGGCTTCCGA
Source organism: Acidobacteriaceae bacterium (assembly GCA_051001135.1). Taxonomy (GTDB): domain Bacteria; phylum Acidobacteriota; class Terriglobia; order Terriglobales; family Acidobacteriaceae; genus CAWHMN01. The sequence continues at coordinate 12,411 of JBPCNO010000182.1, forward strand.
TTCCTCTGTGATTTGCTCCAATCATGTTGTGCTGCATGTGGCCGTGAAGCGACTGCAGGAAGTCGTCATTGTCACAGCCAAGCGGCGCAGGAGGGCGTCTGTTATTCTTCACCCGCAACGGACGCAATCTGGCTGTCCTTTCTGCCGCTTGGTTTCGCCGCGGTAGTATTTATCGTTTAAGGTTGATGAGGATTCCGCTCCCTCACACTCCCGACGTGGTTGGCTTATGACCCTCTATCAGCGCGGCCCAGTCTGGTGGTACGAGTTCGTCTTCCGCGGGCAGCGGATCCGGGAGAGCTCGAACTCGAAGAGCAAGAGTGTGGCGGAGCGGATCCAGCGCGAGCGCCGGCGGCAGCTTGAATTGGGCATCGCTGGGCTCAAGGCGACTAAACTGCCCCAGATGTTCAGCGTGGTCTCACGACAGTGGCACGAGTCCAGCAAAGCGCACTGGAGCGCCAGCAACGCCCGAATCGAATTGGCGAATCTCGGGCACTTGCTTCCTCACTTCGGCCGCATGCTGCTCTCCGACATCTCCGGAGACGATGTGAGCCGCTATCAAGCCGCACGCAAGGCAGAGAAGGCCAGCCCGCGCACCATCAACATGGAAGTGGGAACATTGCGCGCGGTCCTACGTAAGCACCGCCTCTGGGCCAATGTCCAGCCCGACGTGCGCATGCTCAGGACCGAGAGTGACATCGGTCGGGCCCTGACGGCAGACGAGCAGCACCGGCTTCTTGCCGCATGCAAGAAGAGCAGATCCCGCTCGCTTCCGGTCGCGGTCCTGCTCTCTCTGCACACTGGATTGCGGAATGGTGAACTGCGCCTCTTGCGCTGGCGCCAGATCGACCTGCTTGGCAGGCACTTGACGGTCGGAAAGAGCAAGACGGCCGGCGGAGAGGGCCGGGGCATTCCGCTCACCGAGACAGCGCTCCTGGCGCTCCAGGAGTGGCGCAGCCTGTTCCCCGATGCCGCACCAGCGCATTATGTGTTCCCCACTGAGCGCTACGGCCTGGCAGGTGAGGATGGGTATCTCGAGGGAAAGATCGTTCCGTATGCGACGGATCCGACGAAGCCGATCGGCTCGTGGAAGGTTGCCTGGACCGCGGCGCGCGCGGCCGCGAAAGTCGACTGCCGGTGGCATGACTTGCGTCACACCTTCGTGAGCCGCCTGGCCGAATCGCACGCCTCAGACGCGACGATCATGTCTCTCGCCGGCCATCTCTCCCGCAAGATGATGGAGCGATACTCGCATACTCGCGCCGAGGCGAAGCGCACAGCGATATCAGTATTGGATAGGTGACAAACACCTCAAGCCTAAGAGGTCGGACCCTAGAAGCTTCTTCGCTCGCCTGCCGTTCCTGAGAAGTAGGTCGGCAATCCGAATTGAGGCGAGGCCCTTGGGTCTTCTCGCGCGCTCTGACATGGATCATCTAGGCGCTCTTCGGCCAGACTACCCAATCCTCACGAGCATCCAACCGTGTATTCTCGTGTTGCCGCAGCTGAGTACGAACAACGATGCCTTTTGAACACTTCCTTTCACTGCTCCAGCACTCCAGCGGAAAAAGCTCCCGCTCGACTACTCTTCAGCCACTTGTGTGGCTGATCATTGTGGTGGCTGGCGTCTTCATGGGTGCCGCAAAGTACATTCCGGGATCCTGGATTCCATCTGCAGTGCTCGGCCTCATTGCGTTAGTAGTTCTCGCATTCATTGGGGCTTTCATGTACTTCATGGTCAAGAACCCAGATGCTTTGCGGTCTGAAAGATTCACGCTGGACAAGATGGCTCTGCAGCAGAGCCGCACGGGGGACGATATTTCTGGTTTTAAGGAGCGGCCACTCATTGATGAGACAGCGAAGGTCGTTCCTCAAATCGAGAGATCAGCCCATGACTCAGTTGAGGCAAGCGAATGACCAACCGCGTGCTGATAGCCACTAATTCGGGTGCCGGGAACCTGGTCGGACCGACGGCCGCGGAGAGGAATGAGATCACTCTCCATCTGCAGAGAAAAGGCTGGCAGGTCTGGCATTGGTTCGAAGATCTGTGGCTGGTGACTTATCCCGGCGAAGAGATGCGTCTGCCTTTGCTGCGCGATGAGCTGAGAGCGCTTCTCGGAGCCAAGTACGTTTTGATAATGAGCCTGAATGACTCGCCCTTCTACTCAGGATTCGGGCCGCAGGCGGCGTGGCCATGGATGACAGAGAATTGGGGTAAGCCCCTGTAGCTCCCGCTGTGCCGCCCGCATGCACCAGCGTCAAGCGCCAGCGATGTCGAGCACTGCGACATCGCGTGAATGGATGCACGATGTCGTTGTACCCCGCAGGGCGCCGCCGATAGTAGCGCCCGCGCGCAACGCTGAACTCAGCTCACACGTCCGCATCGATCGCGCCACCTGGCGCCGCCCGGAGTGTTCAACACCGCGAAGTTTGCCGCCGCCGCCTCTCACGAGGAGCCGGCCTCGATCCACTTGCGCTGTCGATTGTCAGACCACCCACAAATCCCCCCACAGTGCGCCAGCTAGGCGCAGGGTTTAGAGTTTCTACTTGCGGGCTAACTTATTTGGAATGAGCATGGTGGACGCGGTAGGAATCGAACCTACAACCTGTCGATTAAGAGTCGAATGCTCTGCCAGTTGAGCTACGCGTCCAGCTTGGCGCAGACCGGAGAGGCCTGCTTTTCGGTGGGAAGAACGTTGCCCTGTTCTGATCTTTTATATCACGGTGACGGGCGCCTGGCGAAATTGGGCCGGCCGCTGGATAGCCTAGAACGTGAAGGCGATTCCGCCCTCGATAGAGCGCCCCGCCTGGGCGAAATAGAGCGTGCTGCCATCCCGCGTCATGAACGGGTAGTAGCCCTGCGCCAGCAGATTGCGCACATCCACCGTCGCCTCCATGCCTCCGGGAAAGATCCTGCCGCGGTGGATAGGCTGGCGAAGGAACATGCTTAGATATGCCTCCTCAAGCGGTGAATCGCAGGGATCCACCGGCGTCAATTCATCGGCATGTTGGAAGCGATAGGAGGCGCGGAAGTGGGTGCCTGTGCGTACTACGGTTCCGCTCGCCGCGAGAGTGACGGCATGCGCGGTACGCGCGTGCAGGGAAGCGAGCACGTGCGCTATGGACGCGGTCTCGTCCGCCGGATCAGACGTCTGCAGTGCGGGTCCGATCGCGTAAGTCGCCGAGACTGCGATCTCCGGCGAAACATGCGTCTCGATGCTCGTCAGGAATCCAGGCCCGGCATAGCTGTGTCCCGCGGCGCGCAGCACGCCCGCAACCGGATCGATGAGCAACTGACCCGCGGCGCTGTCCGCGGAAGACACAGTACCGCCGCCATTCAGGATGCTGTTGCTCCAACTGTCGTCGAATACTGCAAGCGTCAGCATTGCGCCGGGTGTGGCGCCCGATGCCGAGTCAGAGTCCAGTTCGCGCGTCCAGCGAAGCTCCTGGTGCAGACCGTGCTCCAGCGCAAGCCGGCCGTCCGCGACCGCTGCGCGAGGCAGCAGGGTGCCGTCATCTGCAATCGATTCGCCGGTCTGGGCCTGCCGGGCCGTAGCCAGCGCATAGCCCAGGGTACTGCGCTGTCCGCGCCACTTCACGGAAGCAAATGGGTGACTCTGAATCTGCTCTCGACCCATATTCATGGCGACGATCTCATTGCCGAACTCCGCCTGAATGGAGGGCAAAAGCTGCATGGCCTGGGCGGTGCGCAACACCGCGATCTGCATACCGGCGCCGGGAGCGGAACCGGTCACGCCGGGTTGATTCAGGAATGCGACAGCTGCACGCAGCGGCTGGCCCGGAACAGTTGCGCGCTCATAGGCTGCGGTGTACTCACTGGGAGCGCCCTGAGTGGTCCCTACCTGGGCGCGGACCAGCGCGCGACGGCCATCCGGCGCTGTCTGCTCGTACTCCACGGTATTCTGGACCCCGCTCTCGCCGAAGATGCGTCCGCCGCCGCGCACCGAGACGCGGGTCTCGCTGGCGCGAGGGGCTTTGCCCTCCGCCGTACTCTTCCCGGCTCCCTCCCCGTTTCCTTCGTAGACGAGCACCGGTCCGTCTTCATCGAAGCGCAGCAGCGGCCGATTGGCCGAAGAACGCAGTGTCCACTTCCAGTCGTCATCGGGCTCGGACGCACTTCTCCTCTCCGCCGGAATCCAGTCAGCAGCTTCAAACAGCGTGCTCAAGGTGATGTCCGCGAGCGTCTGCTGATGCGGGGCTACCCGCAGATGCTGGCGTACGGAGGGAAGATAGGCGGTCTCGGTCGCCCGCAATTGATATACGCCAGGCAGCAGGTGAGCCAGAGTGAACGTGCCCTGGCCGTCTGTTCGCACGCTCGCGACCGGAGTCCGGTCCCCCCGCAGAAGTTCGACCAGCGCGCCAATCTGCGGGATGCCGCCGCGGTCCCGAACCACGCCGCCAATGGAGGTGTCGGCGGCGAAGGCGCACGATGGCACAATCCACACAGCCGAAGCTGCAACGGCACATGCGATTTGGAGGATCCTGTCTCTCACTGCGAAATTCGTCACTCCTCCAGGGAGGGCCGTTCTACCGGAGCGCCAGACCGCAGCCCCCGGGTTGTGCGAACGCCGCTAGTCTACCGTGAACGGTGCCGATTGCGCCAATTGCTGTTTGGATACACTATCGTTGACTTTAATGGTTACCTGATACTTTCCGGGTTTCAGGCTCCCCAACGGAAGCGTCTTTTCCACTGTCAGTTGATCAGAGTTGGCTCCAAAGGTCTTGCTGTCCTCTGAGGTATCGAGGAGCGCCTTATTGGTCGCCATATCCACGATCTGGTATTCGACGGTAGCGGCGTTCTGCTTGCTCTTGTCGTCGATGCCAAGGTTATAGACCTGCATCCAGAAGCTCAGCTTCTGGTTCTGATGGAAATTTGCCGGCGTCGTCTGGGTCGCACTCACCCGCGGACGGATGAAGGTGTTGCCGATGATGAAACTTCCGGTGCCGATCTCCTTGGACGGTACACGCTCCATCTTGTCGGCCAGAATGAGCGAGGAGGCAGCGAGGTGTTCGTCATCGAACTTGGGCACGATGATGCCCTGGGCCCAGGTACCCATATGGTCCGGATTATTGACGTCCTTGATGGCGATATCCACGCGGTAATGGCCGGGACGCAGGGGAAGCGCCTTCCAGTACACCTGCGAGGTTTCGAGCGTCTTGGGCAGCAACTCGCTCGGTTCTTCCACCAGCACCGTATCCTCAAACGTCTGAGCAATGTGCCCCGTGATCGTGGTCACTCGTCCAAGAATATTGACTACGCCCTTCGAGACGCCATCCTTGGTGCTGAAGGTGATGTCCTTGTTCTTGATCTGGAGGGTTACCGGGACCAGCACTGTGTCTTCGGTGACCTTCACATAATCGGTGCGGACGTCGAAGGGAAAGAACGGTCCGTTCAACACCTTGTGACTGGTGAGGAAGGATTCGAGATCCTTGAACTTGATCTGCGGCGCGGCCTGCAGTTTGGCAAACTGCTCCAGACGATCGAACTGTTTGGACGCCTGCATCCCGGCCAGTGGCCCATTGCCCAGGCTCTCCAACCCGCCGTGGAATCGATCCGCCTTCTTTGACTGACCCATCTCCTCGTACAGCGTCTGACCAGCGCCGGGAACATGCAGCAGTGCGTCCTTCTCTGAGCGATCGATGGTCATGTGGTAGTCGCCGCACTGGCAGGTGTCTACGAATTCCATGTCGATGTTCTCGCCGATACCTTCGATATAGCGGTAGTGCCACTGCTCGAAGGGAAAGGTCGAGGTCTCGCCGCCGCCTTCTTCAATGGGGCGCTGGTAGTTGCCGCCGGCGGGATGCGCTTCAATGCTGTCGGGCTTGCCGAACGCGATATAGATATGACCGCGATCGGTCTTCCAGCCGGGCTTGCCTGCGGCAAAGTGCTCATTCGCGTAGGCGATGCGCCGGTAATGCTCCTCGCGGAACTCGTTCTCCGGAGACTCCGGATTGGGATTGCGCCGCTGCCAGAACTGTTCGATGAACGCCTCGCGCTCTTCGTCGTTCGACAGACTCTTGAAGGCCTTCTCTTCCTGGTCAGTGATAATCCAGCGAACATCTTCATCCAGCCACTTCTTGTAGGAGCCCTTCAATTCCTGCTTGAGCTCTTTCTGTTGGCTGAAACGCTCCTTGTCACTGAGCGGCCGCTGCAGCGGATCCTGCGTAGGCTGATCGGAGGCGGCAGGAGCTTCGCTCGAGGGTTGCGCGGTCTGCGCAAAGGAAGCGGGAAGCAGAAGGCTCAAGGCTCCAAGAGCCAGGGCGCAAAAAAAGGTGTGACGAACCGGATACATAAGGTTGCCTGGGACCTTTCAAGAGTCCACCCATTGTAGAAGTTTGTCTCCAAGGAACACAAGGAAGGGGACACGAATGCAAACCCCGGAAGGTAGCCCTGGGGCCGATGACTGACACTGTGATGGGCGAAAGTGCAGGCGACCTTGGTATGATGGTGCACACCTTCCGCCTTCCTGCTTCTCCATAGTAACCATTCAAGGGAGCGGTCGTAACCACGGCGAATTCGCATCGCTTACCGCGATGGAACCTCTGCCGCAGGAGATTCGTACCTCATTCCGCGCTCGACGATGGACCGGTCACTTTGAAGATGAAACGTAAACGCATCTTGCTTATCCTGGGATTACTGATTGTTGTTGCCGCCGTAGTGGGGATCGTCGTGGCCCGGGCCCAGTCTGGTGTCACCAAGGTGGTCACCGGCAAGGTAGTACGCCAGAACATCGTCGCGCAGGTAAGCGGCACTGGACAGATCAAGCCCAAAACCTATGTCAACGTGGGGGCCACGGCCTTTGGCCGCATCACTCATCTGTACGTCAAGGAAGGCGACAAGGTTCACAAGGGCCAGTTGCTGGCGACCATCGAGAGCGTGCAGGCGCGGGCGGGGGTGGATGCGCAGCAGGCGGCCATCAGCTCCGCCAAGACCGACGTCTCCTCCTTTGAGGCGGCAGAGAAGACGGCCGAGGCCTCGGTAGCTCACGCCCAGGCCGATCTGGAGCAGAAGCGGCTGGACTTCGCGCGGGCCCAGGGTTTGTACGATAACAAGCTGATCTCCAAACAAGACTACGACTCGCGCAAAGCGGCGTACGACACCGATGTCGCCACCCTCAACCAGCAACAGGCTGCCCTGGTGCAGTCGCGCGCCGAGACTGCATCGGCCGTGGGCAAGGTGGGATCCGCGGTCGCCAACCTGCGCAGCAACTACGATTCGCTGAACAAGACAGCGAGCATTGCTCCCTTCAACGGGATCGTCACCAATCTTCCGGTCCGCGAGGGTGAGACGGTGGTGGTTGGCATCCAGAACGCCGAGGGATCGACGCTGATGACGCTCGCCGACATGTCGGTGATCACGGCGGAGGTCAAGGTAGACGAGACCGATATTGTGAACCTGCAGCCAGGCCAGAGCACCGACGTGACGGTGGATGCGCTGCCCGGCAAGGTCTTCAAGGGACACGTGACGCAGATCGGCGATCAGGCCATCCTGCGCTCGACCGGCATCGCGACCAGCCAGAGCACCACCGGCACGGAAGAAGCCAAGGACTTCAAGGTAGTGGTGACGCTGGATAATCCATCGGATGAACTCCGCCCTGGACTTTCAGCGACCGCCAAGATCACCACCTCCGAGAAGTCCAATGCCATCGCCATCCCCATTCAGGCGCTCACCATGCGCCGGCCGAGCGAGCTCGTCGATCCGAAATCCAAATCGTCCAAGTCCGCCCACGCAGCAGAGGTTTCGACCGGTGCGCCCAAGAACGACGAACAGGTGCAGGGCGTCTTTGTGCTGCGGGGGGATAAGCGCAAGATGAAGGTGGTCTTCGTCCCGGTGAAGACGGGGATTACAGGTGCAACCGATATCGAGGTGCTGAGCGGGCTGCAACCCGGCGACGAGATCGTTACCGGCTCCTACAAAACGCTGCGGACCCTCAAGAACGACACCCCGGTGAAGATTATCGATGCCAACGCGGTTCCCAAGGAAACAGAAACAACCTAGCGGCGCCGGTGATTCAAAGTGCGTCAAGTAAGTGAGAGGTAAGGAGCACAGATGGCGGCAGAGACCATGATCCGCAACGAGGTTCCGGCTGTTCCCCGAACGCAGGGCGACGTCATCCAGGTGGAAAACCTGTGGAAGACCTATGACATGGGCTCCGAACAGCAGGTGCATGCTCTGCGTGGTGTCAGCCTGCGTATCAAGCACAACGAGTACGTCGCCATCATGGGACCATCGGGCTCCGGCAAGTCCACGCTGATGAACCTGATCGGCTGCCTGGATACACCCAGCAAGGGCAGCTACATGCTCAACGGACACCTGGTGAGCGAGTTGAATGACGACGAGCTGGCGCGCATCCGCAACCGCGAGATAGGCTTCGTCTTCCAGACGTTCAATCTGCTGGCGCGCGCCACTGCCCTGCACAACGTGGAGTTGCCGTTGATCTATAACGGCACTTCAGCGCAAGAGCGCATTGAGCGGGCGAAGGCCGCTCTGCGCGCGGTAAATCTTGAAGATCGCATGCTGCACAAGCCGAATGAACTCTCCGGAGGACAGCGGCAGCGCGTGGCCATCGCGCGTGCTCTCGTCAACCGGCCGTCCATCATCCTGGCCGATGAGCCTACCGGCAACCTCGATTCGAAGACCGGCGACGAAATCATGGCGCTGTTCGATGATCTTCACCATCGCGGCAACACCATCGTGCTGGTCACGCACGAGCCGGATATCGCAGAGTTCGCACATCGCGTCGTCCACATCCGCGACGGCGTCATCGCTTCGGATGAAAAATCCACACGCGTGCGCACGATCTAGGCAGGCCCGAATGTTGTGAGCCGGCGCAGCATCATCGGTTACGCCTAGTCGCTGTCCGCCCTCTGCCGCAGCCGGAACTTCTGCCAATCGTCGCTGGCAGCGGTTTTGAGTTTGCCCCGTTCGGTGATCGAGACCTCCGTCACGCAGGATGGTATCTCCAGATGCAGCACCATGGCGGTGTGACCACCCGGCGCCAGTGCGCCCAACCGGAGGGGAAGGCCGGGGTTGTCGATCGAAACCTGGCCGCAACGTTCCGCATCCTGTGCGGAAGTGTCGCGGGACCACTCTAGAGCACGGACGGAGATACGGGTCAGGTACAAATCGTCCACCTGAAGCGGCCCTGAGTTGGAGATCCGCAAAGTCACGGTAGCGCGAGTTCCATCGCGTTTGATATCGCCTGGCGTGATGGACAAGCCCGCAGTCGATAGCGGCGGGGTCTCTAGCGACGATGTCGCGTTCTTCCAGTAGCAGCCTCCAAATTCGTACTCGTGGCTGTGGTCCTTCGTAGGCAGACAGATAATTCGCGCCTGCAGCCAGTTTTCGAAGAAGGCCGGCCGGTACACTCCGAGGCCGCCCTCTGCCTGCGGCAGGAACAAATGTGCCATAAAGGTGTTGATGGGAGGGCTATATTGGTAGCCCCAATCCGGGGCGTGGGTATTCCGTGAATCACGCCTGCTGATGCCCCACCAGCCGTTCCCCGCCCATAACGTCTGCGTTCCTGGATCCGGATAGAGCTGCGGATCGCTGGGGTAGGTGTAAGGTGCATAGTTGCTGCCGAAGGGAAAGTCGCAGGTAACATGGCCGCAGTACGCGGAGTAGTTATGCGGATCGGTCGGCCAGCCATCTCCCGCCGGTACGTAGAAGCCCAACGCATACACCGCCGGCAGGAGCGCCTGGTAATACGACTGTTCCACCGCCGGTTTCATCCCTTGCAGAATCATGCCGGTTGAAGACGAGCTCCACGTCCAGCCAGGCGCCTGAGATTGCAAAGCCTTGCCCAGAGCGTCCAGTTTGCTCCAGTCCTGGTAGACAAGGTCGAACTGTGTCCCGATCACGACCGCCTGCTCGTTGAAGGTACGCGCGGCGTTGTCCTCGAGCTTAGCCACGGTGGTGTCGAGCTCCGTGGTCTGATTGCCATCCGCATCCCTGGCCAGGCCAGTGGCGAAGGTCATGACCGTATCGGTGATCCCGAGAACAGGACCGATTCCCGGAGCAAAGCTCCCAATCGAGAGGAGCGCGCTGAGGATAGGCACGCCAACGTTCTTTGCGGGCGCACTGCCCGCCGCGCCCACCTCATTCTTGATGGATTGATAGACGGTCAGCAGGGAGAGAATGCCGTTGGTGCCCGATCCAAGCCAGAGGTCCTTCAGGTTCCCATAGAGCGCCCGGGCTGAGGCGACATCGCTGAATTCCGTTGCCAGTTGGATCTTCACCGTGCAGAAGGGACTGGTCGAGGGACCTGGGGCCGTCGGGCAGTCGTGATCCGGATCGTTTGGATCTTTGAGCGAGGCGAGCCTGGTCTGATAATCGGATATGGGCTGGTTCAGGTTCCCGTAAGCATTCCGTGCGTTGCAGTCCTTCGATCCGCACAGTGCATTGTTGATGTATTGGAAGGCGGCGACCTCCGCATCATTGGAGGGGTGAGGAAACGGCGCAGAGGGCAGAGCAAGGATGCCGTAGAACTCCAGGTTTGCGCTTCCGGTCAGGTCAGCGTCGATGGGAACGTAGTAATCGTAATGGCGGTTCCGCCCCAGAACACCGCGCAACCCGCTGCTCGGATGCCCCGGGTAGACGCTGCCGGTCTCCTGGGAGTGAGCTGGTTCGGTGACAAATCTGGAAAGCGCCGGTGCGCCTACGATCGAATAGGTGTCGCTTCTGGTGGAGTTGAAGAACGTCTCCGGCGTTCCCGCCAGCCTGTCCTTCAGTTTCAGCGCGATCGGCATGGTCCACGCGTGCTCGTCCGGCGGACTCGCGCCAAATGCATTTCCATAACTCGTGAAGAAGACGATATCCGCCCGGTATCTCCGATTGGTATAGGTGTCCAGATCACTGATGAGCGACTGAAGGGCCGCGGGATCGGTGTCCACATTACAGAAGTCGCGGTTCGCAGAAACACTCAGGTCGAGCGCGTTAACGGCGAGAAGGTGAAATCCCCCGCCGCTGCAGCCGGCGCCGCTGGCGCTCGCTACGTCGAAGCTCTTCGATCCAACTTGAATCGTACCGTCCGGCTGGATGCCATACCTGACATAGTCCGGCTGTATAAAGGTGTAGGTTCCCTGCGAATTCTTCGCGAAATATCCCTGGACCAGCCGGGCTGTCCTGGTCAGCCCCTGATAAAACGCCACGTGCGCTTGACCCGGCTGCAGGCCTCCATTTCCAATCAGCGAGAAATGCAGGAAGGCGCCTTGAAAATCCGTACTTCCCTCAAGCCCGAACTGCTCGAGCGCCTCAGCCATATCGGCGAAGGTCAAACCATAGAATGAGTACCCGAAACTGGTTGCCATGATGATCGCGTCCGCATGGCTTCCCGCCCTGATCCCGTCGAGGAACTTGTTTACATCGATCCATGTCTGAAAGGTCTGGTCTCCGTTGGGCAGAAGCTGCAAGGTCGTTCGGTCCAGCGCGACAATGTGAGCCCCGTTGTCCATAGAGAAACGAGGCGCGTAGGTCAAAGCGCCGACTGTGATGATGCCGCTCTGTGCATCGATGCTGGCGGCAATCAGCTTCTGCACCGGCTGGCCCGGAGGTTCTGCCGTGCGTCGACGGGCAGCATGGGCCAGCGTTCCACACATGGCGAAGCATGCGAGCGCAAATCCCAAGCGGGAGCAGAACCGCGACGGCACGTTGGCGGAAGTCGCGCTGGACGGCGCGGCTGCACCAGCCGCATTGCTCCCAAAGAAGAAGCAGGCGGGCAGATCACATAGACTTTTCATCGGGACCTCCAATTCGGAGGACAGAATGCTACGTCCGCGACGAGTCGTTGCACAAGAAGATTTCGTGCAGCCGTCGCAATCGCATGGACACTCGATCTTTCGGCCGCGCTCCGGGGCTGCTTCCGCGCGTATTGTCATACACTTGCCCTAGCTTTCAACCTAAGGAGCGCTTTCCCTCATGCGCCATCTCTCCCCTCTGTTTATGGCCGCGCTGTTGCTTCCTCTTGCGTCCAAGGCCCAGACGTTCCCTAAGAACGCGGTCCAGGCGACCACGCCAGCCGCTTCTGCTGCGCCCTTGGCCGAACGCCAGAAGACGCTGGACCAGATCTTCTCCGACTACTGGCAGGATCGGCTGCGCCACTCGCCCACCTTTGCTTCTACGCTGGGCGACAAGCGGTATGACGATGAGCTCGATGACGAATCCGTGACCGCCCACAACGCCACACTCGAGCGGGAACGCGGCTTTCTGGACCGGCTGAGCGCGGTCAACACCGACGGCATGTCCGACCAGGAGCGGCTCAGCAAGGATCTGCTGGTGCGTTCGCTGGTCGAAGACCAGGAAGAGGCCCGCTTCAAGCCGTGGGAGATGCCGGTGAACCAGTTCAACGGTCTGCACTCGGGACTGCCGCAGCTCGTTTCGCTGCTCAGCTTCGACGACGAGGCGGACTACGACCATTACATCGCGCGGCTGCAGAAGGTCCCCAATGCCTTTGCGCAGATCACCACCAACATGATGACCGGCATGGACGACGACCGCGTGGTGCCCAAGTACCTGATGGAGAAGGTTCTGGTGCAGGTGAACTCCATCGCCAACACCAGGCCGGAGGACTCACCCTTCGCGCTGCCGCTCAAGAAGTTTCCCGCATCGATCTCCCCCACGCGTCAGGCTGCCATCCGCACACAGTTGCTGGATGTGATCGCGAAGCAGGTGCTGCCGGCGTACACCCGGTTCGGCCGCTTCCTGCAGGCGCAGTACATTCCCCATGGCCGCGCGGAACCCGGCATCTGGTCGCTGCCGGACGGCAAAGCCTACTACGAATTCCGCGTGCGGCAGAGCACCACCACCAACCTGACGCCGGACCAGATTCACGCGATCGGCGAACAGCAGGTGGCCGCCGATGAAGCGCAGATGCTGGTGATCGCGAAGAAGCTCGGCTTCCCTGACCTGAAGGCGATGCAGGCCTCCATCAAGAACAATCCCAAGCTGCACGCGACCTCCGCCGAGCAACTGCTGGCTACGTACAGTGGCTATCTCGATCACATGAAACCCAAACTGCCGGAGCTATTTGGCCGGCTTCCGAAGGCGCCGCTGGAGGTCAAGGCGGTGCCCGCCTATATCGAGAAGGACCAGGCCGCCGCCTACTACGAGCACGGCACCCCCGATGGCAAACGACCTGGCGCGGTCTACATCAACACCTACAACTACGCGACGCGCTCGCTCGCGGATGTAGAGGCCGTGGCCTACCACGAGGGACTGCCCGGGCATCACCTGCAGATCTCCATCGCGCAGGAGCTCACCGGTATTCCCGATTTCCGCAAGCACACCTACTACACCGCTTACACCGAAGGCTGGGGTCTCTATTCCGAACATCTGGGGAAGGATGTCGGCTTCTACCAGGATCCCTATAGCGACTACGGCCGGCTGGAGGCGGATGTCTGGCGCGCCATCCGCCTGGTGGTCGATACCGGTGTGCATGCCGACCATTGGTCGCGCCAGCAGATGGTGGACTACTTCCACGCGCACTCCGCTATCGACGAGACCAATGTCCAGGCGGAGGTAGACCGCTACATCGCATGGCCCGGGCAGGCGTTGGGCTACAAGATCGGCCAGTTGAAGTTCCTGGAGCTGCGCGCCAAGGCCGAGAAGGAGCTGGGACCGAAGTTCGACATTCGCGCCTTCCACGACGAGGTGCTTGACTCCGGCGCGTTGCCGCTGGATGTGGTGGAGCAGCGCGTGGATGCGTGGATTACCGCGCAGAAGACCGGCGAGACCAAGACTGGCGATACCAAGACTGGCGAGACCAAGGCCGGCGAGACGGCGGCTGCGCAAAGCGCGGCCATAGCGAAGTAGGAGCGAGCATGCCGCCAATCGATCTTGCACAGGCTCGCGTCGCCGTTCTGGGCGCGGGCAAGATGGGCTCCATCCTGATCGGAGCTTTCCTCCAATCGGGGCTCTTCCGCCCGGAACAGATCGTCGCGACGGTGCAGCATGCATCGACCGCCAATGCGCTGGCGGAGCGCCTGAAGGTCCACACCACGACCGATAACATCGCTGCCGCGCGCGGTGCGGACATCCTCTTCCTGGGGGTCAAGCCCCCGACCGTCGCCGGGTTGATCGAACAGATCCGGCCGTCGCTCTCCACGGGAACGCTGCTGATCTCCTTTGCCGCCGCGGTGAAGACCGGCGCGATGGAAACGGCGGCGGCGCTGGACCTGCCGGTGGTGCGCGCCATGCCGAACACCCCGGCCATGCTGGGCGCAGGCATGACGGCGCTCTGCCGCGGCCGGTACGCCAGCGAAGAGCATCTGGAGATCGCGGCATCGCTCTTCCGCAGCGTGGGGCGCACCGTGCTGATCGATGAAAAGCACATGGATGCGGTGACCGGGCTTTCGGGCAGCGGCCCGGCGTATGTCTATATCATCCTCGAAGCGCTCGCCGAAGCCGGCGTCAAGGTAGGCCTGCCGCGCGATGTAGCCACGC
>JBPCNO010000183.1:0-9996 GCA_051001135.1 Acidobacteriaceae bacterium
CTTGACCTGTACGCTTGGTGCCTTTATCGGGCCTACACACTCACGCGCGGACGTGGAGGCAAGCCGGTCACCATCGGGTGGCAGTCCTTCATGATGCAGCTCGGCAGTTCCTATCAGCACGTCCGACAGTTCCGCAATCGGGTGAAGAAGGAGCTTGCGGTAGTCGCCCCGTTCCTTAAGCACATGAAGGTCGAGGCGACCCAACGGGGAATGACGGTGTACCCCTCCAAGTTCGCGGTTATCCCAAAACGCAGCGCTTAAAACAGTCATCCACATAACCCGTGTGGAAAGAGCATGTTTTCCGGGATGATTTGGTGACGCTTGCCGGGATGATTTGGTGACACTTTGCTGCAAAAGGTGGGGATGATTTGGTGACACTTCTTCTTGTAGTTAAAACTCATATAGAAAATCTAGTAGTTATTCCGTCAACAGCCGAGGAAAACTTCAAATAAGGAGCGTTCCTGCGGAACGACCTAGCGAACTCACGTTCGCATTCCTTGGAGGAGCTGCGCCCCCCCAAACCCCCCGCAGAAACAAAAACAAAACCTTCCTAATGAGGGTGGGGGTTGGTCTGGCGGTTGCGGCTAACGATTGGCACCTCGACAATCGAGCAAAAAGCCACCGCCAAGGCCACGACTGCGGTCGGGGCAGGGAAACCATCGTCCAAACAGCCACAAAGCCCTCCTGACACCCTTACACAAGCATGAACACATGAGGAGCTTCGCGCGAGATAATTGGCGGACCGGTACAGTTTGGAGTTGCGGAGGAGCGGCGTGATGAAGACCAACTTGCACCTGGGATTTACCGGCAACTGTGATGCGGCATTTGCGTTCTACGAAACCGTCTTCGGCACCACGCGGCTGATGACCATGAAGTGGGGCGACGCGCCCCCGGAGGTAACGTGCCCGGAAGGGGCGAAGGACCTCGTCATGCATACCGCCATGCAGATCGGCAGCATGACGCTGATGGGAGCGGATGCGCCCCCCGGACACGGCAAGTCCTTCGGCGGCTTCGATATCTCTCTGGACGACTCCAACGGAGCCGAGGTGAAGCGTCTCTTCGCCGCGCTGAGCGAAGGCGGCAGCGTGATGATGCCGCTTGCCCCGACCTTCTGGTCACCCCTGTTCGGCATGTGCACGGACAAGTTCGGCGTCAACTGGATGGTCAGTGTCCCCGGTCCACAGGCCTAAATCATCTCGCCTGCAAAGTGCAGACCCCATGCCTAAACGCATATCTTTCGGTCGTCGCGTTCTCGGCTGGAGTTCTCTGGGTTTTGTTTGCTGGCCGCTCATGGCGGCAGGGCAGGGAAGCCCCGCCGTCTGCAATCTGCTGCTGCCCCGGATGCGGCAAAGCCATATCCCGGACGTGGCCCTCGTCAGCTTCGCCGGAACAAAAGTCCAAACGTACTTCTGCACTACGACTGCCCAGCCGCTCTCCCCGGCTGCTATCTTCGAGGCCGCGTCCCTCAGCAAACCCGTCTTCGCCGCTGCCGTACTGACGCTCGTTCAGCAGGGAAAGCTCGACCTCGACCGCCCGCTCGCAAGCTATCTTTCCGGCCCGTATCGGCATCAGCAGAATCCTTTCGGCCAGGGAGCTACCGATACCGTCACCGATCCACGGTTCAATCGCATCACGGGGCGCATGGTTCTGAGCCATACCTCCGGCCTGCCCAACTGGTCCCGCCGTCAACCGCTCACCTTGCTTGCCGATCCGGGAAGCAAATGGAGCTATTCCGGCGAGGGGTATGTCTACCTCCAGCGGGTAGTCGAAACCATCACCGGCGAGCCCCTGCGAATTTTCGTGCAAGCCGCCGTCTTGACCCCCCTGCACATGGATCACAGCAGCTTCGTTTGGAAGCCGGAGTTTGCAGCAATTGCTCTCCCGCCCCACACCGCAGACGGGACGGCGGAAGAGCCTGCTCACTACGCCAAGGCAGTTGCATCCTCGACGCTCTACACCACGCTTGATGATTACGCTAAATTCGTGACCGCCTTATTGCACCCTCCGCCCGGTTCGCCCTTTGCCCTTGAAGAGGTCTTCGCAGGCTGTGGTCAACGACAGCATAAGAATTGAATGGGGGCTGGGATTGGCCATCGAAAGCGCACCCACCAAGTCATATTTCCATTGGGGGGCAAACCCAGGCTTTCAATCCTTTTTCATGGTGCAACCGGCGTCAGGACGCGGCGTGTTATTCCTCACCGACAGTGACGACGGACTAGACTTGGTGGATACGGCGGTCGCGCATTTCATTCCCGGCAAGCATCCGGTTCTGCGCTTCCCCATGCTCCACCCGAAAGATTAAGCCACGTCGCCGCCAGAGGCGAAAAGCAACAGAACGCCGCTCCGCGTCGGGAGTAAGCCTGACACATCACCCCCAAATGGGAACTGTAGGTAAACGCGAAGGCGCAGCGGCATTTACGTGTGTAAACACGTTCTGAATGAGCAACTTAGCGAAATCGCGTTTACGTATGTTTACGCGCGGTTCCCGGCGGAACCGGATTTGCTACTTTGGCGTAAACGCATTGACCGTACACCTACTTAGCCCAGGGGTGCGGTCCAGGCGACTTGACGGTTTCTGAGGGCACGGTCTAGGGTTTTCAGCAGGACAATTTACCACTTGAGCACTCCCGGCACGACCGTTCTTCAACCCCGAAACGCCTCCGCAGGCGTGGAGGAGAAGCCCGGCTTTCGCACCAAAACCGTCGCCACGCGGATCACGCCCGAGGAGCTGCGCGAGGTCGAGATCGCCGCCGAGCGCGAGGGTAAATCCCTGGCCGAGTGGCTGCGCGATCTGGCGTTGAAGGCGGCGCGGCAGCGTCCGGCGGACCCGATGGAGCTGCTGCTGGCGGAGCAGTCGGCGACCCGGTACATGCTCCTGAATCTCTTCCATGCGACTGCCCAGGCCGGGGAGGAGGGGCGCAGCCTGAGCCCCGAATCCGTGCTCAAAATCCGCGAGACGGCGGACGCGCGCAAGCGCGAACAGGCGCGCAAACTGCTTCAGGATTTCCTGGCCGAGACGAGCCGAGGCGGGAGCCGAAAGGGAGCCGAGCGATGAGCCGGAAGGGGAAGATTGCGGTCGGGTGTCTGATCGTGGTGCTGTTTTTCGGGCTGGGATTCGGTCCCCTTCTGAGCCCGCTGCTGTACACCCTGACGCCGCTCCAGCGGTACTACCTTCCTACCTATATCGCGAGTTCCTGGCACCAAAACGAGGCCGAGGCGCATACGGAGATCCGCTGGATATTGAAGCTCGCTCCCAGGAAAGTTGATTCCAAAGGCAAGCGCGAACGCGGCTCCAAAGCCGAATCCAAGCTGGAGCTGGCCTTCGCCACAGAGCGGGATGTCTTCGCGAAGAGTGCGACCGCCATGGTGTGGGCCGGTGCCGCGCTGCCGTTTTCCTTGAGCGCGGATGCAGCCCGGGAGGGCTGGACGGGGCTGGAGTGGAGCTACCCGCAGCAGGTCGAATCCGCCAAGCTCGCCAGTATGCTGCGAAGCGATTACTTTGACGGAAGGGCATGGGAGAGCTTCTTTGTGAGGCCCGCGCTGTCGCTCGTCAGTTTGTTTTTGCTCTTCCTGATCGCTCGCGCCGGGGTCCAGGGGTGGCGGGAGCGGCGTCTGTGGGGGCGGCCTTTGCGCAGGCGTGAACTCTTATGGCGCTGGATGTTCGAGCCGCCAGCGCGGCAGATTGCTACCCCGGAAAGGTGGCTGGAGCTGGAGAGACCTATGCCGCTCACGCTGGCAGCGCCGCTCGAATCTTCTCCAGCTCCCCTGCCGATTCCGGCATCGCCGGTGGCGATTCCTTCCGCGTCCGAGTCGCCGACGAGACCGCCGAAGGTCGTCCAGAGCGTTCCGGTGGCCCCTCCGGTTGTCCCGGAGAAGGCGAAACCGGCGTACACCTGGGATGCCAGTAAGGAGATTGAGTGAGATAAACTGGTACTACTGAGGTATACCTAATGCCTACCATCGAGAAGCTGAGCATTGCCCTTCCCACCGAGATGGCGACAGTTGTTCGGCAGGCCGTGGATGCCGGCGAATACTCCTCCCAAAGCGAAGTTGTTCGTGACGCCTTGCGCGACTGGACCCACAAACGTAACTTGCGGGCGCAGGGCCTCTCCGAGCTGCGCAGAGCATGGCTGGAGGCTGTGGCGGACGACTCTGAGGGAGAAGACCCAGGACCGATCCTTGATGCCCTGGAGAAAAAATACGAGGCGTTGGCTGAGGCATCCGGGCGATAATGCGCTTGAGATTTTCCCCTTTTGTGAAGCACGACCTCGCGGAGATTGCGGAGTACATCTCCCAGGACAGCCCCCGCCACGCCGCCAATTGGATTCGGGTGCTGCGGTCGCGCTTCGCAGACATCGCCAAGCAACCACTGCTCTATCGGCTCCGACCGGAGCTTAGCGTCGATGCCCGGCTTGCTCCAGTCGGCCAGTACGTCATCCTGTTCAGGGTTCGCAAGGATACTGTCAGGATCGAGCGCGTCGTCCACGGAAGCCGCGATTTGCTCCCCACCCTTGAAGAAATCGAACAATAGGTCCACCGTCCCTATGCTCACGATGTCCTCCAAAGCGTTATCGGCAGGCCAGGCGCGGACATACCACGCGCGGGAGTTCGCGTCGGAACGGCAGAACTACTGGAGCCGCGACCAGCAAGGATTTAGCGAATGGCAGGGCAGGCTTGCCGGGCAGTGGGGCTTGGAGGGCGCAGTCGGCAATGAGCACTTCGCGCGACTGAGCGAAGGCCAGCACCCGTTCACCGAAGAGCAGCTGGTGCGGCACCAAGTTTCCCGAACCTACGAAGGCAAAGGCGGCAAGGAAGTCACGAGCGTGGAGCACCGGGCCGGGTGGGATGCGACGTTCTCCGCCCCGAAGTCGGTTTCGCTGACCGCGCTTGTCGGCGGCGATGAGCGGGTGCGGGAGGCGCACCGGGAGAGTGTCCGGGTGGCGCTGGGCGAGGTCGAGCACTACACCCAGGCTCGGATCGGCAACGTCCATGCTCCGGAGACAACAGGCAAGTTCGCCGCCGCGACCTTCGAGCACGACACCGCGCGGCCCGTCGCTGGCTACGCCGCGCCGCAGCTCCATACCCATGCCGTGATCTTCAACGTGACCGAACGTGAGAACGGCCAGACCCGTTCGGTGCAGTCGCATGAACTGTACGCTTCGCAGCACTACGGCACGGCGATCTATCGCGCGGAGCTGGCCACGCGCCTCGAAAAACTCGGCTACGAGCTGGAGCGTGGCAAGGACGGCCAGCCGGAGATCAAGGGCTACACGCGCGAGTATCTGGTGGCGTCGAGTCCGCGACGGCAACAGGTGCAGGACTACAAGCGGGAGCAGGGAATCGACGGCGCGGCGGCCGGTCAGATCGCCGCCCATCGCACCCGCGACAAGAAGGAGCTGCTATCGCCGGAAGAGGTACAGCGGCAGCATCGGGAACTGGCCGGGCAGCACGGCCACCAGGCCGACCGGGTTGTGGCCGAGGCGCGGGCGCGGGAGCTTCATAAAGAACAATCGCAGGTACAAGCCCGCAGCCCGGAGCAGACGGCGCGGCAGGCCGTGACCTACGCCCGCGATCACCTGTTCGAGAAAGATGCCGTACAGGACCGGCGTGCGCTTTACGAAACAGCCCTCAACCGTGGCATGGGCGAGGTCACCTATACCCAGGTGCGGCAGGAGTTCGAGCGCCGGATGCAGGCAGGCGAATTCCGCGAGGCGCAGGCGTCCGTGCGTGGGCCGCAGATCACGACCGCCCAGATGGTGCGGATGGAGCGGGAGATCGTCGGCCAGATGCAGCAGGGCAACCAGCGCGGCTATCAGGACCCGATGCTGCTCGAAGGCCGGGAGCGCTTCGACACGCTGGAGCGTCACCCGGAGCTGAACCGTTCGCAAGAGGTCGCCGCCCGTGAGGTCTTCGCGTCGCGCGAGAAGATCGTCGGTATCGACGGCATAGCCGGAGCCGGGAAGACCACGACGCTGGCCGTCATCCGCGAAGGAGCCGAGGGAGAAGGGTACAGGGTGGAGGGTTTCGCGCCGACGAGCCGCGCGGCGCAGAAGCTGGGCGAGGCCGGCATTGAGACTTCAACTTTGCAGATGCACCTGGCGCGACGGCAGGGGCCGGACACCGGAGAGAAGCGGCTCTATGTGCTCGATGAGTCCTCACTCGCGTCCACCAGGCAGATGCATGAGTTTGTGACGCGCTTACACCCGAAGGACCGCGTGTTGCTGGTAGGCGACCGGCGGCAGCATGAGGCGGTCGAAGCCGGTAAGCCCTTCGCGCAGTTGCAGGAAGCCGGGATGAAGACCATCTCGCTCGATCAGATCGTGCGCCAGAAAGAGCCGGAGCTGCGGCAGGTGGTCGAGCGGCTCGCCCGTGGCGAGGTGGGAGCTGCGGTCAAGAACCTGGACACCCAGGGCCGGGTGCATGAGTTCCGAGGCCGCGAGGAGCGGATCGACGCCATCGCCAAGGAATACGCGAAGTCGCCCGAGAACACGCTGGTCGTCTCGCCCGACAACCGCTCCCGCGTGGAGATCAATCAGCGCATCCATGCCGAGCTGCAACGTCATGGCGCTGTGGGCAGGGAAGAGCATAGGGTCGAAACGCTAGTGCCGCGCCAGGATCTCACCGGAGCAGCCCGCACCTGGGCCGAGCGGTACGAGGTGAATGATGTGCTGCGCTATAGCCGAGGGTCGAAGGAGACCGGCATCGGCAAAGGCGAGTATGCCCGCGTGGTCGCGATCGACGCTCCGCACAACCGGATCACAGTGGCGCTGAAGGACGGCACGGAGCGGACTTACGATCCGCACCGTCAACAGGGAGTTTCGGTCTACCGCGAGGAGCCGCGCAGCTTCTCCCAGGGCGACCGCATCCAGTTCACCGCGCCCGCGAACGACCTCAAGGTTGCGAATCGCGAGCTGGGCACCGTCAAAAGCATCACCGAAGGCCGCATGTCGCTGCGCATGGACGATGGCCGCTCCGTCGAGCTCGATCCAGCCAGGCATCCGCATCTCGATCATGGTTATGCCGTGACCAGCCACTCTAGCCAGGGGCAGACCGCCGAGCGGGTGCTAGTCCATGTGGATACGGAGCTGGGCGCGAAAGACCTGCTCAACAATCGCATGGCTTATGTCGCAGTCTCGCGCGGAGCGCACGATGCGCAGCTCTTCACTAACGACCGCGAGAGGCTGCCCGCCGCGCTGGGGCAGGAAGTCTCCCGCGAGAGCGCCCACACGCTGCAGCACAAGTGGGAGCAGTCCATCCAGCCGCCGCAGCAGGAGATCGCGCCGAAGCAGGAACACAGCTATGGGTTGGGACTTGGCTTGTAATTCCTATCTGTCCCCGGATGATGGAAGCGTAGCCCATCATTCCGCGCGGCAGACTTGTTGTCTCCTACCGCAGAATTTATGAGACCTGAGTTGCAGTTTGGGGCAGAATTATCGAGAACGTCGTCCCGCGCTGCTCTCGATTCGCGCATGACCGTACTCTGATGGAGCCGCCTTGTTTTTCAACAAGTTGCTTGCTCACCCACAGCCCCAAGCCATTCCCGATGGGGCCTTTCGTCGAAAAGAACGGCTCGAAGATTTGAGGCAGGGTAGCCGAATCCATACCTTGGCCACTATCTGCCACGGTGATTCTAATGCGGCTGCCCCCATCCCGCGGATCACGGGAAAGGGAAGCCCTGAAAATGATTCGACCATTCGGACCGATTGCATCAAGACTGTTCGCAAGCAGGTTTGAGAGGACCTGCCGCAACTCCCCATGCATAATAGTGATCTCTAACGCGCTATCGCACTGGCACTCCACGATAGCTTGCTTGGCCCTAACCTTAGCTCGCAGGAGATCGAGCACAGAATTCAGCAAACCTGCCATTGGGAAAGTTGTGGGGGCCGCCATCTCCCGGTAAAAGCCGAGGGTCTGCCGAGTGATATGCGCGATTCGCTTCAGCTCCGCATCGGCCGTATCGAGGTATTCGACGGCCAAATCGGGCATGCCCTCGATAGATCTCACCAGGTATAGCAGGTCGGTGATAGCCTCCAGCGGGTTGTTTATCTCATGCGCAATGACAGCGGACATCCGCCCCACAGAAGCGAGTTTTTCGCTTCTTATGAGCGCTGCCTCGGCGTTTTTTCGGGCGGCGATCTCATCCTCAAGTTTTGTATTCAGGAGTTGAGCCTGTTCGGTAAGTTCATGCTGGCGGATCATGCCCAGCATGAGAGCCTCGTTCATCGCGATGGCATCCTGGTGGATCGATGCCTCTTCAATGACCTGGACAATGATGCCTTTGGTGTGGCTGTCTCCCGAAAGCACCGGCCACATAGCGTAAGAGCAAAGGGGATAAGAGCCCGAACGCTCCCGCACAGTATGGGTTTCTGCGGAGCCGGTCCGGTACACCTGATCGAGCAGGAGCGCACACTGCGGACCGATTTGTTCAATCGAGGCGAATTCTTGCCCGATCAGCACTTCTTTGGTCTTCTTTACAAGAAGGCAGAATGCGGGATTCACATAAGTTACCGTATGCGCGGCACCCTCAACCCCGGCGATGGGCATTGGCGAGATTTCGGTAACTGCCCGGCACAGGTCCAACATCTCGGAAGCCCTCGTATTAGTGGTTAGCTCCGTCGTCATGGCTCACCTGAACAGGGCTCTTCCGGGTTCCAGATGGTTTCCTGCTGTTGGAGGGTTCCTTCTTGATTGGGATGCCAGTAATTAGGTTAGTGTAGTCCGACATTCGCTTCCCGATGATGATTCCCTCGGGAGTGATATCGTACGCGCGGATATCTGTGCTGTGAGCGGCACCCCTCATCTTGACCACCACCATAACCTTCCGAAGCTGGCCATCAATCTCAACGTAGCGCAAGCGCAAGATGTCGTCCGTGAGAAACGAGATCGAGTAGGCGCTAAACGGAAATTCGGTGAACGACTCCTCCATTTCCAGGGTGCTGAGAACAGTGACGCCGACTCCTGTCAGGGCGACGATCATCCGATAGAGAGATTCTCGGAAGTCTGCACGGAATCCCGGAGAAAGTGCGACCTCAAAGCCTGCCAGGGAGTCGATTACCAATCGTTTCGCTCCCGTCCTCGCAACTGCATCGAGCAGCTCTTGCATCATCTCGTCCACGGACAAGTCCAGAGGTCGCAGATAGATAACTTCCAACGTCCCCTCTTTCATCGGCGTTTTCAAATCCAGACCGAAGATGGAAGCGCGCCCAGCGTATTCGTCCGGCCGCTCTTCAAAGACTGCCGCGATTCCGGGTTCTCCAGCCCGAAGTCCAGCAGCAATAAACTGAGTCGCAAGAAGCGATTTGCCAGTGCCGGAGGAGCCGGCGATCAAGAGGCTATCCCCTTCTGGGATACCTCCGCCCATCATCTCGTCGAGCTCTGGAATTCCTGTTGAGAGGCGTTTCGAGGCCGGAACCTTTCGCTTCTTTCCGGCAAGGCCCAGCGTTCGAGAGAACGCCTGCAACCCATTGTTTGTGATCCGGAACGTGTGCAGACCCGGCACCGACATCTGTCCCCGCACCTTCATGAGCTGCAGTTTGCGCACGACCGAGTTTCGCTCCACAATCTGGTAGAGCCAAAGCAGGCCATCGGCAACTGTGAAGACGGGATTGTCTTGCAGGTCACTCTCGGCATATTCCCCAATCAGGAAGCTCGTCACTTCGAAGCTCGTGAGTGTCAATGCCAATTGCTGCGTGAAAGCCTGCACCTACAACTCATGGTTGCTTTGTTGTTTACTCCTTAGCACGCTACGGAACGAGTCCACTACCACAATGCTTGGGCTGCATTCATCCAGTTGCTTCGTGACCTCTTCGAGCACACCTTCCAAGCCTCGCTCGATCAGCACTTGACTGAGATTGATGAAGCGTATGGCGCCGTTTACCTTAGCGCCGTCGAAAAAGGTGTACTGCTGCTGATAGCGAAGCATCTTCAGCGCGGGCTCGCCCAGTACGGTGAAATAAAGCGCCGGGCGCTCGTTCGTGGCATTGGCAAACATGAACT
>JBPCNO010000184.1:0-9737 GCA_051001135.1 Acidobacteriaceae bacterium
AGCGATAGGTGGTGGGACGGGTCCGGCGCAGGAGTTTGTGCAGAAGGGAAGGGTTGCCCCGGATAGCCTCGCCTGCTTCGACGATGGCTGAACCGGAGGCGTACCAGACGTTCACCAGCGGCGTGGCGACGACATCTCCCGAACGGTAGATGTGTCCGGCAACGAGTTCAGGATCGAGGCCGGAGTGCAGAATGGTCGTGGTCTTGGCGGAGTTGGCCTCGCCCAGCAGGTAGAGCAGGGGCATGCGGTCGAGCGAGCGGGGACCGGCCTGCTGGGAGGCGCGCAACTTGCGCGCCGCATCCGCGAGCAGCACATCGAGATCCGCTGTACCGTCGTTCGAGCCGGTGCTCTCCGCCGGCGCTTTGCGGCGGTGCAGGAAGAGAATGGCAGCCGCGGCCGCGACCCCGATGGCGACCAGCAGCACCCGCAGCAGCAGAAGCGCGTTTCCCTGCAGATGCAGCACGGGTCCAGCGAAGTAGGCGAGACCGGCGACGATGAGCAGGAGCACGACGACGAGCAGATTGACCACCAACGATGTCTCCTAGCGGGTGCTGGCAGTACTGTTTTGAATGCGGGACGCTCCCGACGGGAGAACGAAATCAAGCGCACCAAAGGTAAGCAGTGCGAGCACGCAGGCGGTTGCCGCTGCCCAGCCGAGGCCGCGGCTCCAGCGATCGCGGCCGCGGCCAAGCTTGACCTCAGTGCCGCTCTGCACCTGCGGCATGTGCGCGGGACCACGGCTGCGCGCGATCTTTTCTTTCGCCCGGCGGACGGAGGCCTGGAGTTCGCCGCTGCCGCCCAGCGCATAGCGGCCCTTATAGCCGAGCAGCAGACAGAGGCAGTAGACCTCGAGACAGTCTGCCGTCTCGGGTGAGTCCTGCCGTCCCAGGAGATCGCCGAGGTTGCGGAAGAAGACCTCGCCCGCCATGTGCCCGCCGAAGAGTTCCTCCTGCAGCGGGCGGCGCGCCCACTCGGAAAATGCGGCGCTCTGGAGGTTGAGCACGCTTTCATCCAGCAGCGCGACCACGGCGAAGACGGCGCTCTGGACCAGATCACCGGGATAGCCGAGACCGCGCGCCTCCTGCATGGAACTCTGCAGCGCGCGCCGTATCTGGTTGCGGAAGACCTCGGAGTCCTGCACCTGCTGACGGCCGGAGCGTACGCGCACGATGGCGGTGAGCGGCTCCTGAAAGCACAGGGCGAGGCTATTCAAGCGGGCGGCGGCCGACTCCATCAGGATGGCTCCGTATCAGAAGACCCAAGAATGACGGTGAGAGTGAATTCGGCATCGGTGATTTCGCCGGGAATGTAGATGCCGACGGTCTTGGTCTGCAGGATGTGCTCCCAGCACGGACCGGTGAGGTCGAGCGCGAAGTATTGCATGTCCGGTTGCGGATGGAGCGCGGAGGGCGGCACGGAAACATGCGCCAGCGACATGCCGGGAAGAGCGCGCTTGACCAGTTCGGAGACAAAGCGGGCGGAGCAGACCTTGATGAGCTGCGGGGTTAGCCGCATCAGGTCGGATTCGCCCAGGCTGGAGCGAATGCCCAGGATCCAGCGCGCGCGCCGGAGGGAACGCTCGTCGACTACCGCGGCTTCATGGATGTAGGGCGACGAGGCGTGGAAGTCGAGATTGAGAGTGTTCGAGGGGACGACGATCTCTAGATGGCGGCGGATGTGCTGGTCCAATCGCCGGAAGCCCGGGCCGGGATCGCGATGGTCGTACTGGGGCAACGCTGCCGGGTCGGAGTCAAACGAAAACGTACACAGCGCGCCGGCGAGGCGGGAGAGCTCGCAGAACAGCTCCTCGGGGTGCGCGTGCTTGGTGCCATACAGATGTCGCAAGGGCGGAAGCGCCGAGTACATGGCGTGCAGGAACCAGTAGTTCGCCACGTCGAGCGCAGCGTGACGGGCTTCAAAGCTTCCGCGGGTGCGCCCGGGGCGGGCGATGCTGCCGCACTTCTCCTGAATGGTCTCGAGCAGCCGCTTGACCAGCAGCATCAGGGCATCGCTGGCGTTCAGGCGCATGCATGCCGGGACGAAGGCGGAATCGTAGACCAGGCGTCCGTGGCCGTCGCGCAGCACGCGGGCGATGGGCAATGCGCTCAGGTCGCGGGTGATCTCCGCTTCCGTGACCAGTCGCAGGTTCTTCCGCCCCAGCTCGACCTCCCGCTCATCCAGGCCGTTGGTCTCGTCGCGCATGACGCGCTGCATGGCGGTGAAACGGGCTCCCGATGTCGCGCCCGAGGCGCTGGCTCCATTCACCGCGTAGTCATCGCCGGCATCGCGCCGCCTGGGAACGGCAAGGAAGAGATTCAGGGCGGTGTCGGTGGGCGGGAAGGCGTCGATCAGGTTGCGCGGGGAGGGTGGCGGATCGGAGTTGGGAAGATCGAAGGCCAACCCGTCGGGAAAGACACCGGAAGCATGCAACAGCACGCAGCTGCCGTTCGAGATCGATTCTTCATCCAGAGCGAAGTGGAGCAATCCCCACGGCTCATGCCAGAGGCTGGAGACGATGAAAGCAATCGAATCCTCGAAGTATCGGCTTTGCGTCTGGAAGTGGTGCGGGCCCAGGTACATGCCTTCGGCCCAGACCACCCGCGATAGAAATCTCATAGCGACAGAACCTTAGGGAAGGACGGCTTCATGCGGAAAGGCATCCGAAGTTTACCGCAGAAAGCGCGGCGCGCACATGCCGTCTTGTGATCCGTGTACTCGCGCGCGCCGTGGCGCTCCACAAGCAGGTAGCTGGGGATGACCGGATGGGAGCGCCAGGGTGGTGGGTAGAACTTTACTGTCAAGGGAGCCCAAGTGTAAGCTGCGCGCAGGTTCCGCGCAGCGCGAGCTTGAGCGTGCCCGGTAGAGTATCCGTCAGAAGACGCAATGAAACTTCCCAACGACCTCGAAGGGCACGACCGCAAACCGGAAGACGCAGGCCAGGGCACGCCCGACCAGCCGGGTAGTGCAACGGGGATGTTTCAGCAGCCTTTAGCGTCTCCGGTGGAGTCTTCTGTCGATGATCTGATGGGCGATGTGCGCGGCCGGGCTGCGCGGGAATCCGACGCGCCGCTTACACCGGCAGCGGGCGGCCCCAGTAACGAAGCACCGGCTGCGGACCGCCCAACATCCCCACTGGAGCAGAGGGCCCCAGTGGAGCAGAAGGCGTCCTCGGGGGAGTTTACGCAGTTCTTTCGGGGAATGGCGCCAGCCGCCGGGCCAGAAGCGCTCGCGCCCGTGCGGACGCCGGCTCCCAGTCCCCCGGCAGGCGAAGATGCGGCGGGCGACTTCACGCGGATTTTCAGCCGATTGCCTAAGGCTCCGGAGGTTCAACTTCGGGAAGCTCAACTTCCGAAGGCGGAGCCAAGATCAGCACCGGGGAACACGCCAGCACCGGAGGATAAGCAAGAGGCAGAACCGGGGGAGTTCACGCGCCTGATGCGTTCTGTGAGTGCAGAGGAGGGTCCGAAGAAGCGGGAAGTTCCTGGAGACGATCGGCTGGATCGCGCGGCTCCCCCCGCTGCTCCAATACGTGGTTTCTCTGCCCCGGGGGTGAGCGATGCAGTCTCCGGAACGGCGGGTGTGACGGGATTTTTCGCTGCTCCGGCGGGCAAGCCGCCTCCCTCCTCGTCTTCGGACTCCTTCGCGGACAAGGCCGTTCCCGCGAAACAAGAGAGCGGCAGTTCCGATCGCTCGTCGGAGGCGTTCTTCCGCAGTCTGGATCATTCGGACGACCTCCAGAGGAGCGGTGACCGGTCCGCGCGGCAGGAACCATCGGCGGGCGGATTCACCCAGCTCTTCCGTTCTCTGGATGAGCGCGAGGGAGCGCCGAAGGCGAACGCACCGCTGGACGCGCGATCGCCGGCGGCCTCGCCAGTGCGCCAGCAAGCCGGAGAGGGGCTCGACGCCAAACCGGGTGAATTCACTCGCCTGATGCAGAGCTTGTCGAAAGAATCGTCAGGGGATGCGCCGGCGGGGGAGAAGCCGTTGACAGGAGTCCGGCCAGTCCCCGCCGCTTCACCGTCTCAGCCTCCAGCGCAAGCTTCGACCGGACCGGGCGACTTCACCCGGATCATTTCTAGCTCCATGCTGCGGGAAGAGGCGGTCATGCGGGAAGAGGCTGCCAATGCTCCGAAGCCGGCGCGGCCGACGGCCGAACGCCCGCCCGCGCCTCCACCGGTTCCGCCGCCATCCATTCCACGGCCGCCGTCCTTCGCCTTCGGCGCGCCCCCGGCAGGTGCGGCGCCCACACCCGCTGCTCCGCAGGTGCCTATGCCCGCTCCTCCGTCACAAAGCAAGCTGCAGGCATATCTGCCAGTGCTGCTGGTCATCAATGCCTTCGTCCTGGCGGTGCTGATTCTGCTGGTGCTCTTCGCGTTGCGGCATCACTGAGGGCCGGGTGAAGACGCCAGTCACTCGGCGGCGGGCAGCAGGATGATCAACTCCATCGATGGGTTGGGGACTTCGCCAGGCAGGTATACGGCCAGGTTGCGTCCGCGGGTGACCGAGTCCCAGACCGGCCCGGTGCGCTCGATGCTGAAGTACTGATAGCGCAATTTGACCGGGATGGCCTTGGGCGGCGATGGCACGTGCACCAGCCGTAGACCGGGGAGCGCCTGCCGCACCAGTTGTTCGACATAGGTAGAGGAACAGAGCTTAGCCAGTTGCGGCACGCGCGTGATGAGGTCGGCGTCGCGCAGGTCGGCGGAGATGGCCAGATAGAAGCGCGAGTTGTCGAAGTACGCGTCCTTATCGATGGAGGTGGCATAGATCGAATCACGCAGCGGCTTGAGCGGCAGCGCAACGAAGTTGCTGGGCACCACGGTTTCGAGCAGCTCGCGCAGCAGGGAGTCGAGCAGGCCAAAGGATTGACCCTGGTGCTCATGATCGTACCGCGGAAGATCGCGCGGCTGGATGCTGCCGGAAAAGGTGGTGAGCGAGCCGGCGAGCGCGGCCATGTGGGAGAAGAGGATCTCCGGGTGGAGCTGCGATGCTTCGAAAAAGTGGTGGAAGGCCGGCAGGTGGGTGTTGATGGTGTAGAGCAGCCAGAAGTTGGCGATATCGGCGGAACCAAAGTCCGCCAGGGATTGGTTCTTCTGGCGGCGCGCGCCGGCAAGCTGACCGCTGCGGGCGACCAGGAGCTGCAGCAGGCCACGCAGCAGGCCGTTCAGGTACTCGCTGCTTTTGACATTCAGCATGGGCGCGACGGTCTTGGCGTCCAGGCGAAAGGTGCCCGCCTCGGTCCTCTCCACCACGGCGAGAGGCAGGATGACGGAGCCCTCCAGGCTTTCGCCTTCGGCCAGGATCTGGAGGTTCTTGCGGGCGAGGGAGACGGGCCGTTCGCTCTGGCTGTTGCTCTCATCGCGCAACATGAGCAGCTCCGAGGAGTAGCGGGTGCTGACCCCGGCCCGCTGCAGCCCGATGTTCATCCCGCCCTCCCGGGACTGCGGTACGGCGAGGTAGAAGGTACAGCGGCTGCGTCCGTCCCGAAAGCAGTCGTCGAGCGCGCGGGAGGGC
The DNA here is from genome assembly GCA_051001135.1 of Acidobacteriaceae bacterium. GTDB lineage: Bacteria > Acidobacteriota > Terriglobia > Terriglobales > Acidobacteriaceae > CAWHMN01. The sequence goes on from JBPCNO010000184.1 coordinate 5,515, forward strand.
GGCAGTGGGTCGGAGGAGGGCATGTCCACCAGCAGGCCGTCGGGAAAGATGGCAGCGCCCCGGCTGATGCTGAACAGGCCATCGCTCAGGGCGGCGCCATCGAGCTGCAACTCGGTAAATCCCCAACTACGGAAGGCGAGTGCTTCGAGTTGGAAGCGCAGCGTCTCCTCGAAGAAGCGATCCTGGGCCTGCAGGTGCTGGGGCGAGAGCGCCACGCCTTTGGACCAAATCACTGGTTGTAGCTGCCGCATGGTGGGCCGATTCCTTTGTGGGCGCCGGTGTGTGCCGGTGCGTGCCTATAGCTATACGGCATGAGGGGCGAGAAAGCGAGTAGGAAGGAGCTCTCCCCATTCCCGCAGAGGATGCGATGGTGCGCTACGCACTATGGGTGCAGTCATTGTGTCTGCCCTGACTCTCTACTTCATCGGCTAGGGTCCAGGCTTTTATGGGTTTATCCAAACCGATTCGCTATCTGAACCTGAACCGAAACAATCCGGCCACCTTTTTCTGTTCGGTGAGGGAATCCGCGGTTCAACGTCGCTTATATGGATGACGGCGAAATTTTTACCGGCCCCGCGATAGGCACTGCCTCGCAACGCGGAGGGCAGTACGACCATCCGCGTGGAGGCCGGACCACAGCCTGCCGGAGAAGGTAATGCATGATGACGAACATTCAGACACTCCTCAGCAGGACACTGCGCACAAACTCCCGGCGGCGGCTCCTGTCGTTCCTCCTGGCGCCCGGCATCCTCGGCCCACTGCGTGGCCGATTGTTCTCTTGACTGAGAGTGAGCGGCTGCTCATAATTAGCTGCGATCTCCTGGGCGCCGCATGTTGTGTTTTGAAGAGACCACGCTCTCCGGCGGGTTTTCAGGAGTCACTTCTGCGTGTGAAGTCCACACGAAATGTCCGTTCAAGCATTGCTGCGACTGAAGCCCTGAGCTTCGCCGCAAGGGAGCTGTAGACACATGGCGCGCGAAAGCACACAACACAAACTGGATAGAGTCAGGTCGCCCCGCGTTCACATTACCTATGACGTGGAAGTGGGCGACGCGATCGAGATGAAGGAACTGCCGTTCGTCATGGGAGTTCTGGGGGATCTCAGCGGTCAACCGAAGCAGCCGCTGGCGGCGTTCAAGGACCGCAAATTCGTGGAGATCACGCCGGATAACTTCGACGCGGTGATGAAGGGCATGGCGCCGCGGCTGGCATTCTCCGTCGCCAACAAGCTGAGCGACGACGCGGACGCCGGACAGTTGAGTGTAGAGCTCAACTTCGAGGGGATGGACGACTTTTCCCCGGAGCGGGTGGCGGCGCAGGTGAAGCCGCTCAAGGAGCTTCTGGACCTGCGCACGCGTTTGTCCGACCTGCGCGGCAGCCTGCAGGGCAACGACAAGCTGGACGACATGCTCTTCGAAGCGGTTTCGAACACGGAGACGCGGGAGAAGCTGCGCGCCGAGTTGGGCAAAGATGGGGGTGAGAAGTGAGCACATCAAAAGCAGTTGCGGCGCCCGGGGCGCAGACGACGGAACAGGCCGCTGCGGAAGATTCGCTGCTCGACCAGATTGTTTCGCAGGGAAGATTCAATCGCGACGCGGCGACGCTCGAACGCGGACGCGACCTGGTGAAGGAGTTTGTCGCGCAGGCGCTGAATGGCCAGATGACGCTCTCCCGGGACGCGGAGGCGTCGATCCAGGCGCGTATCGCGCAGATTGACCGCCTCATTTCGCTGCAGGTGAACGAGATTATCCATCATCCGGCGTTCCAGAAGCTTGAAGGCTCGTGGCGGGGCATCAAGTACCTGCTCGACCAGAGCGAAACCAATGACATGCTGAAGATCAAGGTCCTGAATGTCTCGAAGAAAGAGCTGCTGAAGGACTTGCAGCGGGCTTCGGAGTTCGATCAGAGCGCGATGTTCAAGAAGGTGTATGAGGAAGAGTTTGGCGTCTTTGGCGGAGCGCCCTTCGCGGCCATGGTGGGCGATTACGAGTTCGGCCGCGGTCCCGAGGATATCGAGCTGCTGGAGCGGATCTCGCAGGTTGCCGCCTCCGCGCACGCTCCGTTTCTCTCCGCAGCCTCCTCCGATTTGTTGAACCTGGGCAGCTACACCGAGTTGGGTTCTCCCCGGGATATAGGCAAGGTCTTCGATTCCACCGAATACGCGAAGTGGAAGTCGCTGCGGCAGTCCGACGACTCACGCTACCTGGCGCTCACGCTGCCGCACATCCTGATGCGGCTGCCGTATGGCAAGGAGACCAAGCAGGTAGAAGCCTTCGACTTCGAAGAGCAGGTGGAAGGCGCCGATCATTCGAAGTATCTGTGGGGCAATGCGGCATTCGGTCTGGCCGCGCGGCTGACCAACTCGTTCTCGAAGTACGGCTGGTGCGCGGCCATCCGCGGAGTGGAAGGCGGCGGCCTGGTGGAAGGTTTGCCGGCACACACCTTCCGCACCGATGAGGGCGATGTGGCGCTTAAATGTCCGACGGAGGTCACGGTCACGGACCGGCGGGAGAAGGAGCTTGCCGATCAGGGACTGGTGCCGCTGGTGCACTGCAAGGGCACGGACTACGCGGCGTTCTTCAGCGTGCAGAGTGTGAACAAGCCGAAACTTTATGACAAGGATGCGGCGAATGCGAACGCGCGGCTCTCCGCGCAGCTTCCATACATCCTGGCCATGTCGCGTTTCGCGCACTACCTCAAGGCGATGATGCGCGACAAGATCGGCAGCTTCATGAGCCGGCAGGACACGGAGAGATTCCTGAACCAATGGATCTCTAACTATGTCTGCTCCGATGACAATGCCTCGCAGGCGGCGAAAGCTAAGCTGCCGTTGCGCGAAGCCGCGATCCAGGTATCGGAAGTTCCTGGAAAAGCCGGCGTGTACCGGGCCACTGCATTCCTGAAACCACATTTCCAGCTCGACGAGCTCTCGGTATCGCTTCGTCTGGTGGCCGATCTGCCTGCGTCGGCCCGGAAGTAGTCCAACGAAATCGGGACCGGCGGGGCGCTCGTAAGAGATCGCCGGCCTTTTCACGCACAGAAGGAGAGAGAAGATGGCGGTCGATTATTTTTTGAAGCTGGACGGGATTGAAGGGGAGTCCGCGGACGCGAACCACAAGACTGAGATCCAGATAATGAGCTGGAGCTGGGGCGGGAGCCAAACCTCCAGCGTGTCGGGAACGGGCGGCTCCGGCGCGGGGAAGGTGAGCCTGTCCGACTTTACCGTCATGACCAACTTCGACAAGTCCACACCGAAGGCGTTCAAGTCGCTCTGCGCGGGCACCCACATCAAGACCGGTACCATGACCGCAACCAAATCGGGTGCGGACGGCAAGCCCTATCTCACAGTCGATTTCACGGAACTCTTCGTCAGCTCGCTCCAGCTTTCCGCCAGCAGCGAGATTCCGATGACCAGCCTCTCCTTCAGCTACAACACCATCAAGATTGATTACAAGACCCAGGACGAGAACGGCAATATCACGAGCACTGGTCCGGTCAGCTACGATCTGAAGCAGAATCAGTTGTCGTGATGGATGCTGTTGCACTGTATCGGGCCGGCGAGTTGAAGCCGGCGATTGCGGCGCTTGGCGAGGAGCTGAAGAAGCAGCCCCTCGATGCCAAGCGCCAGACGATGCTGTTCGAGCTGCTGTGTTTCGCCGGCGAGTATGATCGCGCGGAGAAGCAACTGGATATGCTCGCCGATTCCAGCAAGGAAGCCGCCGCCGGCATACTGGTCTACAAGGCGGCGCTGCACGCCGAACGCACGCGGCAGGAGATGTTCGCGCGCGGTGAGTTTCCGTTGGATACGGCTCGGCCGTCCGGCCCGGGAGCGGTCAACGGCACCTCCTCTGCATCGTTTACGGACCTGGACCCGCGCATCGGCGAGCACCTGGAGGTCTTCATCGCGGGCAGCTATACGTGGATACCGCTGGAGTTTGTAGGCTCGCTCTCCATTGCAGCCCCAGCCAAGTTGCGCGACCTGATCTGGGCACCCGCGGTGCTGGAGGTGACACCCGCCTTCCGCCTGCAGGACCTGGGTGAGGTGCTGCTGCCGGCGCTTGCGCCACTCTCGTGGAGGCACGGAGAGGATAGCGTCCGTCTGGGCCGGACGACGGTGTGGGAGGACGACGACCGCTTCGGGTCGATACCTTTCGGACAAAAGATCTTCGCTGCCGACGATGCGGAGCTTGGGCTGCTCGAGGTACGGAGCCTCACCTTCGAGC
>JBPCNO010000185.1:0-37017 GCA_051001135.1 Acidobacteriaceae bacterium
CATTGATATCAGGCGTCAATTTGAAGATAGCCTAAGCACGACAGTATTCGAGGTATTTGGGGAGCGCCCTTGTTAGCAGAGATGATTCGTGTCCATCCGGATGAGCCGGAAGCGGACCGCGTGAACTATATCGTGTCCTGCCTGCGCAGCGGGAAGGTGGTCGGCATGCCGACAGACACCTTCTACGGCCTGGCGGTGGACCCGGTCAACCTGCGCGCGGTGGAGAGCATTTACGTCCTCAAATCGCGGCTGAAGCACAAGCCGCTGTCGCTGCTGATCGCGAACGTGTCGCAGGCCTATGACGTGGCGCGGGAGCTGGGCAGCACCTTCGACCGGCTGGCGGAGCGCTTCTGGCCGGGACCGCTGACGCTGATTGTGCGCGCGGGCTCGAAGCTGCCGTTGCGATCGACCGCCAACACCGGCAACGTAGCGCTGCGGGTGCCGGACTGCGAGATTCCGCGCGCCGTTGTGGCGGCCTTCGGTCTGCCCGTTACCGCGACCAGCGCTAATCTGCAGGAGGCGCCGGAATGTACCTGCGCCGGGTGCGTGCGCGACCAGATTGGAGATCGCATACCGCTGATTGTGGATGGAGGCCCGACATCGCGCAGCCAGCACACCACCATCGTCGATCTTTCCGGCGGAAACGACGCGTGGCAGATCCTGCGCGAGGGCGCCATTCCAACGCATGAGATCGCCCTGGCGCTGCAGCGATAGGGCAGGGAATGAGCAGTCAGGGCTCAGGGATCGGGGGTCAGGGATCAGGAGAAGCAGATACCTCCACTCCGCCGATCTCGCTGCGCAAGATTGCTTCGGTCGGGATGACATGAACGGGGACAGACGATGATCGTTCCCTCAGGCGAGATGCGGAGGAGTGTGCGGGAGGGCGCCCCCGGGCGTCAGGGTGAGCGTTCGGCCGTGGGCCGACGGCTGCGCTCGCCGCTGCTCATCCTGCCGCTGCTGCTGGTGCTTGGAGCGGCGGCGTGGTCCGCGTGGGTCTATGTCGAGATTCGTCACTATGCGTCGATCGATGAGGCGCGGTCTGCGGATGCAATCGTGGTCTTCGGGGCGGCGGAGTACGATGGGCGGCCGTCGCCAGTGTTGCGTGCGCGGCTGGAACAGGCGCTGACGCTTTACGATCAACGGCTGGCGCCGTTTGTCATCACATTGGGCGGCAGCGATGGTGAGCAGCACTCCGAGGGCGCTGTCGGCCACGACTTCCTGCTGGCGCATGGCGTGCCCGAGAGCCAGATCATCGCGGAGACGCAGAGCGTCAATACCGAGCAGTCAGCACACCGGCTGGCGGCGATCGCGCGCGAAAATCATATTCACAGCATTGTCGCGGTATCGGATGGCACGCACCTGTTTCGCATTCACGCGCTGTGCGCGCGTTACGGGCTTACGGTGTACACCTCGCCGCGCGCAGTCGGACGCCCGATCAGCGCATGGGATCGGGCGCGGCGCATGGGACACGAGATACTGAGCTATACGGCCTGGCGGCTGGGGATTCACTAATGCAGCGAGTACGGGAGTCGGCTGGATGAACAAGGAAGAGAGCGCCGCAACGGGGGTTCGGATCTGCCGCGCGTCGCTGGCGGAGCAGGCTGAGGCTTTCCGCATCGTCGCCGAGTACAACGAGGCGGTGGGTGTCCAGGTGCGCGATACGGCGGAAGAGTTTCGCGCCAGCTACTTCGGTGAAAATGGCGGACTGTGGCTGGCGATGGCCGGCGGACAGGCCGTAGGCTGCATCGCCATGCGCGCGTTGCCGGGAAGGAAGACGACTGCGGACGCCGCGGAAGTCAAACGGCTCTATGTGCGGCCGGTGTGGCGTGGACGCGGTATCGCGGATGCGCTGCTGGACCGGCTGGAGGCGTATGCGCAGGAGCACGGAGTGCGCGCTCTCTATCTGGATTCCAAAGACGATCTGCAGGCCGCGCTGCGGTTCTACCGGCGGCGCGGGTACCAGCCATGCGCGCGCTACAACGATAACCCGCAGGCGACGGTCTTTCTGCGCAGAGATCTGGTGTAGCCCGCGGCGCCCATGCCCGAGAGCTGTTGCGAAGGCGGGGAGCGCCTCCTCGTTTACAATCAAGAGCAATCACGACGATGTTGCAGATGAGGTGTGTGCGAGTGCTGAGTAAGGCAGGGGCCAAGAGCCCGTGGCTTGCAGCCGTAGGCCTGGTGGGCCTGCTTTCCGGCTGCGGAAGTCAATACCGTCCCGTAGTGAACCCGATCAACCAGACCGGGCCGCCTCCGCAACCTACAAGCTATTTTGTGGCTGTATCGAGTCCCGGGCCCGGCGCCGCCGGGGTAGTCACGATTCTGGATGGCTCCGGCGACACGGTGCTGGACCAGGCCACGCTGGGAGCCGGGCCCTTCTCCTTTGCGGTGGATGGAGCGGGAGCCAGCGGTTACAACCTGAACAGCAACGGCAATGGCAATGTCACGTTGAACTCCTATGCGTTGACCACGCCCAGCGGCACCAGCGGCGGCCTGCAGACCAAGAATGTGAACAGTTCCACGCTGTCTACCGGCGCCAATCCCGTCAATATCCTGGCGACAGCGGCGACCGTGTACCTGATCGAGCCGTACATCAACCTATCGACCGGACAGCTCTCCGGACCGACGTCGGTAGCCACGCTGTCCACGGCTTCCGCTCCGCCCGCCTTGCAACAGGAGATTCCGGTCGCTCCCAATCCCGTGTCCTTTGCCGGGAACGCCAACTCGACCAGGGTGTACGCCATCAGTCAGGGCGCATCCGTACCGGCGGTGGCGGCGCTGCCGGCGACTGGCGCCTGCAACACGCCGGGTACGGTGACCCAGACCGGCGAGGCTGCGGCCATCGAGACTCTTACCAATGTGGTCTCCAACCGCATACCGCTGGGCGTGTGCCCGGTCTTTGGCCGCTTGTCGCCGGACAACCAGCGCGCGTTCATCCTGAACCGGGGCAAGAGCGCAACCGATCCTGCCCAAAGCAGCGTGACGGTGATCAACGCGCAGCAGAACCTGATCGACGCTGCCCACCCGTCGCTGTTAGTGGGGCTGGGGCCGGTGGATGCCGACTACTATGCGCCGACCTCGACGCTGGTGACGGCCAACTACGACGGCAATTCGGTGAGCATCGTCAACGTTGGGCTGGACGTGTACGGCAACGATGGGCCGCAGTTCGGGCAGACGCACACGGTTCCGGTCGGCAATGGGCCGGTCGCGGTCACCATTCTGCAGGATGGATCGCGTGCCTACGTGGCCAACCAGACCGACGGCACTGTGTCGGTAGTGGATCTGACCAGCTTCCAGGTGATCAAGACTATTCCCGTCTATCAGAACTCCCTGAACGGACAGACGGGCGGTACGGCGCTGGCCCATCCGAGCTCCATCTCGTCCGTGTCCGGCAGCCTGATCGGCAAGGTCTATGTGGCATCGAAGGACAGCCAATACCTGACCGTCATCCGCACCGATACCGACACCGTGTCGGCCTCCGTGCTGCTGCAGGGATTCGCGGTGGATGTGCGTGCGCGCTTCCAGACGGCGGGCGGCCCTGGCAACTCTACCGCGCTGGTGAACAATGTGGTGACCAGCCGCATCGCCGGTCTTGGCATACCGTGTAATCCGGTTCATGATCCCTCGCCGTTCTGCCCGCTCGCGGCGCAGTAGGGCTCGATGCTAGGTAGAGAAAGAGGCTTCCCGGATTCATCCGGGAATCCTCTTTTCGTCTCGCCCTCCGCGCGCGGCGGGCCATGCATCTGCCCACAGATGGACGCCGCCGAGTACCATCTGGACTGGTATAGGATTTTCCCCATGTTGGTGGAAGGTTGACCCGCACCAGCGCATCCCGGGAACTCTCGCGTCTGCTGACCGTGATCGTAGCGGTGGTCACGATCGCGGTGCTCTATCTCGCGAAAATTGTCCTCCTTCCGCTGGCCTTCGCTATCCTGTTTGCCTTCCTGCTGGCGCCGCCGGTCACCATGCTGGAAAAAATCCGGCTGCCCCGCGTTGCGGCGATCCTGCTGGTGATCTGCACCTTCGGCGCGATCGTGGGCGCCATCGGATGGACGGTCACGGCGCAATTGATCGATGTGACGGAGCATCTGCCGGCTTACAGGACGAACATTGCCGGGAAAGTAGCAGCCCTCCATAAATCGAGGGATACCGGTCTCAGCCGCGCCGCGAAGGAAGTGCAGCACTTGAGTCAGCAAGTGGGCCTCTCCGATCTGGAGACGACGGCTGGAATACAAGGTGGAAGCAAGAAGGCCTTAGGTTCCTCGCCGGCGCGGCCAGTTGCCGTGCACGAAGTCGCGGCATCGTCGAACGGTAGGCTGGACACACTGCACGGCGCGCTGGGGCCATTGGTCACAGCGTTTCTGGCGGTCGTCTTCACCTTCTTCATGCTCCTGCAGCGCGAGGATCTGCGGAGCCGTCTGATCCGGCTCACCGGCCGCGGCCACCTGAATCTGATGACCCAGGCGATGGACGATGCCAGCCGCCGCGTCAGCCGCTATTTCTTATTCCAGTTGCTGGTGAATACCACCTATGGATTGATCGTGTTTACGGCGCTGCATTTCATCGGTCTGCCCCACGACATGCTCTTTGGCGCGCTCGCGACCCTCTTGCGCTTTATTCCTTACATTGGGGCGCCTATCGCGGCGCTTCTGCCCACCGCGCTGTCGCTGGCGGTGTTCAATACATGGGAACCAACCCTGCTCATTATGAGCGTGTTCTTCTGCCTGGAAGTGGTGACCGCCAACTTCGTGGAACCCCACGTCTACGGGAAACACACCGGGCTGTCTTCTCTGGCGGTTCTGGTGGCCGCAGCCTTCTGGACGCTGATCTGGGGCCCGGTCGGATTGGTTTTGTCTGTGCCCTTGACCGTCTGCCTGGTGGTGTTGGGCAGGCATGTACCGCGGCTGGAATTCCTGACGGTTCTGCTGGGCGACCGCCCGCCCATGCCGCCCTCAGCCACCTACTATCAGCGCCTGCTTGCCAGCGACGAGCACGAGGCCAGCGAGGTGCTGGAATGTTATCTCAAGGAGCACTCGCTGCAGGATCTCTACGATTCCGTGTTGATCCCGGCATTGAGCCTGGCGGAGCAGGACCGCCATCAGCAGAATCTGGATGACACTACCGTGAGCTTCATCTATCCGACGACCAGGGAACTGGTGGACGAACTGGGCCTGCGGAGGGAAGAGCACCCTGCAGCGTCTCCTGCGGCCGAGGCTGAGGCGGGTACGGGGCTCGGGCTCGAGGGGATGGCGGCGAGCCGTCCTCAGGTTCTTACACCAAGGGTCGCCTCGCCTATCAAAGTTGTCTGCGTCCCCGTTCGCGATGAAGCGGATGAGATTGTTGCGGTGATGCTGACGCAAATGTTCGAACGCGCGGGTTACGATGCGCAAGCGCTCTCGCTCCCGCGCGACGGCGGATTGCTTGCCAAGCTATCCAAAGAAAAGCCGGAGGTGGTCTGCCTGTCAGGGCTGCCGCCGTTTGCGATGGCCCACGCGCGGCGCTTGTACAGGAAGATCCGGGAGCAGGAGCCACACCTCAAGATCATGATCGGCTTGTGGAACTACACCGAGGATGGCGCGACAGCCGCGCAGGAGATCAGTCGAGGTGAAGTGGACCACATCTCGACGACGCTGGCCGAGGCTGTGAAAGAGCTCAAGCCGGCTCCGGCGAGAGATTTCGTTGCGGCTCCCGACCGCCCCACCCCCGTTGCGATAGGCAAGTGAAGGGATGAGGCAGCGGTGCCCGGCAGGCTTAATACGCGGGAATACCGGTGATGGCCTGCCCGATGATGAGGGTGTGGATGTCGTGCGTGCCCTCGTAGGTCTTCACCGATTCCAGGTTCATCATGTGGCGCATCACCGGATAATCGTCGGTGATGCCGGCGCCCCCCAGAATGTCCCGCGCCAGGCGCGCGCACTCCACCGCCATGGCGACGTTGTTGCGCTTGGACATGGAGATGTGCTCGGGCGCGACTTTGCCGGCGTCCTTCAGGCGGCCAACCTGGAGCGACAGAAGCTGCGCCTTGGTGATCTCGCTGATCATCCAGACCAGCTTCTCCTGCACCAGTTGGTGGCTGGCGATGGGTGCGTCGCGGAACTGCTTGCGCAGCAGCGAGTACTGCAGCGCCGTGTCGTAGCAGGACATGGCCGCGCCGATGGCGCCCCAGCCGATGCCGTAGCGCGCCTGGTTGAGGCACATGAGGGGCGACTTGAGGCCGCCGGTGCCGGGCAGCAGATTGCCGGCGGGGATGCGTACATCGCTCATCGACAGGCCGGAGGTGACGGAGGCGCGCAGAGACCATTTGCCATGCACGTCGAAGGCGCGGAAGCCGGGGCGGTTGGTCTCGACTAGAAAGCCGCGCACTTTGTCTTTCTCATCGTCCACCTTGGCCCAGATCACCGCAACATCGGCGATGGAGCCGGAGGTGATCCACATCTTCTCGCCGTTGAGGATGTAATCGCCGCCATCGCGGCGGGCGCGGGTGCGCATACCGCCGGGGTTGGAGCCAAAATCGGGCTCGGTCAGTCCGAAGCAGCCCAGCTTTTCACCCTTGGCCATGGGGGGCAGCCACTCGTCCTTCTGCGCGTCCGTACCGAAGGTGTAGATGGGATACATGACCAGCGCGGACTGCACGCTGACGAAGGAGCGCAGGCCGGAGTCGCCGCGCTCGAACTCCTGCGTGACCAGGCCGTACTCGACATTGGACATGCCGGCGCAGCCGTAGCCGTGCAGGTTGGCGCCGAAAAAGCCCAGCTCGCCCATCTGCGGGATGAGTTCGCGCGGGAAGCGGCCTTCGCGATTGCACTCTTCGATGATGGGGATGACGTTGTCTTCGACGAATCGGCGCGCCGTGTCGCGAGCCATGCGCTCTTCTTCCGAGAGCAGAGCGTCAAAGCCGATGAAGTCGACGCCTTTGAACTTGAATGCCATGGTGCTCCTTCGGTGCCGGGGTGCAAACCAGCAAGAATACCAAGGATGGCGGGGAAGGGCGAGAACCTGTCGTCCACGACGGCGCTCTTCGCACAGGCGGTTGGCACAGGATGGCAGAGCTCTGGAGGTGAAGTGAGGTGGCCTCCCACCCTTCGCGATGAAGCCGCTCAGGATGGGGCACCCGCTAGCGTGAGCTATGCCGTCGCGAGAGTGCTCTGCGATGCGATGCGGAGCTGGCGCTGGCGTTCGACTCCATCGAGCGCGGCCCAAAGAGCGGCGGCGGTTGTTTCGGCAGCGGTCAGTGCCTCTTCCGAACGCGCCGGGTGCTGCGCGAGTTCGGAAGAGAGCGCTTCACGCCAGACGTGCGCATGCAGCACGTCGGCGGTCTGGTGCAGGGTGAAGTAGCGGGTGGTGGCGGCGTTCGCGTGGTAGTGCTTCCTGAGCCCATCGGCCTTGGTGGCGGCGATGGCAGGAACCCGCGATTCGTAGGTGTAAAGGGCGGCGAGCGCGGCGGCGGGCGAGGCGAGCATGGCGGTGCGGAAGTGCGCGATGAGCGCCGCCGTCTCCTGATTCAGGCTGCGAGCGTGCACGTCCTCCGGAGAGGCGCCCATGCCGGAGGCGAAGTCCATCCACAGGTCGCTATGCGGACGACCCGAGGGCAGACCTTCTTCGTCCGCCAGATTCTCGAGCACGGTGCGCCGCAACGCGCTGTCGTCCAGCCGGGAATGCAACGCGCTGAGATAGGTGGGGAAGGCGGAGACGTGATGCCAGTACTCGGCCGCGTACTCGCGCAGGTCGTCGCGCGTGAGCTCGCCGTTCGACCATGCCTGGTAGAAAGGATGTGTGAGCAGGTCGAAGGGGGCGATGCGGGCGTCGAGTGCGGTGAAGAAAGCTTGCATGTGATTCGGCTCCGTGCAGAGGGTGATGTGAGTGTAGTCCCTCTGCACGGCTGCCGGAAAGGCGGGTGATCCGCGATCTCAGAAAACCGATGTACCTCCCGCGTGCTGACTAGGAGAGGACGTGGAAGTGCTGGGCCGATGGCAGCGCCGGATCCCAGACCGGGAGCTCGAGCTCCGGCATGGGTTTGGATTGAAAGAGCCTGCGGGAGTACTTGGCCATCACGCGGGCCCAGGTGTTGGCCTTCTTGCGGCGAGCGCTGTCAGTCGATATACCGGTACCGGCATACATCTGGCGATAGAGCTTCGACAGCACGATGAATCCCATGCGGGCTCGCAGCGTAGGTGTGCAGGCAGAGCGCCGCCAGATCTCCTTGAAGGTGTAGAAGCGGTCCCATACGCCCTGCGTGCGGTCGCGGATCTCATCGGTGCTCATGAGCGGGTGCGGCGTAAACATCTTGGGCCGGATGCTGGAGGGGATGAGCCAGTAGCGGGTGATGGGTATGCCATCGATGAGCGTCGGGTTCTTCGCCTGTTCTTTCTCCCAGCGGATGAAATCGACGGTGCCGGGGAAGGGCGTCATCATGACGAACTGGGCGAAGGTGACGGACTTCAGCGCCAGATCGGCGGTGGCCTCAAAGGTGCTGGGCTTGTCCGTGGGGAGCCCGAAGATGAAGGAGCCGAGCACGTGCACACCGTGGTCGCGGAAGGTCCGCAACTGCTCGACCAGCCGGTCGCCGGAGTAGTTGAAATCCTTGAAGACGGCCTTCAGGCCCTCGGGGGTGACGGCCTCGACGCCGACCAGGGCGCCCTTGATGTTGGCCTTGCGCATGGCGTCCAGGAATTCGGTATCCTCGGCGGCTTCCATGGTGATCTGGGTGAAAAAGACCATGTTCGAGGGAAGCTTGGCCAGCTCGGCCATCAAAGCGAAGCGCTCGTTGCGGATGCCTTCGAGCTCCTCCACCTTGGCCACATTGTTCTGCTGGCGCGCCAGGCGGAGATCGGTGAGCGTGACGGGATAGAAGTTGTCGTCGGCCAGCGCAATGAAACGAAAGCCCTTGCGCCGCAGATCGACGATCTCGCCGATGACGCTCTTGAAGTCACGCTGGCGCGGCTTCTGACCGTCGGTACGCCAGACGGAGCAAAAGGAGCAATGCTTGGGGCAGCCGCGCACCGTCTGTACGGAGGCCCACATATACTTGTCGGCCGAGATCAGATCCCAGCGGGCGGGCACGAAGCTGTCGCCGGAGATCCGGCCGCCTTCGTAGAGTGGACGGGGTGCGCCGGCGGTGCAGTCCTCCAGCACCTGGGCCCAGATGCGATCGCCATCGCCGGTGACCACGGCGTGCGCGGCTCCGCGCTCGAAGGACTCCTCCGAATAGAGGGTGGCGTGGATGCCGCCAAAGATGACCCAGGCACCGCGTTCGCGCGCCAGGCGGCCCACCTCATAACCGCGCAGCGCGTTACCGGTATGGATGCTGATACCGACGATGTCTCCGGATTCGATCGTATCGGGTAGGAGCTGTTCGAGACTCTCGTCAACCAAGATGGGATCGCCATAGGATCGGGGGGTGGCGGCAGCAAGAACGAAGAGCCAACGGGGGGTAATGACTGCAGTTCCAAAAGATTTGTCACTTGGATTGATGAGGTGGACCTTCAACGTATGTGGCCTTTCCTGGCACGGTTGGGCGCAAACGGCCGCCATGTGTCAGTTAGATGACGAATGCAGGGTGGCGAGAACGTGGCGGCTGCTTATTATCGGAGTACCACACGTTAGTTAGCGTCCCTGGCGGAGGGTGGTGCGCTGTTGCGCTGGTAGCGGGAGCGCGCCTCGAAGAGTTCTGAGAGCGCGTCACTGGCCAGGGGCTTACCGCAGCCAAGCTGCCGGGCAACCAGGCAGATGCGCGCGAAGTGCTCCACTGTCTCCATGCGCATGAAGGCATCGAGCAGGGTGGGGCCGTGCGCAACTACGCCGTGGTTGGCCATCAGGATGGCGTCGTGGCCCTGAATGTAGGGGGCCAGGCTATTGGCTAACTGCGCCGAGCCGGTGGTGGCATAGGGCGCGAGCGGGACGCAGCCCAGTGTCATCACGATTTCAGAGCAGAGAGGTTCGTCCAGCGCCAGGCCGGACGAAGCAAAGGCCGTGGCGGTGGGCGGATGTGCGTGCACCACGGCGGAGACATCGCTGCGCTGCTGGTAAATGGCCAGATGCATGCCGATCTCGCTGGTGACCGGACGGGTGCCGGAGAGCTGCGTCCCATTCAGCGTGACCACGACCATATCCTGCGCGCGCAGCAGGGACTTGCTGCAGCCCGTGGGCGTGGCTAGGATGCGTTCCTCATCCAGCCGTACCGACAGGTTGCCCGACGTCCCCGGAACAAAGCCCAGGCGCGAAAGCCAGCGGGAGTGCTTGGCCAATTGTCGGCGCAGATCGCTCTCTGCCTTGTCAACCGGCATGCATGCGTCCATAGTTCGCCCCTCGAAGTGCGCGGCTCAGACTAGCAAAAGTAAGAGGAACGGTAAAGATGTCCCCTGAGGTTCATCGCTTGCGCGGTCTGATACGGATCAACGTCTCTCGCAGCTCTTCGGCAGTGTCGGCGTTTTTCGAGTCCGAAGAGCAACCCCTGAGCATGCTGACCCTCTCAGGCGAAAGCATTGCAATGCGATCAGACGGCTAGCACTTGAGGACGCAGCCAACCAGCAGCGGAGGCATGCGGGTGCAACTGGGAGAGAGGAGTGGGATGCGCTTCCAATGAGGCCTCGCCGTGTGATCCAGGAGGAGTGTGCCAGAGACGAGAGGTGTGCCGGAAACGAATGCGCCGGCAAACAGGGTCGTCAAGAGAAGGATGGCGAGTAAGTAGGTGCGGTTGGTGATGTGGGGCAGGTCGGCCAGGGGGGCGATGCAGATGGTCAGCACGCACAGAGTGCAAACCAGAGCAGCGGCGATACGGAGAATCCTGACCATCTTGTAAAGAATCATACACGCCGAGGCGGCATGGGTAAGGAGGATTACCCGCTGTTGCTAGCAGTGCCTGACCTCGCCTGCTTACCCGGCCGCACATGGGGAGCAATTTAGCTGAGATATTCCTTGATGAATGGATCGTTGGAGTGGACGAGGTCGTGCGTCGAGCCATCGAAGATGAGCTTGCCTTCGTTGAGCAGCAGGAAGCTGGTGTCGGGATCCGCCTCGCCTTTAGGCAGCGGCTCCATGTGGTTGGTCTCTTTGTTAAAGCGATAGGTGGCCAGGGTAAAGGCGTCCTGCAGGCGATGGGTGATGAGCAGCGAACTGGTCTTGTAGACATCCCGCTGCTTGATGACGAGCTCGATGATATTGGTCGAGGTGATCGGGTCCAGACCGCCGGTGGGCGAGTCGTAGAGCAGCAGGTTGGGCTTGTTGACGATCGCCCGTGCAATCGCCACCCGGCGGCGCATACCGCCCGATAGCTCCGACGGCATCATGTCCATCGTCTGTTCAAGTTCGACGAAACGCAGGACCTCGCGAACCCGCTCGTCGATCTCTTTGTCTGGCATGTGTTCTTCCATCAGGCGAAAGCCTACGTTGTCGCGCACGTCCAGCGAATCGAACAGCGCGCCCTCCTGGAAGACCATGCCGATGCCGGCCCGCAGCGCGAAGATGTCGTTCTCGTGCATGGCGCTGATCTCATTGCCGAAGACGGTGATGCGGCCGGAGTCGGGTTTGAAGAGGCCATCGGCCAGCTTGAGCAGCACGCTCTTGCCGCCGCCGGCCGGCCCCAGCAGCACCCGCGTCTCGCCGACCTCGATCTTGAACGAGATGTTCTGCAACACGGGCTGGCGGTCAAAGCCAATCGAGACATCTTCGAAGATGACGACCGGCTCGCCCGGGGTGGGTTCGAAGCGCTGCTCCTGCTGCTCGTCGAGGGCTGTGGGCATGAACCAGCTTTCCTGTCCGTGTGGCTGGAGGCCCGTTTCCTGGCCCCCGGTGCTCGCAGCCGATCGCTAAGGACCGGCTGCGGAATACATGCGTTGCGCGATCACAGTATCAGGAAAACTGACCTGCCGATCGAGGACCGAGCGAGCGAAGATCTAGCGACCGAAGACCTAGCGACCGAAGACACCGATCATGAAGCGGCTGATGATGAAATCGACGACGATGATGAGCACGGAGGAGACGACGACCGCCTGCGTGGTAGATCGGCCTACCCCCTGCGTGCCGCCACGCGTGGTCATGCCGAAGTAGCAGCCGACCGTGGCGATGATGAAGCCGAAGAAGAGCGGCTTGACCAGGCCTTGAAGGACATCGGGGTAGCGCAATGATTGATACGCGGTGTGGAAGTACTGAGATCCGTCCTGGCCCAGCAGGAAGATGGCAACGAATGCCCCACCCAGAGTACCCACTGTGTCCGAGATGACGGTGAGAAAGAAGGACATGATCACGGTGGCGACCAGCCGCGGCACCACCAATTTTTTAATCGGATCGGTGCCGAGGGCGCGCATGGCGTCGATCTGTTCTGTCACCATCATGGAGCCAAGCTCGGAGGCCATGCCGGAGGCGTTGCGGCCCGAGACCATGAGGCTGGTGAGCACCGGGCCGAGCTCCTTGATCATGGAGAGCGAGACCAGTGTGCCGGTGATCGCAGTGGCGCCGAACTGAGCGAGCGATGAGGCCGATTGCAAGGCGAGCACCGCACCGGTGAAAAAGCCGGTGAGGATGACGATGGGCAGCGAGCCGACCCCGATGATGTCCGCCTGGGTGAAGATGTCGTTCAGATAGTGGGGCCGCCGAAAGATATTGGAGATGGAGCGGCCGGAGATGATGGCGTAGTCCTGTACGGAGCTCACGCTTTTCTTGGCGGCACTATCGAGCGAGGTGATGGGCATGTAGGGATTTTAGATGGGCGGCCCGTCCGCGCAGACGCATGCTGAACGCAAAAAGATGGTTCAGCCGCGAATTCTGCTTCTGCGATCGTTTCCGGAGTCCACCCCGTCTCTCACTCCTTGATCTTTTTGCGGATCTCGATGTTCAAGCGTTTGATCTTCTGATTCAAGGTGGAGAGCGGGATGCGGAACTGCTCGGCGGCTTCGGTCTGGTTCCAGTTGGAGCGTTCGAGCTTGTCGATGATGATGCGGCGCTCGATGTCTTCCAGAATGTCGAACAGCGAGGCGTTGGGGCTGTGTTCGAGCAGCGAGGAAGAGTAGGAACGGCCGGTGAGATGGCCGGGCAGCAGATCGACGCCGATGATGGGCGATGACGAGAGCACCACGCCGCGCTCGATGATGTGTTCCAGTTCGCGGACATTTCCAGGCCAGTCGTAATCCACCAGCACCCGCATGGCGTCGGGGGTGATGCGGCGCAGCGGCAGCTCGTTTTCATCGGAGAAGCGCTGGAGGAAGTGGGCGACCAACGGTGGAATATCTTCGCGCCGGGAGCGCAGCGGCGGCAGCTCCAGGGTGATGACGTTGAGGCGATAGTAGAGGTCTTCGCGAAACTTGCCTTCGCGGACTGCCTGGCGCAGGTCGAGATTCGTCGCGGCGACGATGCGCACATCGACCTGTATCTCCTGGATGCCGCCCAGGTGCATGAAGCGCTTGTCCTGCAGCACGCGCAGGATCTTGGCCTGCGTGTCTGTGGCCATGGTGCCGATCTCGTCCAGAAACAGGGTGCCGGTGTGCGCGACTTCAAACAGGCCCTTCTTCGCGGTGGCGGCGGAGGTGAAGGCGCCTTTCACATGGCCGAAGAGAGTGGATTCCAGCAACTCCGTGGGCACGGCGCCGGTATTCACGGCGACGAAGGGCTTGTCCCGGCGGGGCGAGTTGGCGTGCAGCGCCTTGGCGATGAGCTCTTTGCCGGTGCCGCTCTCGCCCTGGATCAGCACGGTCGAGCGGGAGGGCGCGACCTGCGCGACCAGATCGAAGGTGCGCAGCATGGGGTCGCTTTTGCCGATGATGTTTTCGAAGTTGTAGCGCTGCTTGAGCGCCCGCTTGAGCTGGACGTTCTCCTCTTCGGCGCGGCGACGCAGCACCGCCGCGCGGATGTCGGCCAGCAGTTTTTCGTTTTCCCACGGCTTCTGGACGAAGTTCTGGGCGCCGGCATGGATGGCATCCACCACGTTGCCCACCGTTCCGTAGGCGGTGATCATGATGACGGGAAGGTCCGGCTGTTTGAGCAGAATGCGCGGCAGCAGGTCGATGCCGTTCTGCCCCGGCAGAGCCAGGTCGAGCAGGACCAGGTCGTAGGTGTTGGCGTCGATCTTGTCCAGACCGCGCGGTCCGTCCGGCGCCATATCCACGGTGTAGCCTTCGAGCGCCAGCAGCGTCTCGAGCGATTCGCGGATCGCGGACTCGTCGTCGATGATGAGGATGCGGGCCGAGGCCTGTCCTGCCGCACCGGTGGAGACGCCCGGCAAGGTAACGGTTGCTTCAGACATGAACGGGCTTCCTTGCAACGGGGAATTCAAGGTGGAAGGTGGTGCCGCTGCCAAGCTGGCTTTCGACCTGGATCTTGCCGGCGTGCTCCTGGATGATGCCGTAGGTGACCGCGAGGCCCAGGCCGGTACCGCGCCGCTGGCCCTCGATCGGCGCACCCTTGGTGGTGAAGAAGGGATCGTAGATGCGCCCCACATGTTCCGGGGCGATGCCGGAGCCGCTGTCCATGATGCGCACGCCAACCTGGCCGTTGACCTCGGTCATCACGCGCAGGGTGCCGCCGCCGGCCATGGAGTCTTTGGCGTTGAGGAAGAGATTGAGAAAGACCTGCTGCAGTTTGCCGGGATTGCCGCGGATGAGCGGAAGATCCGCTTCAAACGCGGTCACGAGCGAGACCTGCGCCGTCTTGAACTGGTGATCGAGCAGAGTAAGCGTCTCTTCGATGATCTTGTTGAGGTCGAGTTCGCGGAACTCCGTGCCGCTGGTGCGGGAGAAGTTGAGCAGACCGTTCACGATCTCGGAGGCGCGGAAGGTCTGTTTGGTGATCTTGTCCAACAGCCCGCTCAGCCGTTCGTCGCCACGCACCTGCTTGGCCAGCATCTGCGTGTAGGAGGAGATCACCGCCAGCGGAGTGTTGACTTCATGCGCGACCCCGGCCGCCAGCAGACCGATAGAGGAGAGCTTTTCCGCCTGCGCGAGCTGCCCCTCGAGCTGCACGCGTTCGGTGATGTCGTCCACCAGAATGATGCGTCCGACTACCTGGAAGTGACGGGAGACGAGTGGCGCGATGGCAATGTTGGCGGTGCGTGTCTCCCCGGAACGGACGCCGAGGCGGAACTTGTAGAGGTTGTGCACGCCCGGCGCATCCTTGAAGCGGTGGAACTCGGCGAGGAACTCCGGGGGAAAGACAGCTTCGAGCGTCTGGCCCAGGACATCCACGCGCGGCGCGGCGAACATGACCTCCATCTGCGCGTTCCAGCTTTCGATCTTCTCGTCGAGGTCGATGGCGAGGATACCGACGTTGATGGATTCGACGATGTTCTCGTTGAATTCCTTGAGCCGCTCGTACTCCGAGACCTTCTCCGCCAGCGAGGCGTAGAGCCGCGCGTTCTGAATGGCGATGCCGATGTAGCTGGCCAGCGATTCGAGCAGCTCGACATCCTCGCTCGAGAGGAAGTCGCCGTCGGTAGTGCGGCCCAGACCGATGACGGCGATGGTGCGCTGACCGGCGCGGCAGGGAAGGTAGTAGTGCAGGTCGAGCGCAGCCGCGGTCCGGCGGTCGTCTTCGGAGAGGTGCAGCGCCTGCTGCGGGTTCTCAAGAAAGATGTGCGTGGGCGCGTCCGGCCCTTGAAGATCGAGCGAGCTGAGCTGCAACGCGGCCGAATCGACGCCGTGGCCATTGGGGTAGAGGCCGGTGGGCATGCCATGGCCGGCGGCCAGCACATAGCGTCCGCGGTGTCCCGGCAGCAGGATGCCGACGCGGGCGACTAACAACGTCTGCGAGAGACGGTCGACGATGGCGTTGAGCAGCGCCGTAAGATCGGTCTGCGAGCTGAGGTTGCGGCCGAAGTCGATCAGCGTCTGCCGGTAGTCGTAGCGGGTCCGGTCGAAGAGGCGATCGACGCGATTCTGAATGCCGCGCTTGAGCGGATCGAAGAGCGCTGCGGTGATGATGATGGTGGCAATCAGTCCCCAGGCGCCGAACGAGGGCAGGCGTGTGTGGATGACCTCCGCGGCCACCGCGACCGCACCGAAGTAGAGGCCCACCAGCAGCGCCGTGGCAAGGGTGTAGGTGACACCCCGCTTGAAGATGAGATCCACATCCATCAGCCGGTAGCGGACGATGGCGTAGCTGAAGGTGAGCGGAATCAGGACCAGCGAGAGGCCGGCGAGCCGCGTCAGCAGGCCGGGCACGGTCCAGTCCGCCAGATAGGGAACCACATAGAGCAGCGTGAACGGCAGCACCGCGAGCAGGGTCCCGCGGGTGAGCCACTTCAACTGCTGCCGGCGTAGTGGGTTGTCCGTGTGGCGATAGTGGAACAGGAAGACAATCCCGGCCAGCACGTAGTAGAGCGCGAGATACCCGGTCGCGATCTGGTCCAGGCGATGCAGCAGCAGCTCCGTGGCCGACCAGAAGAGAAAGGCGGAGGCCTGCAGGCCGATCACGATGAGCGCCGGAACATAGGCGAACACGATGGGCCAGCGCGGGTTCCAGCGATGCGGGGCGGCGGCTGTGCGGACCGTTCGCGCCACCCGGTCATCCGGGAACGCCAGCGCAAAGTGCAGGAACAACGCCGGCTGCAGCGCACCTGCGGCAATGTTGCTCCAGTAGATAATCCAGTCGAAGGTATTCAGCTTGCCGGTGTGGTGGAAGGCATAGAGAACGAACGACGCCAGACAGAAGACGAAGAAATGAGTAGCGTGGGGCGCCGTCCAGCGGCGGAACAGCACATACAAGCCGATGAGCAGATAGACCAGCGCCACCAGGCGCAGTCCCTGGTACTGGCTGCGGTCCGGAGTGACCAGGATGACCGAAGCGGTGATGCGCACATTGTCGCGCAGCAGGGTGTAGTCGATGCGGCGGTAGATGCCGGTGCGGAACCACTCGCGCACCAGCGAGGCCGTACGCGGCACCGGCTGATCGTTCGCTGTAAGCAGCAGATCGCCGGGCTTGATGCCGGCGCGTTCGCCCGCGGTGTTGTTGGGAACCCGCTGCGCGCGCAGGCCTCCGTGAGACTCCACCCAGGCGACGCCGTCGGTGGGCTCTTGGAACTCCATATCCTTGGCAAAGTTCAGGGACGCAAAGACCGCCGCCGCAACCGTGAACAATGCCAGCAGGACCACTGTGGCCCGGATTTGGAGAGATTTCTGCATGGACGAGTTAGGCGGTCGCTCCCACCAGCCTGCAAGCACGCTGCCTGCCACGATCCCAATGCGAGGGCAGTGGGAGGTTACCGCGAGTATACCGTTGCAGTCATGGAACTTATGTAAAGAACACGACCGGGCGCAAACGTTTGTGACGTGTTGCGGAGGCAATCGTTTATATTCCTAATTCGGAAGAGGCCTATGAAATTGCGTAGATTCAGCGCCCGTCGCACCAAAACCGCTTGCCCCAAACCGCAATGTCACAAAGATGACGTAACTCTGGCCCGCGAAGCATCTTTTGCCTTCCTCTCCACCTCTCATTATTTAAAGGGACTGCAAATCCGCGGTAAACGGCGCGTGAACGCGCAGCACGGCCCACATAGAGGCCAGAACAGAAAGGATGCAATGGCACTCGCGGCATGGATGCGGGCAGCGGGAGAGATGCGGGCCACCCCGGGCCACGTGCAAGTGGAAGGCGCGCGCATGCACTTCCTCCAGGCGGGAGAAGGACCGGACCTGGTCCTGGTGCATGGGCTGCTCGGTTCCGCGGCGGCGTGGGAGCCATCGCTCGGACAGCTTGCGCTGGACTCGACCGTGTACGCGGTCGACGCGCTGGGGATCGGCGGCTCTGACCGTGTTCCACATCTCGACGTAAGCCTCAAGGCGACCGCCCGGCGATTGGTCGCATTCATGGACGCCTGCGACATCGAACAGGCAGATCTGGTGGGTACATCGCACGGTGGCGCCGTGGTGCTCATGTTCGCCGCACTCTACCCGGAGCGCGTACGTTCCGTGGTGTTGCACGCGCCCGCCAATCCGTTCTCGGACATCGCTGATCCGCTGATCCGGTTTTACCGCACGGCGCTCGGCCGCTGGTTCGCGCATCAGGTTCCGGGCTTGCCGGCGCATGTGAAGACGCTGGCCCTGGGCCGCATGTATGGCGACGCACGGCGCATGCGTGAGGGATCTCTGGAACTGTATGTGGACCCGCTGCGGGTTCCGGGTACCGTAGAGTACGTGCTGGGTATTCTGTCCCGTTGGTTCGACGACATGGATGCATTGCGGACGGTGCTCGGGCGGGTGCGGTCCACCCCCGCACTGTTGCTGTGGGGCGACTACGACCGTGCTGTCAGCATTCGCAGCGCGGACGCCCTGATGCAGTGCTTCGAGCGGGCAGAGTTCGTGCTGCTGGGAGGCGCAGGACATCTGCCCTTTGAAGAGGTGCCACAGGCCTTTTGTGCACCCATCAGCGCCTTTCTCCGGACACTGGACCGCCAAGCGATGGAGCCGGCGTTGGGGAGACAGCGTGACGCCGCCTAGAAGAAAGGCTGGACGGGCATGCGCAGGAAAGGGCATCCTAAACAGGCAGAAAGCTGCGCCGCCTGTCGGCGCATGCATGTTTGCCACGACCCTCGGGCGGGCTAGGTAATTTCACGAATGAGACGCGGCTCAGGCCGCGATGGGAGGAAGTTGCTGGTGATGAGTCTGAAGAGGTTTGTAGGACCGATGCTGCTGGCATCTGCGATCGCCGTCACGGGAACGGGCGCGTTCGCGATGACGCAGACCGCAGGGCAGGATATGAAGAACGCCGGAACCGATACCAAGGATGCCTCCAAGGACGTCGGTCACGGCGTAGTGAAGGGGACAAAGAAGGGCTACGACGCGACCAAGCATGGTACCGAGAAGGCCTACGACAAGACCAAGAACGGTACCGAGGACGCCTACGACAAGACCACGGGCAAAACCAAGAAGACCTATCACAAGGCCAAGCACCATACCAAGAGCGCCGCGCACAAAACAGCGACAGCTACCGCGAATACGGCTGACAAGGCCGCGGACAAGACAAATCCCGATCATTAGAGCGTTTCGCCTGTTGGCGAGTCACACAGAAGAAGCCGCGCATCCGCGCGGCTTCTGTTCGTGATGCGGGTGAACTTACTCAGCGGCGCCCGCTGGATGGCCCGTCAGCGGCGAGGTAGACGCCGCGATGATGAAAGCGGGGATCGTTGAGCTGCTGCAGCATGAAATCAGCGACATCGGCGCGCGAGATATGCCGACTGCTCGATGGCATCGAATCGGGCAGCACGCAGTAATTTCCGGTGGCCGGGCCGTCTGTCAGCCGCGGCGGCCGCACGATGGTGTAATCCATCTCCGAGTCTGCAAGCAGCCGCTCCTGCGCCGCCTGATCGGCCATGGGATGACGCAGCAGCGTGCGCTTGACCACGGCGAACAGCAGGTTTGAGAGCGGCGTCTGATACTTGCCGGCGCCCGGAACAGCTCCGGCCGCCCCGAGAACGATGATGCGTTCAATGTAGTGCTGGCGCATGCCGTGCAGGATGTTGGGCAGCGCGTTGGCCAGCAGCGACTCCAGCTTGAGCGAGCGCGCGCCCAGTGCCGAGAGCACCGCGCGCTGTCCGTTCATGGCATCGGCCACTGCTTCCGTATCCAATGCGTCGCCCGCTACCACGCGCAAACCCGTACGCGGTTGCAGTTGCGCCGGGTCACGGACGAACGCCGTCACCGTATGCGCCTGTTCGATTGCTTTCTCTACCAGCAGGCGGCCGATGCCGCCGGTCGCTCCGAAGACGATGATCCGCATGCCACTTCCCGTTCTGAACGCTTGCCGCTTCCAGGTAAGGAACACTATAAACGGCGCGCAACTCTCTGGGTATAACGGCCGAGAGGCCAGCGGCGGGCAACCTGGATGCCGCAGTCACATCCCATCCTGAAAGGAGAGACCACGACCCAATGCCAGAAAATATCGATCCGGAGAAGGTAGAAAAAACGCTGAAGAATTTAATTGAGACGCTACGGGATGGACACGAAGGATTTACGGAGCTGGGCCATCGGCTGACCGATCCGCAAGCGAAGCGGTTCTTCCTGGAAGAGACGCAGATCCGTTCGAACTTTGCCGGCGAACTCGAGAACGAGTTGCACCACCTGGGCGTGAAGGACGTGAAGGTGGGAACGTCGGCCTCCTCCAAGGCGCACCGCGTGTGGGCCGAGTTGAAGAATAAGATGGGCGGGGGCGACCACGCCCTGCTCGATACGGCGGAACAGGGCGAGGACACCGCGAAGAAAGCGTACGCCGAGGCGCTGGAAGAACGTCTCTCTGCCAATGTGCGCGAGCTTGTGGCGCGTCAGCAGGCGCACATCCTGCAGTCTCACGATCGCGTCAAGGCCCTGCGCGATTCCAGCAAGGCGGCGTAGTTGCAGCAGT
This sequence comes from Acidobacteriaceae bacterium, assembly GCA_051001135.1. Lineage (GTDB taxonomy): Bacteria > Acidobacteriota > Terriglobia > Terriglobales > Acidobacteriaceae > CAWHMN01. The sequence goes on from JBPCNO010000185.1 coordinate 20,314, forward strand.
AACTACGCAGGAAGGAGCCCGGCGGAATCATCCCGCCGGGCTTTCTGTTTCGCCATTAAACTCTTTCGTTATATACGCCTGCGCGATTGTACTAGCCGCTGTGACGAATATGCAGGACGTCTCCATCCTGCACCAGATAGTCTTTGCCTTCGAGCCGCAGCGTTCCCTGGGAGCGGGCGTTGGCCTCTGACTTGGCCGCCAGCAGGGTGTCCCAGTGGATGGTCTCCGCGCGGATGAAGTGCTTCTCCAGATCGGAGTGGATCGCCCCTGCGGCCTCCTGCGCGCGGGAGTTGACGGGCACCGTCCAGGCGCGGCACTCGTCCTCACCCACGGTGAAAAAGGAGATCAGCCCGAGCAACTCGTAGCTCTTGCGGATCAGGCGCACCAGGCCGCTTTCGGTCAGTCCGTAGCTCGAGAGAAACTCGGCGGACTCCTCATCCGGCATCTCCGCCAGCTCCGCTTCCACCTTGCCGCAGATGGCGGTGGCTCCGGCGTGGGGCTTGGTCGCGATCTCTGTCAATCCGTACTTTGCCACAGCCGCGCCCAGATCCGCCCCCAGCGTGGTGCTTTCCGAGATGTTTACAACGTAGAGGATGGGCTTGCGGGAGAGAAATCCGAAGCCGCGGATGAGCTTCTGCTCGTCCGCCGACATCTCGAGTTCACGCAGCGGCCGCTCCTGCTCAAGCTGCACCTTCGCGCGTTCGAGCAGCGCATTCTCCCGTTCGAGCTCCGGGGTGCGCATCTTCTTCAGGTCTTTCTGCAGACGCTCCAGCCGCTTCTCCACCTGCGCCAGGTCGGAAAAGATGAGATCGAACTCGACATTGCGGATGTCGCGCACCGGATCGATCTCGCCCACGTGCGGGATGGAATCATCCTCGAAGGCGCGCAGCACGTGGATGAGCGCGTCCACCTGCCGAAGGCTGGCGAGGAACGCCGTCTCCTTCAGCGCCTCCTGGCCGATGGCCGCAACATCCACATACTCGACCGTGGCGTAGTTGAGCTTCTTCGGGTTGTAGAGCGCGGCGAGCTGGCTTAGGCGCTCATCCGGCACCCGCGCCACTCCCAGATGCGCCTCGCGTGGGTTGGAGTACGCCTTCTCTTCGAGCTTGGCTTTGGTGAGAATCCTGAACAACGAGGTCTTGCCGACCTGTGGCAGGCCGATGATGCCGGTTTTCATGCTGGTCCTGAGAGTAGGGAATCGATGGCGGAGTCGAAGCTGTTCCGGCTCCAAAGTACGGAGCGGACGCCAAACTCCGATGATACATGGCCTACGGGAAGAACACTGCGATGCCTAGACGAGCTCCCGCGGCACGTGCGGGCGCCCGGCGAGCAGGAAGGCGACAAAGCCGCAGACGATCACGATGCCTTCCAGGTGCGTAGAAAGCCGGTGCAGCCGATCGAAGATTTCGCGCGCCGGGTTGTTCTCCGGCACCGCTGCGATCTTGCCGCCGACCGCCTCGCGTGCCGTCTCCATGCGCGGGATGATGGAGAACTGCGAGTAGCAGGTGATGCCCAGCATGACGATCACGAGAACGACCTGGGGAACCACGGAGTGCCAGCGGACGAGCGTGCGCAGCGCAAGCGAGAAGAGCAGGAAGAGCACCCCCATCACAATGCCGAAATAGTGCAGATGCGAGAGCGAGCCCTCCACTACCTGACCCATCGCATGGATGCCGCTGGCGGGGTCGGGGAAGTCCGGCGGCAGGACCTCGCGGGCGACGTGCACCACCATGAGGAAGAAGACCAGCGCGCCCAGCCACAGGCCAAGCACCAGCAGGGACAGCGTTCCGAGAAACGATCGCATGCGCACGGTTCGTGGGATGCGCTCCACGCCCTGCGAGTCGTCCCGCAGCTCGTGTTTGCCGCGAGCTTATTGCTGGGACATCGGCGGCCGGCCGGTGAGCCGCTCGATGCGCTTGGCGATGGGCGGATGGGTGGAGAAGAGGTTGGCGAAGCTGGCGCGGCTGATCATGGGCGCGACGATGAACAGATGCGCGGTGGAAGCGGTGGCCTGCAGCGGCAGGCGCTTGGAGTAGGCATCGAGCTTTTCGAGCGCGCTGGCCAGGGCGTAGGGATTGCCGGTCATGTGCGCGCCGGTGGCGTCCGCCTCATACTCGCGGGAGCGCGAGACGGCGAGCTGGATGAGCGTAGCGGCGATCGGCGCCAGGATCAGCATGAAGAGCGCACCGATGCCGCCGCCCTCGCGGTCGCGGCTATCGCTGCCGCCGCCGTATCCGCCGAAGATCATGGCCCAGCGGCCCATCGACGCGAGGATGGTGATGGCGCCGGCGAGGGTAGCGGCGATGGAACTGGTGAGGATGTCGCGGTTGCGGACATGGCCCAGTTCGTGCGCCAGCACTCCCTCCAGCTCCTCATCGGTCAGCAGCCGGAGGATGCCTTCAGTCACGGCAACGGAGGCGTGTTGCGGATTGCGGCCGGTGGCAAAGGCGTTGGGGGAATCGGTCGGAATGACGTAGATCTTGGGCATGGGCAGCCCGATGCGCTGGGTCAGGCGCTCGACCACGCTATAGGCGCGCGGGAGCTGCTCGCGAGTGACCGGCTGCGCGTGATACATGGAGAGCGCCAGCTTGTCGGAGTAGAAGTAGCTGAAGAAGTTCATGCCTGCGGCGATCACAAAGGCGAGGATCATGCCGTTGCGTCCGCCGAAGTGCGCGCCGATGAAGACGAGGAAGAGCGTCAGAGCGGTGAGAAGTAGCGTGGTCTTGAAGGTATTCATAGGGTCGTGCCTGTCCCATCCTGTCCGTCACTATGTTAGACGTACCGGCGGAAGGTTCGATGCGCAAAGCAAAGGGCGGACCCGTGAGGTCCGCCCTTGGGCTGAAAAAAGCAGGGGTTAGAAGGTGAAGTCGGCCTTGAGCTGAATCAGGCGAGGTGAAGCGTCGCCGCCCAAGAACGATCCGAGGATCGAGGTCGGCGTGCTCACTGTACTGCTGATGAAGCCCGGAGCTCCCTCCACATCGTTGGAAGGCTGCGCGAAGTTGGGGTGATTGAAGAGGTTGAAGAACTGCGCGCCGAGCTTCAGGTTCGCCGCCTCCCAGTGCGGGATCTTGATGCCCTTGGTGAGATCGAGATCCGTGTCGGTGTAGCCGGAGCCGCGGAACTGGTTGCGACGCTGCTGGCCGAAATCGGTGGCAGCATCGAGGTGAGCCAATCCCAACGACGACCCACCCGGCGCGCCCAGCGGGCAAGGATTGTCGACGGCAGAAGCGCCCTGGCAGTTGTGGCTGAAGTTGTTGTCCAGTTGTTGCGCATAGAGTGACCCGTTGTAGTTCGACGGAGTTCCCGAGTCAGTGACGGTGAAGGGCAGGCCGGTGCTGTGGAAGACCGTACCGCCGACCGTCCAGTTGCCTGTGAGCGCACCGAATCTGCCGATCTGCGGAACGCTGATCACATAGTTGGCGCTGATGTAGTGGCGGACGTCGTAATCCGCAGGGCCGTAGTTCTGCGAAAGGTTGTAGGGATTTTCCGGGTTGGTCGGATTGCCGCTGAAGGCATTGAAGCCGCCGTTCGAGATCTCATCGAACGCGTGGCTATAGAGGTAGTTGAACTGCAGGTTAACGATCTTTTCCCGCCGGGTGACGGTGACGATGCCGCCGTTGTAGTTGGATCCGGCCGAGTTGTTCACGTCGGAGACCGCCGCGAAGGATGGCTGGGGCACCGCGGCCGGCAGACTCGCGCAGCAGACGCTGCCGGAAGAATAGGCGTTGGCGTTGATGCCGTCGTTGATCACTGGTTCGTGGTAGCCGTGATTGCCGACGTAGGAGACGGCGACCACCGTCCTGCGATCAAGCTGCTGTTCGACCGCCAGGTTATAGCTCTCGTACATGGGATAGCTGATGTGGTGGGCGGTAGAGGTAAACGCCGGGGCATTGAACCCAATGCCTGCTGCGTGCAGGGTGTCGAAGCTGGCTCCGGAGTTATAGCTGGCTACGAAAGCAGCGTTCGATCGCGCCGCCGCCGCCGCACCACTGTTGGGAAGCGTCGGATCGATGGCGAACTTCCCGCGGAGATAGAACTGGACGTCCGAAGGAGCGTTGGTCAAGAGACTGCCGGCGATCTGTCCGGGGAAGGTATCGGCAAACATGCCAAAGCCGGCCCGAACGGTGGTCTTCGAACCGGGGCCGAAGGGCAGATACGCGATCCCGATGCGCGGCTCGTAGGCCAGGGTCTGGAAGGAGGGGAAGGCCTGGTGCCGGCCGGAGGAGATGAGCTGGTTATACGGCGTCGCCGTGGTGGTGGCGGCCGCCAGCGTCAGGAAGTTGTCGCTCAGGTTGGCAAAGCAGTTCCTCTGGCAGACCGGGTTCGAGTTGTGCTCGAAGCGCATGCCGTAGGTGACGGTGAGATTGGGACGCATCTTCCACTGGTCTTCGATGTAGTAGCCCTGACCATATACGGCGACCGGCTGGGTGTTGCTGCTGGGGAAAGACTGCCGGAAGCGGCTCAGGTAGCCCGTGCCGAAGTTGGCCGCCGTGGTGTAGACCTCCGGGGTCAAGGCGCGCACGGATGGACCGTAGTCGGTGATGTCATCGCGGCGCATGGCGAACCCGACTTTGATGGTGTGATTGCCGCGGGTCCAGTCCAGGTCGTCGATGAACTGATAGCCAGTGACGTTGCGGCCCTGAGGGAAGGCATATCCCAAACCACCGGGCGAGGTACTGAATGAATTGACGTTCGTATTGTTGGCGAGCGATCCATCCAGGAAGGAGAAAGTGTACGGAACCAGGGCGTTGGCCGCAGCCTGATTGGGATTGGAGAAGATAGCGCGATAGTATGCCGCGGCGAAAATGAACTGGTTGGTCAGATTAGGCGAGAAGCTGTGCGTTTCATTGAGCTGACCCGAATAAGCAGGCTGCGGGCTGGCGACGTTGAACAGCGGGCTGAGGAAGCTGGTAAAGGTCGGTTGGACGCCCTTATCCATATTGAAGTGACCGAAGAGCCGGTCCTTGTCACTCAACACCTGATCGATGCGGCCGGTGAGCAGCCATTCGTGCGCGAAGTTGCTCGAACTGCCGTTGTAGTTCACGACGTTTGGATCGCCGCCTACATCCGGTATCGCGCCGCTTGCGCCTGGTGCGGTGTTGTAGAGGTTGAAGATCCGCTGATAGAGCGGCACCTCACTGGGAAAGTTCGCGCTGACTGCGGCCAGCGTCGATGCCTGATAGGCGGGGCTGGGCGCGTAGACCGTGGCGCGGACAGGGATGATGACGCGCAGGCCTTCGGTGTTGACGAAGAAGAAGGTCTTGTCCCTCTTGATCGGTCCGCCGATCGCTGCCGCCCACTGGTTGGCGTTATCGAAGGCGCGCGGAGTCTTGGGGATGGAGTGCTTGTTAAACCAGTCGTTGGCGTTCATGAGGCGGCCGTTCCACCAGTAGGTGGCGTTGCCGTGGAACTGGTTGCCGCCGGCCCGGCTGATCTCGTTGGTCTGCGCGCCGCCCAAGCCGCCATAGGAGGAGTCATACGCCGGGCTCAGCACCGTGACGCTGCTGATGTCGTTGTTGCCCAGCAGCAGATTGGTCGCGCCCGAGTTGTTCAGATTCAGATACGGATCGTTCTCATAGGAACCATTCAGGGTGAAGGTGTTCGACGTAGCGGGCAGGCCGAAGGAAGAGAAGTTACCGTAGCCGCCCTGGGTGTTCATGATGGAGCCGGGCGCGGTCTGCGCGATGAAGGTCAGATCGTTGCCCGGATTGGGCAGACTCTGCACCTGCTGCAGATCGAACGTGGTGCTGATCGATGCATCCTCGGTGTGCAGCAGCGGTGAGCTCTCGGTGACGATCACCTCCTGGGTGTTCGATCCCACCGTGAGCTTCATGCTGGCGGAGGCGACCTGGCCGGCGGAAACGGGAATGTTCGTGCTGGCGGTTCCAAAGCCTGGCGCCTTGACGGTCAGGTTGTAGGTGTCCGGTTTGAGCAGGGAGATGCGGAAATTTCCGGATTGGTCCGCAGTGACGTTCTTGGTGTCTCCGGTGGATGCGGCCTTCGAGGTGATCTGCGCGCCGGGAATGGCGGCGCCGGTCGGATCGGTGACGGTCCCGACGATGTCGCCGGAGATCACGGTTTGCGCAGCGAGCGGGAGTTCGAGGAATGCGAGTGGCGCCGCGACCGGGAGTGCTAGCGCGAGCGCGAATGTTGTCTGGCGAAGCAGGTTGGTACTCATAGTGGCATGCGTGACTGCACGTGTGGGGCCAAAGCGTTTCGGCGTGCCGTGACTGCAACTCGATGGCAAGTAACTCATTTGATATCAACTTAAATTACCTGTGAGTACGAACATCTTTGGGGCCCACTACAGCTTTCCATAGAAAATCTATTGCCTCTTGAAGGCCGGCGGATCGGTGTTATTGCGGATCGTCCTTAAATGCAACAAAAGTGGTATGGAACCCCGATTGCATCCAGCTTAGCCATGAAGACGCGCAAACCGTTCAAGTTTCTCCATCAGAGCCTCGGAAGTCCGCTCATGGTGGCGTTGTCCATCCTCCCGGTCGCAGGCGTGATCAGCCTTGTGCCGGCCATGGGGCAGACCACCTCGCTCAGCGGAGCGATCCAGGGCTCGATTACCGATCCGGGCGGTGCGGTCGTTCCCGGTGCAACCATCACCATCACGAACACCGGCACCAAGGCCTCCCGCATCTTCAAGACCGACAACGCCGGCTTTTATACCTCCGGCCCGCTCATCCCCGGCGATTACATGGTCAGGGTCACCGCTCCCGGTTTCAGGGACGTAAGCGCGACCACCATTGTGCAGATTGGCACCACCACCAGCGGCAACTACAAGCTGGCTCTCGGCGAGGCGACGCAGACGGTCGAAGTGAACTCCGGAGAGGTCCAGGTCGCGACCGAGCAATCGAACGTGCAGAACGTCATCACCCAGCAGCAGATTCAGACGCTGCCCATCAACGGCCGCAACTTCCTCGATCTGGCCCAGCTTGAGCCGGGCGTGCAGCTCCAGAGCGGCGGCGACTTCGATCCCACCAAGGCCGGCTACTCCGGCCTGTCGTTCAGCGGCACCTCCGGCCGCACCACCCGCATTCTGCTGGATGGCCAGGACATCACGGATGAAACCGTCGGCACCACCATCTTCAACGTGGCCGAGGGGGCTATCGGCCAGTTCCAGATCGTGCGCTCCACCGCCGATGTAGGCAACGATCTGGGGAGCACCGGTCAGGTCATCGTCAGCTCCGGCTCCGGCACCAACAGCTTCCACGGAAATCTCTTCTACAACTTCCAGGACTACCGCGCCGGCTTCGCTTCCGCCAATGGCAGCGTCTCGCCCTTCCAGCGTAACCAGTTCGGTGGCTCGGTGGGCGGCCCCGTCATCAAGGACAAACTGTTCTTCTTCGCCAACTCCGAGCGCATCAAGCAGGACGCCTCAACCGCCTCGCTGGTGACATCGCTCTTCCCGAGCGTTCTCGCCGCCGCTCCACAGATCCCGTCGCCCTTCCGCGACACCTACTCCACCGCCCGCCTGGACTATAGCGGACCGTGGAACGTCCACTACTTTGCTCGCATCAACTATGAAGCCAACGCGGCCGTCACCAATGGCGGTAACGGCTATTGGAACTACGCCAACCGGGACAACACACCCGGTATCGCGGGCGGGGCGGATTTCGTCACCGGCAAGTTCACCCACAGCTTCCGCGGCAGCTATGAAAAGTTCCACAATCTGATCGTGGACAGCAGTGGAAGCTCCGGTTACGATCCTCTCGGCAGTTTCTCCTTTTATCTCGCAGCGGCCAACCTCTATAGCGGGCCGAATGCCAATGCGCCGCAGCAGACCTATCAATCCGACAAGCAGTTCCGCTACGACGGAAGCTGGACCAAGGGAGCTCACAACATCCGCTTCGGCGGCAGCGTGAACCGCATCCTGGGCGGCGGCTTTGCCTCCTTCTTCGGGGCTGGACCGCGCGCCCGACTCTCCTCCACCTCGCTGGTCGCGGGTCTCGATCCCTCCAATCCGCTCAACTATCATCCGACCACCATTATCCTCGGCAACGGTCTTGGCTACTTTACGAATCAGGCTGAGTTCGGTGCGCCGGCGGGAGGCCAGGGCGACTGGCGGTCGGGCGCATACATCGCGGACTCGTGGAAGGTCCGGCCCAACTTCACGCTGAATTACGGAGTGCGCTACCAGCGCGATACTGGCCGGAGCGACGCCGATCTTGCTCCGATTCCCTGCTCGCAGATCGATCCCACCTTCACCGCGCCGTGCACCGGCAATTCTTCCATTCTCGACCAGTTTGGCGCCGGCCTGGGTAATCGCGTTGTCCAGCCCAACTTCAGCTTCGGACCGCAGCTTGGCTTCGCCTATAGCCCCGGTTCGAACGGCAAGACTGTGATCCGCGCCTCCATCGGGCGGTTCTTCGAGAACTCTGTCTTCAATAACGTGTTGTTCGATCGGCCCGCCAAGCTGGCGAGCGGCCTGTTTAACAACTACAACCCAATATGCGGCGGCGTAAACACCTTCAATATCCCGGGCCAGGGCTCCGTTAACAGTATCAACGGCGTCCCCATCTCTACGCTCTGTGCCCAACCGATCGGTACCTCCTATAAATCCTTCCTCGCCCTCGAATCGCAATTCGCATCAGCCAGCAAGGCCGCGGGCGCGGCCGCGAACGCCAGCTATGTGGGCAATACTCTCTCTGTCGGCCCCGGTGGATTCACCGCGTTCTCTCCCAATTACAAAACACCCACCTCGACCCAGATCAACTTCGGCGTGCAGCAGGAGTTGTTCAAGGGGAGTGTCCTGAGCGTGGACTACGTACACTCCGCCACCATCCACATTGGCCAGGTGCTGGATGCCAACCATGTGGGCGATGCTCGCTTCTTCGACCCTGCTGCGGCGCAGGCCGCGGTGGCGGCTACATTGGCTCCGACCAAAGCTAACCCGGCTGGCTATGCCAACGTGGACGCTGCCATCGCCGCCGGACTTACGATCGCCGACTTTGCCGGCAACGGTCTCGACTCTGGCAATAACGTGAACGGCGGTTACTCTCCGCAGTTTGCCTTCGGACCGGGCTCGCCCAACACGGCGGCGTTTCCTGGTCAGAATCCCGCGATGGGCCAAGGGCTCTTCCAGTTTCCCGCAGGCCGCGCTGGGTATGACGCCCTGCAGGCGAACTTCCGTCAGCAGGTGGCCCACCCGGTACGAGGCATTGTCTCCTCTAACCTGGAGATCTCCTACGCGTACTCGAAGTTCGTGACCACCGGCGGTCCCAACTCAACCGGTAATAACTCCGACGTCTTCTTCAATTCGCAATCCTATGATTACAACAATCCGACCCGCTTCTCGGGATTTGGAGGGTTGGATCACCGGCATAACTTCTCGTTCGGCGGTTCCGCGACCATCGTGCATGGCCCGCAGGTCGCGCTCATTGGACACTTGACCTCGGCCGCTCCAACCGACCTGACTCTGGATACCACCAGTGGGGCTCCCGGTCTGATCTACCAGACCGACTGGATGGGCGACGGTACGGTGGCTAACAACCTGGTTCAGGGAACAAACCCCGGCGCCTATATGCGTGGTGTTAAGGGCAACAACCTGAACAAGCTGATCAACAACTACAACGCTCGTTACGCCAACACCCCGACACCTGCGGGACAGCAACTCATCAGTAATGGCATCTTCACCCAGGCCCAGCTTCAGGCGCTCCAGGGAGTCCAACAACCAATCCAGCAGGCACCGTCGACCGCCTACCAGAACCCGATGTTCCGGCAGGTGGACGCTAGTGTCCTCTATCCCATCAAGCTTCCGTTCCTGGGTGAGGCCACACGGCTCGAGCCCGGAGTCGCGGTCTACAATGTCGCCAACTTCGGCAACTACACCATCCCGAGTGGTTTCGGCAACCTCATCAATACCACCAACTATGCCCAGGGCGAGGATCGCAACTTTGTCAATGGCATGAACAGCTTCGATGTCAAAAACTCTAACCGTCAGACGCGTCTTGCCGGCACGTACTCTGCCGGTACTCCGCGCTCTATCGAGTACCAGTTGAAGTTCGTGTTCTAGCTTTCTCGACTACTTAGTCGAGAATTCTCGAGCCCCATCATCACCATGATGGGGCTCGTTTTTGTTTGGGTTCGCTTCAAGATTGCCGCAAGCGAAATGCAGAAGCAGATCCTTCGACTGCATCACTTGAACGCATCACTCCGGACAGGAGAAATTCAGCATCGACTGCGTTCAGGTGGCAGCCCTTACCCTGCCACGATTTTCGCCCGCTCCACATCCGCTTGGAGACCTTCAAGTTCACCCGCGAGGAACGGCAAGTGATCTATCGCGAAAAATACCCGGTCCGCGCGCGAATGGTGAGTCCGGGTTGTTTCGCCTTGATGGTGATCTTGCGAAATGTATTGTCTTTCAGCGGGTTCGCCGGATAGTAAGCCAGCTCGTAGGAAGACCGCAGTTCATCCCCGATCTGCTGAAAGTAGTTATGAGGATCGGTCGTGCTCGCGTCGATATGCATGCTGCCCGTCTCCGCCGCGATCCGGTCCATTACGCTGATTCCATATTTATTCCGTGCGGTCAGGCGTCCATGCTCCTTCTCCGTATAACGGATGGTGTACACCTGCACGTTCGCCCGCTGAGCCGCCTCAATGGTATCCATCATGTTGTGCGAGCTGGAATTGTCCTCGCCGTCGCTGAATACCAGCAGCGCTCGCCTGCCTGTGGCCCCGGCCAGCTTCTCGGTCACCGGATAGTAGATTGAGTCATAAAACGCCGTCCCCAGATCGCGCTCCTCCTTCGGCCCCAGTTCGGAGAAGCGATCCCCACCATGATGTTGAAACTCTTTCAGGCGCTCCAACACTTCGTTGGCAGAGTTCGAGTCATCGCTCACCAGTCGGAGGTGATTGCCGAAGCACACGAGAAACACTCTGTCTTCAGGCCGTAGAACACTCTTCAGAAAGACTTCCAGATCGTGCTGATGCTGCTTCGTGAAGTGGTCCTGACTTCCGCTTACATCCACCACCAGACCCAGCGTCAGCGGCACATCCAGCGCCTGCGAAAAAAAAGCGATTCTCTGCGGCGCCCCATCTTCAAACACCTGCACATCGCTCTGCGTAAGCCCGCTGACCAGAGCACCCCGTGCGTCCCGCGCCGTGAAGGCGACATTTACCAGATTCACATTCACCCGAATAGGATCTTGTCCGAAGAGGTTACCGCACATCATCGCCAGCAACAGGGGCAAAGCAAATCGAAGCATCGTCTTCTCCATGCCAGAGGATGGAAGGCGATACGCTGGGCGCACGGAGATCGTTCCCCGGAAGCGCCGTACGACCCATGGACTGGGGGAGAAGTCGCCCGTTTTCACCGATCGGAATTTCACCGATCTTAAGAAGAACAGTTTCGCAAAAGGAAGCATGAGTGGTCCGACGCTTCCAGTGCGGCGGTTCAGCGGGTCAAGGCGCGGCGCAGCACCACTTCAAGAGCCTGCTTGTGAGCGGTGTATTCGGCTTCGGTCAGCTTGCCTTCCATGCGCTCGGTCTCGAGCGTGAACAGCTCGTCTTTGAGGGCGGTGAGCACGGAGGCATTGCCGGCGGGCGCTGCGCCATGAGCCGGGAAGGCCGCTGGCGCGGCGCCCAAAGCAGAGCCCGGAGGGACACCCTGGCCCAATGTCGGGGCGACGGCAGTTCCGGCTGTAGTCCCGGCCGCAGCGATCGGTTTGCGCAGAAAGAACGCCGCGCCGATCGCGAGCAGCAGGCCGATGCCGCTCAGGATCCACCACTTGTATTTATTCAGCGGATCGGGCGTGTCGATTGGCACACCCAGGCCGCCGCCCGGGCGGGTGTCCGCGGCGCTGTTCGCCTGAGGATTGCCGGCCTGCGCGCCGGGCTGATTGGCCGATGATCCCTGTGCCTGCACATCCCGTGGCAAAGCCCCGGTGCCGCTGATGGCAAAGCTCAATGGTTCGCTGGCGCGCACGTTTTTAGCGACAAAGGTCTGCGCGTTCAGGTCATCGTTGATGGGCTGATAGGGGGTACCGGCGGCGGCTTTGAAGGTCATGCTCTTGGGCAGCATCACGACCACGTTGTCAGCGCCGTTGGCGGTACGGGGCGCAAAGCTCATGCTGCCGGAGTAGGGCAGGCGATACGAGACCTGGAACTGCGTCTCGCCGGGCCGCAGCGGAAACAGATAGGCATAGTGGCCCTTCTCACCCGCGGGCGCTGGTGAGGAGGCGACAGGCATGCCGCCCGGCCCCATGGCCGCCGCGCCTTCAATCTTCGCGTCCGGCGGCAGATAGATGTCGTAGGAGTGCGCGGAGAACTGGGTCTTCGGCGGATGCGAGTCGTTCTTGATGAAGTAGCTCTGCGTGACCTTGAGTCCCTGCGGATCGGTTTCGATGCGCATCACGTCCGCCTCGGTGGTAATGCCGGGAACCGTGGCGGCCACATCGTAGACCTTGATATCGACGTGGCTGGTGTTGGGCGGAGCGGGCTGGAAGTAGGCCGCCTTCTGATGATCGACCCGGATGAGGTGCATCCCCCCCGGACCCTCGGAACTGGGCAGATCGAGCGAGTAGTGTCCGCGCGCGTCCGTCTTGGTGCGGGCCGCCTCCTGCATGCGCTGCTCGAGCGAGATGAGGATGACGTCGTCGCCGGCAGAGGGTTTGTTGAGAGTGCCGTTGGTGACAGTTCCGGAGATGGTGGCGGCGAGCGCGGCGGGCGCGAGCGCGAGAAGCGCGGTGGCGAGGGGGAGGCGGCATTGCTTCAGGCTGGGATAAGTCATGGTTGCTGGTGGCGTTCCGTATTTCGAATTTTGGAGAAAAGGACCCACCCTGCGCTGCGCTCAGGATGAGGCACCCGGCGCTTCCTAGGAACGTGGGGTCGCGCGCATCGCGACTGCTTGCAGGTGGTCGATCTCAGCCACGACCGTGGCGGCTTCGTTTTCAAGCTGTGCGCGCTGCGCGTTGTAGTCTTCCTCCGGGTACTTGCCCGCGCGGTATTCGAAGTTGAGATCGCGCAGATTGTCGTAGAGCACGACCTTCTGTTCTTCGAGAAAGTCGAGACGGGTCTTTACCCGCTGTGACTGCACATTGCGCTCCGGATAGAAGACATAGGCAAAGAGCGCGAGGGTGAGAAGGGCGCAGGCGGTAACGATCACAGGTCCGTCTCCTTCACAGTTCCGTCTCCTTGCGGATACGATCGCGCATGGCGACGTAGGCGGGTGTCTGCGGCGTGGCGGGCATCGCCACCGTCCGCAGCCTCCATTTGCGCACCACCAGCAAGACCGCACCGAAGCCTAGCAGCAGGACCAGCGGCGGCATGATCCATGCCAGGTGATTGAAGCGGGTGAACATGGGTGCGGCCAGTACCGGCGGACCGTACTGCGCCTCGAATGCATGAAAGATGGTGTTGTCGTCGTCTCCGCGCTGGATGGAGGCCATGAGCTGGTTGCGCATGCTGTCGGAATCCGGGCAGCCGACGTGATTGCACTCCGCCAGCAGCTCGTTGCAACCGCAGGGACACATAATGCGATGGCCCAGCTTGTCGAAGCGGCTGCCGCTGTCGGTGTCGCCTGCGCCGGCTGCTCCTCCATACGCGGCAATGACGAGCATCACCAGGAGCAGAAGCTGCGTGATACGGAGAAGCGAGCGGCTGCAGGTCTGGAAGGACATCAGTCGCCGACTCCCGCATGCACGCCTTCTTCAGCGAGCGAGCGGCCAGCCGCAGCCGGACGCTCGCGGCTGGGGGCCCAGGCGGTGCTCAGGTTCGGCACCAGCGCGGTCAGGGTACCGAAGACGACCACCACCACGCCGATCCAGATCCAGGCGACCAGCGGATTGAGAAAGACCTTGATGATGGGACGGCCGGTGTCGGGATTCTGCCCTGCATACACGACATAGAGATCCCAGGCCAGCGTTGAGTGGTTCGCCACCATGGTCGAGGTCTGCTGTGAGGCCACGTAGAAGCGCTTCTCCGGCGCGAGCTGGGTGATCTTCTTGCCTCCGCGATACACGTCCAGCAGCGCGTACTCGGTGTCGTAGTTGGCGTTCGATTCCTGGGTGAAGTCCTGACAGACCAGCTTGTAGGGGCCGATCTGCATGGATTGCTGGAAGTTCATCTCCTGCTCGATGGAGCGGTTGAAGGCCTGGCCGGCGATGCCGATGAAGATGATGACCACGCCGAGATGAACGATGTAGCCACCGTAGCGGCGGGTGTTGCGCTGCACCAGCAGCAGCGTGGCGGAGTAGAGGTTGCGGCCGGTCTGCGTCTTGAGCACGTGCGCGCCGCGCAGGAACTCCGAGCTGATGGCAGTAATGACTCCCGCGCCGAGCGAGAAGGCGACCAGCGAGTAGAGCAGCGCCTGATCGTGCCATGGCCGCATTCCGATAGCCATGAGCACGATAGCCGTGCCGACCGTCGCGACAGTGGGCAGGATGAAATTGCGGCGGATGCTTTTGAGCGAAGCAGAGCGCCAGGCGAGCAGCGGTCCGATGCCCGTGAGCAGCAGCAGGAACAGGCCGATGGGCAGCGCAATGCGGTTGTACCAGGGCGCGCCGACGGTCACCTTGTTGCCCTGCACGTACTCGGAGATGATGGGGAAAAGCGTGCCCCACAGGATGGTGAAACAGGCGGCCAGCAGCACCAGATTGTTGAACAGAAAGCTCGACTCGCGCGAGACCAGCGACTCCAGCTTGTGCTCGCTATGCAGATGATCGCGCTGCAGGATGAAGGTAAAGAGGCACACGCCCAGCGTGATAATCAGGAATCCATAGAACCAGCTCCCGATCGACGATTGCGCGAAGGCGTGCACCGAGCTGACCAGGCCGGAGCGGGTGAGCAGCGTACCGAGAATTGAAAGCATGAAGGTGGAGAAGATCAGCCAGACGTTCCACCGCTTCATCATGCCGCGCTTCTCCTGCATCATCACCGAGTGCAGGAACGCAGTGCCGGTGAGCCAGGGCATCAGCGATGCGTTCTCAACTGGATCCCAGCCCCAGTAGCCGCCCCAACCCAGCACCGAGTAGGCCCAGTGCGCGCCCAGGAAGATGCCGCAGGTGAGGAAGAGCCACGTCACCATGGTCCAGCGGCGGGTGATGTGGATCCACTTCTCGCCGGGATAGCGCATCATCAGCGCGCCGAGCGCGAAGGCAAAAGGCACGGTGAAGCCGACATAGCCGAGGTAGAGCATCGGCGGATGAATGACCATCTCCGGATATTGAAGCAGAGGATTGAGCCCGAATCCGTCCGCCGGCTTCGCTCCCTGCACCAGCGCGAAGGGGGGCGCGGCAAAGTTCAACAGCAGCAGGAAGAAGATCTGCACGCCCGCCAGAATGGTGGAGGCGTACGCAGTCAGCCGGACATCGACCTTGTGGCGCACACGCAGCACGAAGCCATAGGCGGCAAGCAGCCAGGCCCACAGCAGCAGGGAGCCCTCCTGGCCGGACCACAGGGCGGCGAACTTGTAGGGACCGGGCAGCGCGCGATTGGAGTGGTGCAGGATGTAAGAAACAGAGAAGTCGTTGGTGAAGACGGCGTAGAGAAGCGCGGCCGCGGCGCCGGTGACGGCGATGAAGCTGCCGATGCCGGCCCGGCGGGCCGTCTCAGCCAGTCGCTCGGGTGAGACGCGCGTCCGGGCGCCGGTAGCGAGCTGCCGCAGGGCGATGCCGCCGGCCAGCAGGCAATAGCCGCTCAGGGCGAGCGCGAGCAACAGGGCAAAACTTCCAAATTCCGGCATAAGGCTAGAGTGATTGTCGCAAACGCAGAGACATAGCGCCAATCAATCGGAGGGTGGAATCTGCCCGAAGGTGAAGTCTGCCCGGAACAGGCAGCCCGGAACAGGCAGCCCGGAACAGGCAGAGCACTGCGCCTGGGGGAAGCGGTAGGTCGGAGCGGGCTCGGGCAGAGTGCGGGGTCAGTCAGGGAGCGGACTCGGGCAGAGTGCGGGCTCAGGCAGTGCTGACTGAGTGCGGGCTCGTCGTCTAGGCCGTACGGCTCATGGGAGGGCAGATCGTGTCCCGCACCAGAGAAATCAGCTCTTCCGGGGGCAAAGGCTTCAGCCTGAAGATCACGTCCATACCTGCATACGCCTCTTCTGCATCCGGAAGACCGCTCAAGACCAGGATGGGCAGAACTGGATTGGTGAGACCGAACTTCTGGTCCCTCAGCTCCTTTACCAACTCCGGGCCATTCATCTCCGGCATCAGGTGATCGGTGATGACCATGGCGAAGCATGCGGGAGACGCAAACAGCTCCAGTGCCGTCCGGCCGTTGCCGGCCACGGTGACCTGGAACCCTGCCTTCTCCAAAATAATCCGGCGTGTCGCGGCCTGGATGGGATTGTCGTCAACTAACAGAATTCCAAGGGTCATTTAGCTCGGACGCGCCTCATTGGGGGTAGATGAAGAACTGTCGAACAGAGTTGCCTAGGTTACAGTGCAGTTTTTCACAACGCAATTCAATCTATTAGAACACGGCAAGAACTTGTGCCATACACCGTTCGTGGTATCAAGCCGCCGGATCGGAAAAATACGACCGGGAGGCCGGCTCACTCGATGTGCAGGCGCTGCTCCATCGCCTCCAGGCTGATGCCCTTGGTCTCCGGGTACAGGAATAGCACCAGGAAGAACTGCAACGCCATCATGGCGCCGAAGAACATGAAGGGATATGCGCCGGACTTGGCCGCGATGATGGGAAAGGCGAGCGAGATAGCGAAGTTCAGTATCCAGTGGGAGGAGCTTCCCAGGCTCT
>JBPCNO010000186.1:0-105738 GCA_051001135.1 Acidobacteriaceae bacterium
GAGGCTTCGGGCGAGGTCGAGAGCTTCATCGATCGCACCTTCCTCGCCGGGCTTCCGCGGGTGCGGGTGGTGCATGGCAGCGGCATGGGCATCCTGCGCCGCGCGCTGCGGGAGATGCTGGGCAAGCATCCCCACGTCGCGCTGGTCAGCGAGGCCCCGCAGTCAGAGGGCGGCGGCGGCGCGACGGTGATCGAGCTCCGCCAGTAGCACTGGTGCGCGTCATCATCACGGTGCTAGCATCGTGCTCCCAGAGAGAAAACGTCCGGAGAAACGCCATGGTGCGCATTATTACGATCGAGCGCGAGTACGGCAGCCAGGGCGCTGAATTCGCCCATCGCCTGGCGGAGCAGCTTGGCTGGCGGCTGGTGGATCAGTGCCTGGTGGAAGAGATCGCCCGCAAGGCCCACGTCACCGCCGCGATGGTGAAGAACTGCGATGAGCGGCTCGACCCCTGGTACTACCGCATTGGCAAGTCCTTCTGGCACGGCAGTGTAGAGCGGCTTCCGGCCATCATGGCGGAGAGCGAGGTCTTCGACAGCGAGCGCATGGTTACGCTGGTCCGCGAATACCTGAAGGACCGCGTCGCCGAAGGCAATTGTGTGGTGGTTGGCCGTGGCGCCGCATCTGCGCTTTCCGGCCTGCCCGGAGCCTTCCATATCTTCGTCTATGCATCCATGCGGCGGAAGATCGAATGGTTCCGGCGCGAGTTCCCCGATCGAGCTGAGCAGGCGGAGGAAGAACTGCTCGCGACCGATCACCGCCGCGCCGCTTACATCCGCAATTTCTATGACCAGGACTGGGCCGATCGCCGACTCTACCAGCTTATGCTCAACTCCTGCATGGGCTTCCGCGCCATGGTCGCCGCCGCGCTGGAAGCGACGGGGCTGTCTGCCTCGGTTCACCACCGGGCTTAGGTTCACTCCCCGTCGGGGCCGTACCCCATTCCCCCGGTATGAATCCGCTAAATTCCTCTTTCCAGAAGGCTTATGACTGGCTTCTGTGGCGATGCGCAAAGAATGGTGCACCCGGATTCCGCCCCTAAAAGGAAATGCGTGCGGAGAGTTGCACTTCCCGGCCGGGCGTCGTGACCTCGGTGATGGACCCGAAGCCGGCTGTGTTCACAAAGCGGTTGGGCGTTCCGTAGTTGGTGTGGTTGAAGGTGTTGAAGAACTCCCCGCGCGTCTCCAGCCGCCACCGTTCTGTCACGGCGAAGCCGCGTACCACCGCCAGGTCCATGGTCTGCATGCCCGGTCCATAAACGGTATTCCGCCCCACGTCTCCAAACGTGTACGCAGCGGGCGTGGCGAAGGCTGCGGGATTGAACCACGACACAGGTGTATGCGTGGCGGCGCCCGTTTCCCGGCCGAATACCGGTTTGCCGGTAAGGTTCGCGCGAATGGGATTCTCGCCCAGGGCGGTCCCGGCGTTCGCCGTATCGCCGAAGACCGAGATAGTCAGCGGAAAGCCGCTCTGCACCTGAAAGATGCTGGTGAGGCGCCAGTTCCGCGTCACCGCAGTGGTCAGACGCGAGCGGCTCCAGCTTGGCGCGTCGATCACGGCTGAGAGCGCGAAGCGATGGCGGATGTCGCAGGCCAGCCCCTTCTCCAGGTCCAGCCGGGAATTATTCTGCGGGATGGCGGCCTCGAACATAGGCGAGCGAAAGTCGGGTGCGTTCGAAAGGCTCTTCGCATAGGTATAGTTCGCGAGAAAGCTGAGGCCGTGCTCGAAGCGGCGGCGAACGTTCACATACCCGGCGTCGTACCAGCTTTGGGCAGAGTTCTCCAGCAGGTTGATGGTAGAGACGGGGAAGGTCATAGAAACGGCGGTGACGTCCGGCGGCAATGTGGTGTTGGGCACAAAGCTGATCTTGGTCAGCGGGCGGCGCGGCTGTATGGCGCCGGGGCCGGGCTGGGCATTGTTGATCAGGTGCGCGCGCTGCAGGTGGAAGCCGCCCGAGCCCAGATAGCCGATCTCGAGCGTGGCCTGTTGCCCCAGCGATTTCTCGACTGAAGCCGACCATTGTTCAATGTACTGCGGCGAAGGGTGTAGCTCCATGCCGGTGAAGCTGGTTGTCGTCTTTCCCAGGACCGACGGAGCGAAGTTGAAGCCGCTGAAGCTGGGCTGGAAGTTATCGCTCTGGTTGGTCTCCGGAAATACGTACGGGACATTGTGACGTTGATTGCACCAGGTATTCATGTCCACCGGCGTAAAGAACATACCGTAGGCCGCGTGCAACACCAGGCCCACGCCGGGAACGCCCTGCGCGATGCCGAGCCGCGGCGCGAAGTTCGTCCAATTGGGATACATCAGCCCCCTGGGCAGGCCGTTCTGGCCGCCGACAAAGATGGAGGGCACACCATCGTTGAAGATGAGGTTGGAGTTGGTGTAGCGCGTGTCGTACAGCGGACTCATGTACTCATACCTCAGTCCGTAGTCGAGGGTCGTCTGCGCGGTAATGCGATAGGAGTCCTGCACAAAGCCGTCGGCATACCACTGCCGCAGATTCATCTGCGGAATGCCGGCCTGGCGCTGGCGTACGGCCGGAAGTCCGAGCAGGAAGCTGGCCAGCGCCGAGCCGGTGCCATCGTTGGTGCCGGTGCCGGTAGTGAAGCCGTTGGTGAACTGATAGTAGCCGCGGTTCTGGAAGAAGCCCCACATGGGCCAGATAAAGCGCTGATAGGCGGCCCCGAACTTCATGCTGTGCCGGCCGCGCTGCCAGTTCAGGGTGTTGCGGCCCTCCACGACGGTGTCCCATGAATGCATGGGTGTTGCAGCGTAGCTGTCGCCGAGCGGTGAGTAGCCCTGGATGTTGAAGTACGGCGCTCCCCATGCGGCCGGCCCGCCATAGCCGACGCCGGCAATACCCAACTCCGAGACAATGTCGTTCCGGTTGGCGCTCTCGGTGGTGTGATCCATGCTGAGGCGGGAGATGGCCAGCGTGGCCAGGTTGAGCAGGTTGGGCGTGAGGATGTGGTTCCAGCCGAGGCTGCCCTGCTGGGCAAGATTGTCGTGAACGTAGCCGAAGCCCGGCTCGTTCTGCGGCATGAAGCCGTGTTCGCCGCCAGCGGAGTAGCGGAAGTAGGAGGTATCTCCGCGCGCAAAGTCGTGATCCAGCCGGACGGTGCCCTGGTCGGTGTAGTGGATCTCGTTGCGGACATCCAGGTAATTGTTGGAATCGTTCCCCGCGCCGACGACGGTGGGAGCGCCCATCATGGTCATGCCGGCCATGCCGCCCATGCCATCCATGCTCACATTCGGCCGCGGTGTGTACTTGCCCAGCATGATGGCCGCGACCGAATCGATGCGCTTTGCAGGAATCACATTGCCGGGAAAGGGATCCCGCAAGATCTGCGGATTGGCGGGAGAGACGGGGAGAGCCGGATTGTATGCGGGATTCTTGCGCGTGGTTGACGGGTCGTAGATGGTGACGCCGCTCATGGAGAAGTCGCCGTTGACCTCATCTCCCGTCGGCACCGTCATGGTCATGGAGTTGGCCTGCACATGCCGCAGCCCTTCGTAGTTGGTGAAGAAGAAGGTGTGCTTGCGGTAGAGCGGTCCGCCGACGGAGCCGCCAAAGTTATTCTGCACCAGGTGCTTGGTGCCGCCCATGTCGTTGAAGGAGTGCGCGTCAAGCGCGCCATTGCGCAGAAACTCATAGGCTGTGCCGTGAAACTCGCTGGAGCCGGAGCGGGTGACGATATTGATCTGGCCGCCGCCGGCTCCGCCCATCTCCGCGGAATAGCTCCCGGTTTCCACCTGGAATTCCTGCACGGCGTCCGGCGAAGCGCTGAAGTTCTGCGTATTGAAGGTGGGGTCGGTATTGGTCGCGCCATCCAGCAAAAAGTAGTTGGCGTTGGGACGATTGCCGCCGATGGAGACCGCGGATGCCTGTCCTGGCCGCCAATAGAGCGGGTTCATGTCGCCGGTCTGCGCGCCATGGCTCAGGTGAGCGCCGGGCACCGTGAGCACCAGGTCGATGAGCATGCGGCCATTGAGCGGGAGTTGCGACACCGAGTGCTGATCGACCACCTCCCCCACGCTGGCGTCGGTGGTCTGGAGCAGGTCCGGCGTGTCATGGACGACGATGGTCTGCGCGGCCGATCCGATCGCGAGCGCTATATCGAGATTGGTCGTACCAAGCTCCAGCGTGACGGCGCGCGTGCTGGTCTGGAAGCCGGCCGAGCTGACTTCGAGCTGGTACGGCCCGGGTTGCACAGCCTCCAGCCGGTAAAGGCCGCTTGCGTCGGTATCCACCTGCCGGGTGGCGCCCGTTCCGGTTGCGTCGATGGTCACATGCGAGCCCGGAATGGCATGGTGCTGCGCATCCGTGACCGACCCGGTGAGCGTGGCATAGTTGGCCTGAGCCTGGGCAGACGCTGCAGCGATGGTCATGCCGGCCAAGGCCAGGAGTGTACGGGTGGCTGTGCCGAGGCGCGTCGCGGTGCGGGGATGAGGGAGATACATGGCGCTCCGGAAGAAAACATCTCCGCCCCACCTCAAGTGTCCTGCCGGGTGTGGGTGCGTTGCATGAAACGTACAGATCAGGACCGCCGCTGTCTTCAGACCGGGAGTGGACGCGCGCGTCCCTCTTTCGATGGAGAACCACGCGCCCCATTCACACGTCGCACCCGTCGCCGGATAGTCGGGCGGCGGCGAAATCACGGGCAGCGCCGAAGGTTCTTTGCATCCAAAGGGGTGAGGCCGAGCGATTTCGCTGCCGGCCTGCAAGGGGTGATTGGATGGGATTACTGGGAAACGTGGCTAGAAATACGACCTTGTCGGCATTGGAAAATAAGCTGCCGAAGGTGATCAGCCCGGGCGCGCACAGTGTCATCGATTATGCGCATGCGGCGTTCTTCTTCACTGCGGGTCTGGTGCTCTGGGGCAGGAACCGGCGCGCGGCAGTTGCGGCGCTGGGCACAGGCGCCTTCGTGCTGGTGCAATCGATGGTGACGGATTATCCCGGCGGCGTCTGGCCGCAGATCAGCTTCCAGACGCACGGCCGAATGGACGCGGGCTTCGCGTCGGCCTCACTGATCCTGCCCAGATTACTGGCGTTCGACCAGACACCCGCGGCCCAGATCTTTCGCGCGAACAGCGTGGTGGAGGCCAGTGTGGTGGGCCTGACAGACTGGGACAGCGACGAGGCGCGCCTGGAAAGAGCCGCTGCTTAGGCACGCATGCGCCCCAGGCCGGTGTAAGCCGGCCTGCCCGCTACAAGCTCTCTTACAGGTGTCGTACGGTTGCGCGCGACGGTGTCAGGCACTGCGGATCGATGTACACAAGGCCGTGGGGCTCCACGTACGCCGCCACCGGCTCGCGTTGCCGGTCAGGCTGCAGTTCGCCATTGAGCCACACCACCCGCCCGTACCCGAGGGAGCCCACGGCCTCTCCTGCCTTGCGTCCATACGCTGTTTGTTTGACGACCAGATACTCAGCCTGAAACTCCGACGGTTTGCTCATGGGAACTGCTCCTCAGCGACGCTGGTGTTGCCGTAAGAGACCATAGCTCCGGCGAAAACGTCAGGGAATACCACTAAAGGTGCGGGTCGGCCTGAATCTCGGAACACTGCCTCAGCACGGTACTGAAGCGTCTCAAGCGGTTCCAGTATGAACTTGTTTTCCGATAGGTGCACGCGTAGAAACGAACCCATGCGCGACGATTTGCAGAGCATAGCAGCGGGAACGAAGAATTCACTGGGCCGAGCTCTTGGCAAATGGGCCCTTGCGATATTAGTGCTTCTCTTCTGCGGATTTATCCTACAGGTCCTCTACCGGACCTTGCAGGCCACGCCATACAAAGGCCCCTCAGCACACACCTTTGCCCTATCGTGTGCTTGGATTCTTGGATTGCTGATTTTGCCGTGGGGCTGGTTGACGAACGCTCGTGCAGGCGATGCCTTTGGTGTTCGAAAAGATCGAGACACAATGCTCCTCGTGGTGACGTTTTCCGCCAATATTTTCTGCTGTTTCCTGTGCGGCTTCATTCTCTACTTTGGGTTTCGCCTGATTTCGTTTGCATCAGTGAGAGGCGAATCTGCCGGGGGCATGGCAACGGCCCTATCTGGCGCGGCTGTTGGCGCATCTTACGCGTTCATACACATTTTGGCGTGGCTCCCACTGATTCCGCGTAGGCGGAGAATGGTAGCGCTAAATGTCGGAATCGTAGGATCTGCCTTGACCACAGTAGTTGCTGTCCAAGCCTATTTAGCACTGGCTCAGGTGGTACCCGTGATTCACCGCCTGTACGTGACACACCTTGCATTTTCGGTCTTCACAACCTACCTTTACGCACCGGCTGTAGCGACGACGATCGCGTTGAATCATTACCTTACTCAGCACAAGCATGTGGGCTCCGAGACTCTTTAATCGCGCCTGGGCAAGGTTGTCCCTCGCGCCCGCCCGTGCGGTCAGCACTCAGATGCGCATGGGCATGATGATGTAGCGGTAACGGAAGTCGTCCTGGGGATCTTCGGGGCGCATCTGGCCGGCGGACTGGGCGTCTTTGAACTCCAGGCGCACCTCGCCGGTGTTGCCGATGGCTTTGAGGAAGTCGATCATGTAGGACGAGTTGAAGCCGACCATCAGCGGATCGAAGGTGTAGGGCGACTCGATGGTGTCTTCCGACTCGCCGCTCTCGGTCGATGAGCTCGAAACGCGCAGCTCGTTCTGTTCCAGCCGCACCTTGATCGCCCCGGAGCGCTCATCGGCAAACTGCGCGACGCGCTGGATGGAGCCCATCAGGTCTTCGCAGCGCACGATGATGAACTTGTTGTTGTCGCGCGGCAGCACTGCCTCGTAGTTGGGGAACTGGCCGGTAAGTTTGCGCGACGTGAGCACGCGGTGGCCGATGCGGAAGAAGAGCTGGTTGTCATCGTCGGCGAATTCCAGAGACTCGGCGTCGCTGTTCGACAGCAGCGACTGCAGCTCCGCCAGCGCCTTACGGGGAATCAGGGTCTTCTTCTCGCCGCCGGGGATGGCGCCCAGCGTCTCGCCGGTCTTCTCGACGTGCGCCAGGCGGTGGCCATCGGTCGCCACCATGGCCAGCGACTCGGGCTTGAGGATCAACAGCGCGCCGTTCAGGGTGTAGCGCGATTCCTCGTTCGAGATGGCGAAGATGGTCTTCGAGATCATGCCCTTGAGCGACGCCAGCGGAATGCGCACAGTCGAGGACTCAGGAAACTCCGGCACCTGCGGAAAGTTAGCGCGGGCCATGCCCACCATCTTGGTGTTCGACCGGCCGCAGCGGATCTGCACCCAGTGGTTGTCCATCAGCTTTACCGAGATCTCGCCGTCCGGCAGCAGCTTGATGTAGTCGTAGAGCTTGCGCGCGGGAATGGTGCAGGAGCCGGTCTTTTTGACCTTCGCGGCGCAGGAGGTCTTGATGCTCTGATCCAGGTCCGTGGCCGTGATAGTCAGCCGCCCGGTCTCCGCATCCGCTTCCAGCAGGAAATTCGACAGGATCGGGATGGTGGTCTTGCGCTCGACCACGGACTGGGTGGCGGTCAGCTCGCGGAGGAGTTCGCCGCGGTCGACGCCGATCTCCATGGCAAAGCCCTGAACGGTGTGCTTATCTGCTTCGAGTCCTACGCCAGGCATGCGGTGTGCTCCTATGGGGTATGCATCTTCGACGGGGTTGCCCAAACTGTACACCAGCAGGCGAGCAGTGGGCACGTTTTGATTGTAGTGGGAATGGCGGCGTGGAAAGGGCGTTCGTTCTTCGGAAAACGGGGTGTCCGGAGGCGTGATCCGCCAGCCGCGAACCCGGCGGAAAATCAAAAGCTCAAGACGGCTACGAAGAAGAGTACTAACACCTTGGTGAAAGTAAATACTTCTATCGTCGTAGCCGTCGTTTGGTCTGGAAAAGTGGGAATCGGGAGGGAAACCGCAGCCCGGATGCCTGCGGGGCTACGGCCGGTTTTAGAAAAACAGGAGCCCGAATTGAGGACGAGCAGGAAGATCGGTGCATATGGCTGGAAGCATGGTCCTGATCTCCGCAGCGTCCACAGCCGAGAGGCAACAATGTGCGGCGGAGAACCGGCCGTCCGTGGGAAACGGCAGCGAATCCGTGCCGGGCGCGCCTGTCGCGCGGAGCCGCTTTCCACAGTGACGCGGATATCCGCAGCGTCCACCATCGCGTGCCGGCCAAGCCGGAGCACCGCCGGAACAGCCAGCGGAATAGGATGAGAGGGCGGACTATGCCGGGCGTGATTGCAGGAGAGAAGAGTTGATGACCAACAGGAGATCGGTACTGAAAGGGCTGGCGTCGGTTCCGTTGGCCGTGGCGGCGCGCGGATGGGCCAAACGGGTACAGTTCGCTGCCCGGCCGGAGGCGCTGGTCTTCGTGGGCACGTATACGGGCAAGGGAAGCGATGGCATCTACGCGTATCGCTGGCACGCGCGGGCGGGGGAGTTGGAATCGCTGGGTCTGGCGGCCAAGAGTGAGAATCCGTCGTTCCTCGCCACAAGTGCCGATGGCGCAAGCCTTTATGCGGTCAACGAGATCCATACCTTCCGCGACAAGCAGGATGGATCCATCTCCGGCTTTCAGGTGGACCGCGCAACCGGCAAGCTGGCGGCCGGCACGGTGGTCTCTTCGGGCGGGGCCGGACCGTGCCAGCTATCGCTCGATCACACCGGACGCATGCTCTTCGCCGCGGATTACGACGCCGGCAGCGCTGCCGCGTGCCCTATTCTGGGTGCCGGGCGCACGGGTGAGCCGGTGTGGAATCCCCACTACCAGGGCCACGGCCCCAATGCCAAGCGGCAGGAGGCGCCGCACATCCATTGCACCACCGTGTCGCCGGACAACCGCTGGCTCCTGATCAACGATCTGGGGCGCGACCAGATCATGGTCTACGCGCTGGGGAAGTCATTGCAGCCTGGGGCGGAGCCGTCGTCGATCTACCGGGGAGCGCCGGGCTCCGGTCCGCGATCCTTCGCCTTTCATCCCAATGGCCGCTGGGCCTACTCGACCAATGAGCTGGCCAACTCGGTCGATGTGCTGCGCTGGGGCGCCGCGCATGGCACTCTGACGCGGTCGGCAGCGGTCTCTACCGTACCTGCAGACTTCCACGGCGAGAACACTCCCGCCAGTGTGGTGATATCGCCGGATGGTCGCTTTCTCTATGTCTCCAACCGCGACGGCGCTCCAGTCGCCGAGCCCGGCAACGACAGCATCGCCGTCTTCACTGTCAGCAACGCCGGGGGCACGCTCACACCGCTCGAGCACACGCTCACCGGTGGCCGCATCCCTCGCCACTTCGCGCTCGACCCAAGCGGCCACTGGCTGGTGGTGGCGCACCAGGAGTCGGCCAGCCTGGTCGTGCTCGCCCGCGATCCCGCCACCGGCCGCCTGAAGAACATCGACCGCAAGTACCAGATCCATCAGCCGACCTGCGTCGTCTTCTGCTGAGCTCGGGACACAAGCGCTCTTACACTCCTTACTTGATTTGCGATTTCTCCAGTTCCGGGAGGATCCCCGCCGCGGTCGTTCGATCCCCATGGGTATGGCTGGTCTTGCTGAAGAAGATGACGCCCTTGGGGTCGATGAGAAAGGTCGATGGATAGGCCGTCTCATGCGGCGCATCCCAGCGCAGGCCGTACTGGTTGGTGAAGGCATAGTCCGGATCGATGACCAGATGGAAGTTCGCCGGCAGCGTCTGCTTGCCCATGAACTCCTTGGCCCGCTGTCCCAGGTCGGCTGGCGGTCCGGGATAGACCAGCAGCACCTGCGCACCGTCCTGTGCGAACTTGCCGGAGTTCTCCATGAAGTCATGCGCCTGCCGCTGGCAATAGGGACACTGGTAGCCGGGATAGCCGCGCAGCACCACGAGAACCACCGGACCCTTGGCCGTAAGATCATGCAGGCTGACCGCAACCCCCTCGGGCGTGGAGAGCGTGAAGTCCGGAGCCTTGCTTCCAGTGGCCGGCGTGGCTGCAAATCCATAGGCGGTGGCGGCGATCAGCAAACAGAGGACCAGCAGTGACTTGATCTTGACGGGCATAGGTGAGGCTCCTAGGAGGCGTGCGATAGAGAGTGTGGTGCGGAGCCGCGGCTGCATTGCCACGGTGCATACAGATCAGACTCGCGTACAGATCTGTTCGAACGGCTTCTTGTGAATGTCGGGAACCGTGGCGTCTTCGGCCGGAAAGCCAGTGGGAATCAGGACGAATGGGCGTTCGTTCTTTGGCCGCTGCAAGAGTTGACCAAGGAATCCCATGGGAGACGGCGTATGGGTGAGCGAGGCCAGACCGGCCACATGCAGCGCGCATAACAGCATGCCGACCGCAATCCCCACCGACTCCTGGACATAGTAGTTCTTGTGCCGATGCTCCGCTCCCGCCGCATCCAGCCACAGGTCATAGTCCTTGCGAAAGACGGCGATCAGATACGGCGCGGTTTCAAGGAACTCCTTACGCCAGTCCGTGCCCAGGGGTGCCAGGTCGGCGAGCCACTCAGGCGGGCAGCGATGTTCGTAGAACTCCCGCTCCTCCGCCTCGGCGCCCTCGCGTATGCTGCGCTTTACCGCCGGATCGGTCACCACGACAAAGTGCCAGGGCTGCTTGTTGGCGCCCGAGGGAGCATTCGCCGCCACGGCGATTGCGTTTTCGATCAGCGAGAAGGGCACCGGGTCGGGAGCGAAGTCGCGCACTGTTCGCCGCGCCAGCATGACCTTGCGAAATGCCTCCGAACGCGTGTGCTGCTCCGGCGCCGGCAGGCGATCGAACACCAGGGGAGAGAAGGGATAGTCCGTGCTCACGTACACAGCCTCGATTGTTGCCGAAAAGGATTTGGTTCCACAGGCAATGCTATCTCCGCATGAAAGCAATCCCGGGAGACACAGCCGTGCGCGCATCTCACGCGAGCAGTACCTGCCGCGTAGGACGCAGGAAGACTCCGATGGTTACAGGAGGGTCGTGTCCGAGATACCGGTTCGTCTCAGGTGAGCGTGTCTCAGTCTTGAGCCTGATCTTCTTCAATGAAGGAAGTGCTCCATGCTGAGCCTGCTAGAACAAGACGCGGGCGGACTGCTCACCTTAGCGGATGGCTACTGTCGCGGATGCTGAGCGGCTACACCCGGCTACTTGCTCAGCTTCTCCCAGTGCTCGTCATGGCGATCGTCGTGGTAGAGGATGCCGGTCACATGGCCACTCGCGTCTTTTTCAAACGTGAGCCGGACCGAGCTTCCGCTGGGATAGAAGAAGGTGACATTGTTCTCCGCCAGTAGTTCGGTCAGATCGCCGGTGCGGTTCTTCGAGAACAGGCGATCGCCCTCGCGCAAGATCGTGACCTGGCGCACCTCGCCATCGTAGTACTCGCCTTCATAGGCGGTGTAGATGTTGGGATCGACGTGCACCGCAGGCGGGTGCAGCGGGATAATACGTTTCTCCGCATCCGGCCGTGAGGCCGCTATCTGCGAGAGATGATGGGCCAGCAGCCACGCCGGCAGGGACGGGTCGGCGTAGGCCTTGTCCCACGCGTTGTGATGCCAGCCTTCGTACTCCCACAGCCGCACATTGCCGCCGCTCGCGCTTAGCGCCTGGTACATGATCTCCGACTGCTTGGGCGTAACCACCGGATCGAGCAGGCCGTGGAACATCCACACCGGGGTCTTGCCGATGGCCTGTGTGTACGCCGCGGGCAGCACATTCTGCAGCCTCCAGCGTCGCGGCTCGTAGGACCAGAAGATGCCGCCGGATACCGGCACGATGGCGGCGAACCGTCCCGGGTGGTCCTTCGCGATCTCCCAGGCGCCGTAGCCGCCCAGCGAAAGGCCGGTCAGATAGAGTTGTTCCGGATTGCCGTGGAACTCCTTTACCTCGGCTTCGAGCGCCGCCAGTGCCATGGCCATCATGTCCGGATCGGTCCAGTGATGATGGCTGTAGGGCACCTGCGGCATCACCACCACGAAGGGCCAGCGCTCCGGGTGCGCGCGGATGGCGTTCGGCAGGCCCACCTGCGTCTCGTCCAGTCCATCGGAGCCGCGCTCTCCGGAGCCGTGCAGGAACAGGATCATGGGCCAGGTGCGATGCGGGTCGTAGTCCATGGGCAGATACACGTCGTAGCGGTAGACGCTGCCGTTCAGGGCGATGGTGCGGTTGAGGAAGCCGGTGTCCTGCCGGTGGGGCGGATCCTTGCGCGCCTGGGCGGTCCAGGGGAGCGCGAACACAAGACAGGCGACGAGCTGGGGAGTGAACCGCATCCGTGGAGGAAGCATAGCAGTAGCCCTGTCCGGAACGGCAGTGACCCTCCAGCATCTTTTGCGGCTATCGCTAGTGTCCCGGGGATATTCCGGAATAGAATGCGGCGCATGATGGAGCGCGACCTGGCCCGCCTGTGGGAAGCACACACGCAGTATGAATTTGCCACGCCGGACGTGGAAGCGACCCTGGCCACCATGGTCGATGACGCCTATGTCAATCATGTCCCGGTGATGACGGGCGGCGTGGGCAAGCCTGCGTTGCGCGAGTTCTATGGCCGCGACTTCATCCCCTGCATTCCGCCGGACTTTCAGATGAGATCTCTTTCGCGCACGGTTGGCAAGGACAGCCTGGTGGACGAGATGCTCACCTCCTTCACCCACACCATCGCGATGCCCTGGATGCTGCCCGGTCTCCCTCCTACTCACCGCCGGGTCGAGATCGGCATCGTCGCGATCGTGAGCTTCCGGGGAGACAAGCTCGCGCACGAACATATCTATTGGGACCACGCCTCCGTGCTGAAGCAGATCGGCTTGCTGACGGATCCAGCGCTTCCGGTCTTTGGCGCGGAGACGGCGCGCAAGCTGGTTGAACTCGAGGCGAACTGCGCCGCTTCTGCTGCTGCAATCTCTGCGCGTCAGCTTTCCACCGGATAGAACATTCGTGCTGGAACGAGGGCTCTGCCTGACCCTCGTTCCCATGCCGACCCCATTCCCTCAAGCTTGACGGCCGGAAACGCCACACCCACGTGAGCTGGGCTTAGCGGCCCGAAGAACTCCCTTTCAGCCGGTAGACATGGACGTAATCGAAATCCATGGTAAAGCCGGCGGCGTTCTCTGCCGAGATTCCGATGCGGGCGCCGGAGCCGAGCGCATGCTGCCATGTGCCGCCCTTGGTCCAGTGCTCGCCGTCGGTGCTGGAGTAAGCGGTGTATAGCTCGCCCGCATTGCCGTTGCTGTGCTTCACGATGCGCAACCAGGTAGTTCTGGCTGCCTGGCCGGCCACCTGATGGTCATAGGTAGGATAGTTCTGCGGTACCGGGCCGATCTGCTTGCCGAACTCGGTCTGCCGCGTATCGAATATCGACACAAGGTCAAGCTTGATGCTGTTCAGGTCGTTGCCGTAGATGAAGAGAGCGCCCTGCGCGAAGTTGTAACAGCAACTGTTATCGAAAGGAACGCTCGACGTCACCTTGGTTTCGACCATCCAGTCGTCCGTGGCCGGGACCGGCTCGCCCAGAATTGCAACGGAGGCCGGCGAACCGTTCTCGTCCGGGCCCTGCGTCTGCACCTCGTACGCGTTGCCGGTGAGGGTATAGGTGTTGTTGGCTTGTGGATGGATGAAGTGCCACTGCGACGAAAGAGTGCTCGTGTTGAAGTCGTCGGAGAGCTCCGGGATCAGCTTGCCGGCCTGGTCCACCGGCTGGAAGCGCGGGCGGTACTGGTTGTACTGGATCGGCTGTGCGGCGGGCGCGGGCTGCCGGGTTGCGGATGCATAGTAGCCTCCGCGGACCACCGGCCAGTCGTTGACCCAATCCACCGGGTCAATCAACGCAGGGCGCCGCGTCACGCCGGGAAATCCTGCGAAGTACGGGGCCTGCTGATCCACGGCATGGTAGAGCATGTAGTCCTGTCCGGAGTCGTCCTGAAAGAGCACGTTGCCGCCCGGCCCTACCCACCGATTCCCATTGGCTGCCATGGCGAAGGTCCCGCCCGGAGCGAAGCTGGTTAGCGCCGCGCCATTCTTGTCGAAAAAGGGGCCCATGGGCGAACGGGCGCGGCCCACCAGGACGGTGTAACCGCTCAAGGGGCCGTCGCAGCAACCCGCTGTCGAAAAGAAGAGATAGTAGTAGCCGTTGTGCTTCCAGAAGCTGGCGCCCTCGCCGAAGTTGTCGATGCCGACCAAGGTCTCGGATGAGGCGTCCGAGGTGAGGCCGTCGGCGGAGAGCTTGCGCACGCTGATCCCGCCAAAGAAGCTGCCATAGGAGATGTAGAGCTGACCGCTGTCGTCCGCGATCACATCCGGATCGATGACGGCGCGTTTGGAGCCGGCACAGCAGAATGCCGCCTCTGAGGCGACTGCGGGCGCCCCGCTATCCGTCCATGGGCCGGCCGGGCTGCTGCTGGTAGCTACACCGATCGCCGCGCCGCCGCCGGGGGTATTCGGAGCGACGTAATACATGTAGTACTTTCCGTTGAGCTGTTTAACGGCAGGCGCCCAGAACTGGGCCGTGGCATTGCCCACCCAGGCCGGCGTGTGCTGAAAAGCATCCCCGATATAGCTCCAGTGAATGAGGTCGTAGGAGCGGTATTGCGTGATCAGGTGGAGCCGGAGGTTTCCATTCGCGTCGACGTCGCTCGAGTTCAGCGGGTCGCCGGTGCAGTAGAGATACCATGTGTCACCGTCATGGTTACGATATCTAAAGATGGCGGGGTCGGGACAACTGACTGCCGGGCTTCCATCGGTCAACTGCAAGGTCAGCGGATTGGTATAGGTGTGGGGAAAGCGGTAGTTGGGCGGTGGCCCTGCAGCGGCCGAACTTTGGCTCTGAGCGTTGCTTGACGCCAGCGCGGCGATGCAGAAGAGGACGAAGAAGAACGACGCGAAGCGTGAACTAAAGGAACGAGAGCGGGGGTACATAGGGGATGCTCCAACGGGGAATAATCAGCCGGGAGCTACTGTAATCGCTTACATACATGGCTTGCAAGGATCGGAGGCCGGCGCGGTGCTTTTCTTTCAGGAACAAAGCTAACCCCAACAACAAGAGCGCCCGACCTAGCTGCTAAGCGTCTCCTGCAGCTTGTTCAGCGTCCGGTTCAGGTCTTTGTCGGAGCGGCGCTCTTCATCGATCTTTGCAATCGAGTGCATCACGGTGGTGTGATGTTTGCCGCCGAACTGGCGGCCGATCTCCGGCAGCGACGCCTCGGTCATCTGCTTGGCCAGATACATCGCAATCTGCCGTGGCACCACCACCGCGCGCGAGTTGTTCTTCTGTTTCAGCTCGCCGATGCGCATGCCGAACTGCTCGGCCACCACACGCTGGATGGTCTCGATGGTGATCTTGCGCACCTGCGTGTCGATGAATTGCTTCAGGCACTGCTGCGCCGTGGGCAGCGTGATCTCGACGCCGTTGAGGCTGGTCCACGCCAGCAGCCGCACCAGCGCCCCTTCGAGCTCGCGAATGTTGGTGCGGATGTTCGACGCCATGAAGAGCGCGACATCGGTCGGCAGTTGTACCTGCTCGCTCTCCGCCTTCTGCTGCAGGATTGCGACCTTGGTTTCAAGATCGGGCGGCTGGATGTCGGCGATCAGCCCCCACTCGAAGCGCGAGCGCAGGCGTTCTTCCAGACCAGAGAGATCCTTGGGCGGCCGGTCCGACGCAATCACAATCTGCTTCATGTTTTCGTGCAGCGTATTGAAGGTGTGGAAGAACTCGTCCTGCGTCCGCTCCTTGGAGGCGATGAACTGGATGTCGTCGATCAGCAGCACATCCACGCCACGATACTTGTCGCGGAAGCTGGACATTCCCTTCGCCGACTCGTTGCGCACATGGGAGATCAGCTCATTGGTGAACTTTTCGCTCGACGCGTAGCAGATCGCCGCTTGCGGCTGCCGGCGTTTTACCTCATGGCCGATGGCATGCATCAGGTGCGTCTTGCCCAGACCCACACCGCCGTAGAGAAAGAGCGGATTGTCGGCCTTCGATGGGCGTTCCGCGACGGCCTCGGCCGCCGCGCGCGCGAACTGGTTGCCCGCTCCGGCCACGAAGCCGTCGAAGGTGTAGCGCGGATTCAGTTGTGCGGCGGAGTTCCAGTCGAAACGCGCCTGTTGCGGTCCCCCGGCTGTACTCGAAGCGGTTGTGGCGTCAGGCCGTGCCGCACTGGCTCCTATCCCACCTGCTCCCGCCGCGCTGGACCCTGGCGCGTTCGGCCCGTGAGCAGAGGACGGCGGAAATCCGCCATCGTCGCGCAGCCGTGGCGCGGACGGATCGTTCTCCGGTGTCACAAAATTGACTTCGTCGAGCTCCAGCCCCAGCCTGTCGATCGCTTCCTGGATCAGGTCGCCGTACCTGTCCCCCACATGCTGAAACTCCGGCGCGGGGATGCGCACGAACAGCGTTCGACCGTTCACCTGGCTCATCCGCGTGGGTTTGAGCCAGGTATTGAACGATTGCCGATTTACTTTTTTCTCCAGAGCTCCAAGGATGCGTGTCCAGGGATCGAGTACGGCCGAAGCTGTTGGTACAAAAGACATACACTTCCTTCATGGCAGACGCCAAGAAAAGCTGCGCGAAACCCGCATCGCGTCACAAATAAGAAAAGCGCGCCGCTGTCGCGAAGAAGGGGAAGACGGGATAGGCGCGAGGCCTTTCGCTGCTTCCTCATCCTGTTCGGGGACTGTGTTTTCTCCCGGTTCAACGCCGGGGCCGCAGGCTCAGCTCGATCCGAAAACGGGTTTTGGGACGTAGCAGAAATCAGTTGTGAACGGAGCCGATACTAGCACAATCCGCCGGTTGAAATTTCGGATTTGTCAGCTATAAGACAATTCGTTCTGAAGTTGCACCGTGCAGTGTGAAGACCGCGCCTGACACGGCGAAGACCATTATCGTGTTTGCGTTTTCCGCGCGCATGGTGTTAGCGAACGGCGTGGCTCCTTCGTTCCCTCGTTCGTTCCATTCCTTCGTTCCGTGCCTTTGTTTCCGCTCCTCGTTCCATTGAGAGCTTCACTCACGGCTTGCTGAGCCGCCGAACGCCTCTTCGGCAGAGCCAGCTTTGGACGTTTCAGCCGGATCGGCTATACTCGAGACTTGCCCATCAGGCAGATCTCTCAACAAAGCAAACAGGAGCACCGCGTCCGATGCCCAAGCGTACATTTCAACCCAACCGCCGTCACCGCTCGAAGACCCACGGCTTCCGCGCGCGGATGAAGACCAGGAGCGGAGCTGCCGTACTCTCGCGCCGCCGCGCCAAGGGCCGTCATCGCGTCTCCGTATCTCCGGGCTACCGCGACTAGGCGGGGACGCAGCAGCGTCCCCCGAAGCCCGTTCCAAAATCGCAGCCCCTGCGATGCTCCTTCCGCGTGATATGCGGACCTGACTATGGCGGACCTCAAGATCATTGCGCCGGAGATCATCGCAGCGGAAGACGATCAGGTTTCCGGTGCTCTTCCTGCAATTAATCCCCGGCCCCTGAGTTGGCGCCTGCACCGCCACGCCGACTACCAGCGCGTCTACAAAGCAACCCGCAAGCAGTTTGCCTCGCTCATGACCTATTTCGCGGTAGCGCGGACACCTGCGTTCACGCACAGTGTCGGCCCGCGGGTTGGACTGACCGCGGGGCGAGTGCTGGGCAACGCCGTGGAGCGCAACCGGATCAAGCGGCGTATGCGCGCAGCGGTGCGGCAAAACCTTCCCCATCTGACCCTCGATGTCGACGTGGTGCTGCATCCCAAGCGCACTGTGCTGGAGGCGGAGTTCGGTAGCCTCACCGCGGACATCCAGCGCATCTTTCTCAAGGTCGAGCGGCAGCTACGCTCCGGCGCGGCAACGCATCCGTCGCAACGGACGACACAGCAGATCGGACAGCAGAGCAGGCAAGAGACCGGGCAGCAGACCAGGCAAGAGACCGGGCAGCAGACCAGGCAGGGTACGGCGCAATGAATGCCGCCCCGGACGGCCGCCATACCCGCGCCATTCCTCACTCTATTTCGGATGCGCTGCTGCTTCTCTACAAGCGCGTCCTTTCACCCCTGCTGCACGCAGCCATCGGCTCCCCTGGGGCTTGCCGTTTCCAGCCTACTTGTTCGGAGTACGCCGCCATCGCCGTGCACGCGCGAGGTCCGCTCCGCGGGCTGGCTCTGGCTGCATGGCGGGTGCTCCGCTGCCATCCGCTGAGTCGGGGCGGTTTCGATCCGGTACCGGGCACCTGGCCCCCTTCCACCCGGCCGCCTGAGGCTGCTCGGGAAGAGGGCGACGGCGCGTTCAAAGGTCACAAGCAGGCCGTGCATTTACCATAGTCATAGACGCGCGCCGCGGACGTGCAGGGCACTGAGGCTGCAGCCTCCGCCCCACGAGGGTGTGCACCCCGGGGCACGATCGCACCATAGCGTTACCTAGAAAAGAGTACAGAACAGGAAGTTTCATTGGCAGAGATACGCAATCCTAACCAGTCGGGCGGCGGTGGCGGCGGCAAGAACGATTCCCGCTCCATGCTTGTCGTCTCCCTCGTGTTCCTCGTCGTGCTCTTCGGCATGCAGTACCTCAAGCCCAAGAAGCCCGCGCCCACGCAGAAGCCGCAGCAGCAGGCCGCAATGCAGCAGCATCCCGCCGGTGCCAGCACCTCCAGCGCCATACCGGGCGACACGCCCGCAGCGAGCGGAGCCTCCTCCGGAAAGACAGCAGCCTCCGCTGCGGGCGCTCCCTCGACTGAGGCGAAGAGCGAGTCCATCATCACCGTGGAAAACGAGCTCTACCGCATTCAGTTTTCCAACCGCGGTGCTGCCGTCAAGAGCTGGATTCTCAAGAAGTACAAGGATGACGACGGCAAGCCGCTGGATCTGGTGAATCCCACCGCCGCCGCCAAGTTTGGCTATCCACTCTCGCTCTATACCTATGACGCCGGGCTGCGGCAGCGCCTCGCTTCGGTGCTGTATGTGCCCTCCACCACTCAGGCCATTACGGCGCCGGGCGTGCTGAGCTTCACGTATGCGAGCGGGGGCCTGAGCGTGAACAAGACGCTGCGCTTCGACTCCAGCTACGTGGTGCACGTGGAGACGAGCGTCACCGACAACGGCGCTGTCGTTCCGGCCATGATTGCCTGGCCCGCGGGCTTTGGCGACCAGGGCACCATGGCGCACTATGCCACCGCGCAGTTCGATACCTCGCAAAGCGGCAAGTTCAACCATGAGGCGCCGAAAAAGGTAAGCGGCGGCCAGACCATCAACGGTCCCTTCGACTACGCCGGGATCAGCGATCAGTACTTCGCCGCCATCTTCCTCCCCGATGCTCCCGACGTCGCCACCGTCGTGAGTTTGAATAACGCGCTGACCATCCCCCGCGACCGCAAGAAACCGGAGAGCGGCATGGACAACGTATCGGTGCTGGGCGCCGCCGTGGGAACGCTCAGTGGTCCCACGGCCGTCCGCGTCTTCGCCGGGCCGAAGGTCATCAGCGTGCTGAATTCGGTCCGCTCCACCGCCCTGAACGGCACGCAGACCGGGCCGAACATCGAACCCATCCTGAACTTCGGCTGGTTGGGCCCGGTCGCCAAACCGCTCTTCGTGGTGCTCAACTTCTTCTATCAGCACGTGATCCATAACTGGGGCTGGGCCATCCTGCTGCTCACCCTCATCCTCAACATGGCCATGCTGCCCACGCGCGTGCAGATGATGAAATCCGCGCTGAAAATGCAGCGGGTCCAGCCGGAGATGCAGCAGATCAAGGAGAAGTACAAGAAGTACAAGGCCACCGATCCGCGCCGGCAGGAGATGAACAAGGAGATCATGGCGCTGCAGAAGCGGGAAGGCGTCAACATGTTCGGCGGCTGCCTGCCCATGCTCATCCAGTACCCCCTGCTCTACGGCTTCTATCGCATGCTGATGAACGTGATCGAGTTGCGGCAGGCGCACTGGGGCTGGCTGCATGACCTGGCTGCGCCGGATCCGCTGCACATCCTGCCCATCTTCGTCATCATCTCCATGTTCCTGGTCCAGTACCTGTCGCCTTCGCCCGGCATGGATCCGGCGCAGCAGCGCATGATGGCCTTCATGACGCCGGTGCTCTTCGGCTTCTTCATGTGGACCATCGCCTCCGGCGTGGCGCTCTACTGGGCCGCCGGCAACATCATCAATACGGTGCAGCAGATCATCATGAATCGCACCGGTATGGGCAAGCAGATGCGCGAGATCGCGCTCAAACGAGCCGCCAAGAAAAAACTGGGAAGACCCGCCGCCGCCCGTCGATAAAGCGGAGTCCGCGGAGTCAGAGGATCTGCGCATGCCGGGTGCCCCATCCTGAGTGGAACGAAGGGTGGGAGGCCGCAACATTTCATGGGAGTAGCATAGACAACGCCATGCCGATTGAAGACTACCGCGCCGCTGCCAGCTCCATCGCCGCCTTCCTCAAGCTGTTGACCACGACCGGCGGTCTCCGCCTGAAATACCGCATCACCGCGGGTGAAGGCGCAGCCGATCCGGATCAACTGGAAGCCCGCGAGATCTACGTCGAGTTGAGCGGGCCGGATACCACGCTGGTTACGCAGCGCAATGGAGAGTTGCTGCGCGCACTCGAACATATCGCAGCCAAGATGGTGCGCCTGGAGTCGGAAGAGCACGACCGCATCTCCTTCGACGCCGACAACTTCAAGGCGCTGCGCGCACGCGAGATGAAGCTGGCCGCCGAAACTGCCGCCGAGCGTGTGCGGCGCAGTGGCGCCCCCTACAGCTTCCAGGCCATGAGTTCGCGCGAACGCCGCATGTTGCATCTCGCCTTCCGCGCCTTCGACGATCTGGAAACGGAGAGCAGCGGCCAGGGTCTGCAGCGCTTCGTAGTGGTCTATCGCAAGGGCGACAAGCACGAGCCGCCACCGCAACGCGATTACTCCCGCGGCGGCCGTTCCTCGGG
Organism: Acidobacteriaceae bacterium; assembly: GCA_051001135.1. Lineage (GTDB taxonomy): Bacteria > Acidobacteriota > Terriglobia > Terriglobales > Acidobacteriaceae > CAWHMN01. The sequence continues at coordinate 20,825 of JBPCNO010000186.1, forward strand.
TGGCCGCTCCTCCGGAGACCGTTCCGGCGGACGCTCCGGCAATCGCGGTCGCTCCGGTGGCCGGGATGACCGTCGCGGCGGGCGCCGCTAGCTCGTCTGTTCTTGTTCCTGGGTGCCCCACTCTAGCGCAGCTAGGGTGGGGTCGTTCACACTTCGTGTCGTTCCCAACACTTCTCCCTCCGAGACTCTGTCATCCTGAGCGAGCGGTATGCGCGCAGCGTAGACCGGGAGTCGAAGGATCTGCGTTTCGCTCGCTCGCTTACGCGCGATACGTATTCAAGATTCGGCACCCTCGTGTCTCATAGCCATGCAGCCTGATCCTTCTATTCCGCAACGCCCAACCTTAGCGCCTCCGGCGAACGAAACCATCGTCGCCATCTCCACTCCACCTGGCCGCGGGGGCATCGGTATCGTGCGCCTCTCCGGGCCGGATGCGCAGTTCATTGCCGCGCCGCTGCTCCAACTGAAGCACCCGTGGGCCCACGCCCAGGCGCGCTACGGCGCGATCGTCGATCAGGGCGCGCGTCTGGACGAGTGCGTCGTGACGCTCTTCCGCGCGCCCCATTCCTACACCGCGGAAGATGTCGTCGAGATCGCCGCGCATGGTTCGCCCGTGGTGCTGGACCTGCTCGTGCGTCGCGCGCTCGAGGGCGGCGCCCGGCTTGCCCGGCCCGGTGAATTCACCGAACGGGCGTTTCTGCAGGGCCGTCTCGATCTCACGCAGGCCGAGGCGGTGCGTGATCTCATCGAGGCGCAGACGCTCTATCAGGCGCGCGTCGCAGCGGAGCAGTTGGGCGGCGCGCTCAGCCGTCGCACCCAGCCCATCAAGGAACAACTGGTCGCGCTCATCGTCCTGCTCGAAGCCGGCATCGACTTCGCCGAAGACGACATCGACGTCACCCCCGATGCGGAGATCTCCGCCCGCATTGCCCGTATCCAGGCCGCGCTCGAACCTGTGGCCGCAAGCTTCCGGGAAGGCCGTCTGCTCCACACCGGCTTTTCCCTCGCCATCGTCGGACGTCCGAATGCCGGCAAGTCTTCGCTCTTCAACCGGCTGATCGACCGTGAGCGCGCCATCGTCACGGCTACGCCCGGCACCACGCGCGATCTGGTGACGGAGCGCATCGCCCTGGGTGGCATTCCGCTGGAGCTCATTGACACCGCGGGTTTGCGGGAAACAGCGGATGAGGCGGAATTCCTCGGCATCGAGAAGACACGCGGAGCCATCGCAGACGCCGATGCGGTCCTGGTCGTCCTGGACGCGACCGCATCTGTACCAGCGTCTGTTGCGAATACACCAGTGCTTGATCTCAGCGCCGAAGAAGCGCAACTGCTGGAGGACCTGACCGGCCGTCCCGTGCTGGTGGCCCTCAACAAGATAGACCTGCTGCCCCCTGACCTATTGCTTGCCAACCCGCAGACCGTCGCTTGGACGCTACCTCTCGGGAGCGTTGCGCCGGTCATCGCCACCTCAGCCGTCAGCGGCGCGGGTGTAGACGATCTCCGTGCCCGCATCCTCGGCCGGGTGCGCGGCGGCGATCGCGGCGAGAGTGGCGGCATGCTGACCAGCCTGCGGCACTTCGAAGCCATCACCCGCTGCCTCGCCTCGCTCGAAGCCGCACAGGTCGCCGTCGCCAGCCGTACCCCCCACGAGATGCTCCTGCTGGACCTCTACGCATCCCTCCGCGAGCTGGACAGCCTCACCGGCGCAACCACCGCTGACGATATCCTCAATCGCATCTTCTCCACTTTCTGCATCGGCAAGTGAAGTAATGTCCAACCATCGAAGCTGACGCAGACGCGCATGGCGGCAGAACATATCCACCCACTGTGGAAACGGAAAAACACAATCAGCAGCGGTTGACAGTCGCGGGAGGAGGCCAGAATGGCACAGTACAGAAAGAAACCGGTCGTCGTAGATGCAATCCAATGGCTGGGCACAGTTGAGGACGTCGAGCCTCTGCTAACCTTGCCGCGCACCTCGAACCGCAGCAGCAATTGGAAGGTTGATGGTCAGCAGCTCTTAATCCACACCCTCGAAGGCACGATGACTGCCGAGCTCGGCGATTTCATCGTCTGTGGCGTAGCTGGTGAACTCTATCCGTGCAAGCCTGCGATCTTCCATGTCACATACGAGCGGATTACCCCGGAGGAGTAGAACTTCTCCTCCCCCACGGTGCTCGGCATCGAAGCCGGACCGTTATGAGTAGCTGCGCAGCTCACCACGGCACTTAAAGATGCCTTGGCCGGCGCGACTGCCCTCTGCTAGCTGTCGGTCTTACCGCCCTGGGGTTCTTGGGGAAGTCCTCCGCCTCCACCCGGCTGACCGCCGGTTGCGCTGTCGGTTTGCCCCCCGCTTCTAGAGCGTGGCTGATTGCGACCCGGTTGGGTTGCAGGTTGGCCGGGCTGGGTTTGTCCACCTTGTTGCTTGGAGTCGTTCGGCCGTTGATCCGCCATTGGGAACCTCGGTGCGAGGAAGTCTCCTCGTATCCCGTGGGAGTCTCATTCGCACGCACGCGATTGTCCCGGGCGAAAATCTGGAGTCGTCCGTACGCCGGCTGCGTAGCACCGCCACTTCGCCGGCCAGCGCCCGAGCCCTTTGCCTAGAGCCGCCGGCGACCGCTCCCAAATAGCAAATAGAGAATCACAATTAGAAGAATGAGGCTCACGGCGCCACCGCCGTAGTAGCCGACGCCCGGGCCCATGTAGTAGCCGCCGCCACCAAAGATCAACAGCAGGATGACGAGAATCAGTATGAGAGGCATGCGCGGAAGTCTAGCACATGGTCGTCGCGGATGACCTGCGCCCCGGTAGCCATCCACTCGGCCGTGTGTCAGCTTGCAGCAAGCGGAATAGGCATTGAACGCCGTCAGGGGCGGTTCGGGATGGTATGATTCCCTCGTTTTCACAAACGATCCTGCGCCCTTCGCGGCCGAAGCCTTGGGCCCCCTGGGCCACATTGAGTACTGACTCTCCATGGCTTGGAATCGTGCAGCTTCAGTGGCCATGCTTGGCCTCTTCATGATGGGAGCCAGCGGTCATGCGCAAAAGGCGCCTCCATCGCCAGACAAGCCGTGGATTCCCCCCTCAGAGCCGCGCCTCGCGGCGGAGGCGGCCCGGCTGCCCAGGACGGGCCTGGTCATGGATCCCTCCCGGCAATACACGCTCGCTGAACTCGTAGATCTGGCGGAGCAGCACAATCCTGCGACCCGGGCGGCATGGCAGAACGCGAAGGCGCGTGCGGCAGATCTGGGAATCGCCAGAGCTGCTCTCTACCCCACGCTGGCAGCCGCGGCTCTCGCCCAGACCACGCGCGTCAACATCTTCATCAACACCAGCTTTCCCCGGCAGACCCAGGGAACTTTTTCTCCCGCTCTCGATGTGGACTACACCATCTTCGATTTCGGCGCTCGCAATCAGCGCATCTCGATCGGCAGCAGCAATCTGCTCGCCGCCGACTTCGCATTCAATGACACGCACCGCAGGATTATCTTCGACGTGCAACAAGCGTATTACCGGCTGCTGAATGCAAGCGGGCAGCGGTCCGCGGCGGAGGCGAATCTGAAGAACGCCCAGACCGATCAGGAGGCCGCGGAAGCGCGGTTGGCGCAGGGGCTTGCAACATTGCCCGATGTGCTCGAAGCCCGCAGCGCCGCGGCGCAGGCGGACTACGACCTGCAAGCGACCATCGGCGCGGAGGAGATCGCGCATGGGGAACTGGCAAACGCGCTGGGGCTGTCGCCCACGGCGATCTTCCAGGTGCAGAGCATCGCGGATCTGAACATTCCCGGAGATTTGGATGAGCCCGTCGAACAAGCGATCGACCGCGCCCTCGCGCAGCGCCCGGACCTGCTAGCCCGGGTTGCCGATGTGCGCGCAGCCAATGCGCAGATCAAGGTTGCCACCTCGGCCTACTTCCCGCTGCTAAGCTTCTCGGGAAGAGGTGGACTGGTGCGGGAGTATGGACAACAGGATCTGCTGCCGGGGGTGTACTCCCGGGCGATCGAGACCTGGGATGTGCGGCTGAACCTTACCTGGACCCTGTTCGACGGAGGAGCGCGCGAACATGCACTGGCGCGGGCCAAGGCCGCCCGCACCCAGGCTGAGGCGCAGGTGGAGACCGCGCGCGATCAGATTGAGAATGAAGTGTGGGCCGCGTATGCGAACACCCGCACCGCCCTGCGGCAGCAGAAGGCCGCGGCGGCGCTGCTCGGCGCATCGAGCGAGTCCTACCAGGCGTCGATCGATTCATACAAGTATGGAGTACGGAACCAGATCGATGTAGTCTCCGCACAACGTTCGCTGGCGCTGGCGCGGACCGCCGACGTCACCGCGCGGACGCAGTTGCTGTCGGACATGGCTGATCTGGCGTTTCGTACCGGCGATCTGCTGCGGGCGGGAGGGCCCTGAACATGCGAGAGAAGCCGCATACGCGCCATCATGCGCACGCAGCAGGATCGATACTTCGCCACGCGGCGCTGGGCCTTGCGCCGGCGTTGCTTACCGGCTGCACGCGCTCGCCATCGTTCAATATCCTCGGATCCATCTTTCCTGCATGGATCTTCTGCATTCTGCTGGGTATCCTTTTGGCGGCTGCGCTGCGAGTGGTGTTTGTTCGCACTAAATTCGAGCGGCAGTTGGCTCCGTTGATCCTGATCTATCCCAGCCTGGCAGCCTTTTTTGCCTTTACGCTTTGGTTGTTGTTCTTTCGCTAGATGGAGGAGAGCATGGCCGACGAAGAGAGCACTCCACAGCGCAGTCTGGCCGGACGGGTGGTCAGCGTGGTCATCGTGCTCTGTGCTGTTCTGGCTGGACTACTCGTCATTTATGAGACCGATCGGTATCCGCGCACTGATGACGCCGAGGTGTTTGCGAACTACATCGGGATCGCTCCTCAGGTGGACGGGCCCATCTCCGAATTGCACGTCCGCGACAATGCCTTCATCAAGCAGGGTGAGCTGCTCTTTCAGATCGATCCGCGTCCGTATCAATATGCGCTCGAGAAGGCGGAGTCGGATCGGGCAGCGCTCGAAGGGCAGATCGCGGATGAACGGAGGACCATCGCGTCGCAGGTGAGTGCGGTAGGCGCGGCGCAGGCAAACAAGCTGAGTTCCGCGGCGAATATCGACCGGGCCGCGGCCGCGCTGGGTGAGAGTAAGGCAAATGTCGCGAACGCGCAAGCGGGGCTGGATCGCGCCAACGCCGAGCTGCTGTATCAAACGAACAATTTTCATCGTCTTGAACCGCTGCTCGCAAAGCAATATGTAACCGTGGACCAGATAGATCTGGCGAAGACCGCCGTCGCAACCAGGGAGCAGGCGGTGCATCAGGCGCGCTCCCAGCTCGCGCTGGCCCAGGCGCAGGTACAGTCCGCCCGGGCGCAGTATGAGCAATCCAGGGCGGGTCTGCTGCAGAGCAATGCGCAGGTGACTCAATCCGAACACGGTGTGGGCATTCTCGACCCGCTCACCGCCCAGCGGGAGGGCCGCACCTCCGCGGTGCGCAACGCGCGATATGACCTGAACAACTGCAGTGTGTACGCACCCTTCGATACGCGCGTGACCAACCTGACGATCTCCCAAGGCGCGTATGCGCATGTGGGGCAGCAGATGTTCACGTTGATCGATGTTCGCACCTGGTGGGCGGTGGCGAACTTCCGGGAGACGCAGCTCCGGCGCATCCAGTCCGGCATGCATGCGGATGTCTACGTGCTGTCCAGACCTTCGATCCGGTATGACGGCATCGTGGAGAGCACAGGATTTGGAGTTCAGCCGGATGCAACGCTCATCGGAAAAATCTCTCCCGGACTTCCCGACGTGCAACGATCGCTGAACTGGGTGCATCTGGCGACCCGCTATCCGGTACGTGTGCGCATCGGCGCGCCCGAGTCGGAGATGTTCCGCATCGGCGAGTCCGCCGTGGTGGTGATTCGCGGCGAGTCGAGCGAACGAGCGCATTAGCCATGGCTACGGCCGCACATTCACGCGCGCGCCTGGACCGGGCGGGAGAGTGGTTCTGGGAGTTTCTCAAGCAGGAGCTCGCACCCTACCCGGGCAGGTTGTGGACCGTCTCGCGCATGGTCATCGCTTCCACCATTGCCATGCTGCTGATCATGACCTTCCGTCTGCCGAACGCTTTTCAGGCGGCGCTGTTTACTCTGCTGCTCTCGCGCGAGAGTCCGCAGGCAACCTGGGCCTCGAGCGTTCGGACCGTCGCGGCATTCGCGGCCGGGACCGCCTACGCCAGTCTCGGCGTGATGATGTTCATCGGCGATTCTATGGTTCACTTCCTGTGGATCGTAACCAGCTTCTTCCTGGCTTTCTTCGTCATCCGGATTGTGACCGACTACGGCAGTGCAGTGGCATTCGGCTTCCTGCTCGCGGGAGCCATTCCCTTGTGGGACGAGAACCTTCTGCCGGTGAATGTGCGGCTGAACGGAACCCTCTGGCTCGCGGCCTCCGTGGCGATCGGCGCGCTCCTGACTACTCTGGTCGCGTTTGTCTTCCAAGGGGTTCATCCCGAGAGCGTTCTCTTCGAGGGGATCGAAGACCGCCTGAAAGTGGTGCAGAATGTGCTCGACTCCCTGGCATCACAGCGGCCGATTGACGCGGCGACGGACAAAAAGCTCTCTCAATATTCGGTGGTCGGCCCATCCGGCCTGCGACGGTTGCTGAACCGTTCCGGATATGAGCCGAACTTCAAAGCGCAGATGAACGCTGCGGTTTCCTTGGTAGGACGCCTGGTCGATCTCGCAGGAAACCTGCAACTATTTCAGTCCGAGACCTCCGCGACGGTCAGCGAAGCGGATCGGCAGCGCATGGCGCAACTCGCCGGGGAGATCGCTGAGTTGCACAACAACCTGAGACGGCCCCAGTTCCCTGAACGGTCGCGATCGCACCCGGGTGAGAGCTCTTCCGCACTGCCCTTCGTGCCGGAGATGGAACGAGCGGTCGCCCTGATTCCACACGCGTTCGGTTCCGGGGCAGGGCTCGGCCAGCTCATCGTGGATGTTGATCCGGAAGATCGCCCGCGGTTGTTTGTGCGGGACGCGTTTTCAAATCCGGAACACGTACGCTTCGCTCTGCGCGGATGTCTCGCGGCGATGATCTGCTACGTCATCTATACCGGCGTTGCGTGGCCCGGCATCAGTACCGCGGTCGCCACCTGCATCATCACCGCCCTTTCAACCACGGGCTCTTCCCGCCAGAAGCAGTTCCTGCGGCTAGCCGGCGCCATCACCGGTGGATTTATCTTCGGTATGGGCGCGCAGGTGTTCATCCTGCCCTACCTCGATTCCATCGCGGGATTTGCCGTCCTGTTTGCGGCGGTCACCGGCATCGCGGCATGGTTCGCTACCGCCAGCTCGCGTCTGTCCTACTTTGGCGTTCAACTGGCGCTCGCCTATTACCTGATCAACCTGCAGGAGTTCACTATTCAGACTTCGCTGGCGGTGGCGCGCGACCGCGTTGTAGGCGTGCTGCTCGGCCTGGTCGTGATGTGGTTAGTGTTCGATCGCCTGTGGGTGAGAAATGCAGTGGATGAGATGCAGGCCATCTTCGCCCACAATCTGGAGCTCCTCGCCCAGCTTGCCCAGCAACTTCTGGAAGTCGATCCGAAGAAGGCATTGAGCCGGATCCGTAAGTTACGCGATGAGATCAATCAGAATTTTTCCGCCGTCAACGCTCAGGCCGATGCGGTGATCTTTGAGTTCGGGCCGTCGAGGCGGCGGAAGATTGAGATTCGTGACCGGATCAGACATTGGCAGCCGCGTCTGCGGACGCTGCTCTTGTTGCAGATTACGCTGGTGCAGTACCGGCTGCCCGAGCCACGGAAAGACCTGCCTGATCTGATAACCGCCGCACAACGCGCGTTCGATCAAGCGATCTCCGATGCTCTGTGCGCGATAGCGGCTGAGGTCAACGGTAAACCGGCGTCTGCCCCGGTCGATCTCCGTGCATCGCAAGCGCGGCTGGAGCATGAGATCCGGCAGCACTATCGAGACATCGGCAGCCCCATCTCCGCGCGCGCAAACGATGTGCTGAACCTGGTAGAGACGATCACGTCTGTGCTGGAGTCGCTGCATACCGACATCCACGGCGCTCTGTCGAAGCCGGTAGCAGAGGACGCGAGCCGGTTGCGTCTGAGTCCCGAAGAAAGCGCTTCGTGAAAACGGTGTCGCTAAGTTGAGGATGCCGCTGGCAGCAGGATCGTGGCGCGGCAGCCCCCCTGCGGACGATTCACCAGCGTCACCGACCCTCCATGCGCTTCGGCGATCTGCCGCGCGAGCGCCAGTCCCACACCGCTTCCGCCGCTCTTGGTGGTGTAGAAGGGAACGAACAGGTTCGACGGATTGGTGATTCCGAGTCCGTTGTCCTCGATGGCAATCGCGATGTGCGAGCTGGAGATCTGCCAGTTCAGCGCGACCCATGGTTTCATCGGCTGTCCGCTCCCGCGTCCTTCGCGTGACGTCTGCGCCGCCTCGACGCCGTTGCGCACTAGGTTGATGAGCAGTTGCTCTATCTGGTCCGCGTCGATGCGCACGGTGACGTCGGGGCCGCCTCTGAGTTCCACCGGCAAGCGCGTCTCCAGTGCAAGTGTGCGTTCCACCAGCGGACGCAGCGCCACGGATGTGAGCTTCGGCGGCGGCAACTGGGCGAGTTGGCGATATGCCTGCACGAAGCGGTGCAGCGACTCCGCGCGCCCTTCGATGATGCGCAGCCCGTGCTCCAGATCGCCCCCTTCGTCGATCCCCTGTGCGAGCGCCCGTGCCCGCAGACTGCCCGCGATCGATTTGATGGGCGCGAGCGAGTTGTTGATCTCATGTCCCAGTACCCGGATCAGCCGCTGCCATGCCTGGCGCTCCTCCTCCCGCAATGCGGCGCTCACGTCGGAGAGCAGCAGCAGAGTGTGCGGCACTCCCCGCTGGCGAAAAGTGGATCGATGAACCATCCATCGCACCGACCGGTTGTCTTTTTCGAGCACGACAATGCCTTCGTCCTGTTCCACGAACAGCGAGCCCAGTCCGAGCGCCGCGGCGCTGTTGCCGGTGCTCTTCAGAGACGACAGCCCGAACAGGCGTTCCGCCGCGGGGTTCACCAGCCGCAGCACGCCCGCCGGGTCGAAGCCCAGCACCGGCGCATCCATCGCCACCACCACTCGCCGCAGCAGCGCGGCCGCTTCCAGCGCACCCACGCGCTGCTCCTGCAGCATGTCGGCAAGCGCATTGATCTCGTGCGCCAGTTCACCCAGCGCATCGTTGGCGCGTTCGCCCCGCGCGCGAAAGGCATAGTCTTCCTCGCGCAGTGCGCCGATCACATTGCTTAGCGTTTGCATGGGGCGCACCACATGCTCGACCAGCACGCTGGACATCACCAGGCCGAACAGCAGCAGACCGCCCAGCGTCATCAGCAGGGCGTACGGCGCCGCCTTCTGATGCAGCAGCAGTCCGAGCACGACCGCGATGCCCGGCACTACCAGCACCGCGCACAGCACCTTCAGCCGCGTTTCAAACGATGTGCGTTTTTGACGGCGCGTGTGCCGCCTTGCATGCCGGCGCTCAGGCCTGCTCTCCTGCCCGTTCTCCTGCATGCCTTCCCGCCCGCTCTCCTCCATGCCCTCCTGCATGCCCTCCTGCATGCCTTCCTGCATGGATCGATTGAACCACCTCACCCAGCGCAGCCGGCCTTCAGGGGAGCGCCGCATAGAGCGGGTTCCTCGATCGGCAGGGGCAAGCGGCAGAAAGGAGACACGCGCAGAGAGGGTCTAGATGCCATGTTTTTCCATCCGCCGGTACAGCGCACCACGGCTGAGCCCCAGCGCCTCAGCGGCCTGGCTCACATTGCCGGACGCGCGTGCCAGCGCTTTGCGGATGAGAATACTCTCTACGCCTTCCAGGCTCATCTCTTCGAGGCCCGCCGCGCCCGCGGCCGCAACACTGCGGTGCGGAGCGAGGCTGAGATCGCCGACATCGATGTGCGTTCCCTGCACCATCAGTACCGCACGCTCCACCGCGTGATCCAATTCGCGCACATTCCCCGGCCACGCATATGCCAGCATGGCGCTGAGCGCCTTCGGGGTAAAGCCTGCCAGCGCTTTGCGATAGCGGCTGCTCCATCGGCTGAGGAAGTGGCCGGCGAGCAGCGGAATGTCCTCGCGACGCTCGCGCAGCGGTGGTAGATGGATTTCGACCGTGTTCAGGCGGAAGAGCAGGTCGGCGCGAAACCGGCCTTCCGCGCTCTCCTGCTGCAGATCGGCGTTGGTGGCGGAGATCAGCCGCACATCCACCTTGCGCGTCTTCGAGGAACCGACGCGCTCCAGTTCGCCCGTCTCGAGCACGCGCAGCAGCTTGGCCTGCTGCCGCATCGGCACATTGGCAATCTCATCCAGGAACAGCGTTCCATGGTCCGCCAACTCGAAGCGGCCGATGCGGTCGGTGCGCGCATCCGTAAATGCGCCCTTCACGTGCCCGAAGATCTCGCTCTCGAAGGTCCCCTCCGGCAGCGCGCCGGTATTGACCGCCACCAGGTTCCGGCTGCCGCGCGCGGAGATGGCATGTAGCGTCTGCGCCACCACTTCTTTGCCCGTGCCGTGTTCTCCCGTGATGAGCACATTCGCATCGGATGGACCAATGCGGGCGATCATCGCCAGCACCGGCTGCATGGAGGGCGCCTCCGCCAGGAACGCGGGACGGCTCTCAGCGCGCAGGAAACGGTTCTCCGCCTCCAGCACCTCCGCCTTGCGCAGCGCGTGATGCAACTCGATCTGGGTGCGCAGCACGGTGAGCAGGCGCGCGTTGTCCCATGGCTTCTGGATGAAGTCGCAGGCCCCGCGCCGCATCGCCTCGACCGCCAGATCCACGCTCGCCCAGGCCGTCATCACGATCACCGGCAGACGGCTGTTGTAGCCCAGAATCTCCGCCAACAGGTCCAGCCCCTCCGCTCCGCAGGTGGTGTCCCGCGCATAGTTCATGTCCATCAGCACCGCGTCATAGCTCTCGCTGGCGATGCATTCGATGACCGATCGCGGCGAGGATGCCCGCTCCAGCCGGTAGCCCTCCGGACGCAGCAGCATCTCCAGCGCATCCAGGATGTGCGCCTGGTCGTCGGCCAGCAGCAGCCGCGGCTGGTCCGCCGGGCTGGTGCGCGCCTTCGCGGTGTGCGTGGATTGCTGCGGAACCGTCGTCATCGTGGTTCACTCTACTACGGCGTGGCCGGGGGCGCAGCAACCGGCACGGCGGGTGGAGATGAGGCGCCAGGCACCACACCCGCCCTGGCCTGATTCAGTGAGATGCCCAGCCGCTCCAGCGTCTGCCCGGTGACGCGATACAGCTCCACCCGCGACTTCTGGTAGGTCGTCTCTGCCTGCGCCAGCGTGGAGCTGGCGATGGCCAGGTCATGCTCCGCTGAGAGCGTCTGGAAGTTCGATCCAGCGCCCAACTGCTGCTCCTGCTTCATGATGTCGAAGGTGCGTTGCGCCAGGTCGCGCGACTTGCGTGCCGCCTCCACGCGCGCCTGCACCTGCTGTAGCGCGTAGGCGGCGTTGCGCACGTCGATGCGCACATTCTTCTTCTGCTGCTCCAGCGCCAGCTCCGCTTGCTTGTACTCCAGCTCCGACCGGAACTGGTCCGCCTTAGCCTGGCGGTTGCGCAGCGGGATGTTCACTTGCAGCTCCGCCAGATAGTCGGGTGAGGAGTTGTTGAAGGCGTTCTGCAGCGCGCCGCCGTACCCGCTCGGCACACTTACCGTGTTCGGGCCGCCACCCGTGTTGAAGTTCGGGTTCGGCTGCCCGCCCAATCCATAGCCGGCGTAGTAGGCCGTAGCCGTCACCGTCGGCAGCAACTGGTTGCGCAGCGCGCGCCGGGAGATCTGGTAGTTGTCCAGGTTCACCTGCGATTCGTATAGCTCCGGCCGGTTTTTGAGCGCCGAGGCGATCAGGTCCTGTACCGGCGCCATCGTCTCCGGCACAAAGGCCTGCGTCACCGCAGTCGGAATCACCGGCGTCTCTTCCAGCGCCGGGTCCAGCCGCTTGGTCAGTGCATTCTTGATCAGCGATTCCTGGAACTGGAGCGATGTCCTCGCGATGGTCATGTCCTGATCGCGCGTGGCCACCTCGGCCTCCGCCTTCATCACGTCCATGGCCGGTACCGCCTGCAGTTCGAGCTGTTTGCGCTCGTCGTCCAGGGATTTCTGCGCGAAGGCCAGCGACCGCTCCTTCACCTGTACATCCTGATAGGCGTTGACCAGGTCCCAGTAGATGTCCTCGATCTGCGTGCTGGTGGCGATCACCTGCACCTTGAATGCCGTGGCGGAGATCTTCCGGTTGTTCTTCGCAATGCGGATGTAGCGCTTGTTCGGCGTAAAGCCGAAGCCCTGCAACAGTTGTTGCTGCAGCAGAAAGCGGTAGTTGGTGTTCAGCGATGGATTGAGTTGCTGAAACGGGCTGTTGATGGTCTGGCGCTGGTTGTTGAAATCGAATTCCAGCGTCGTTCCGGTGCTGAAGGACTGCAGATACGTGGCATCGAAGATGCCGGTGTTGAGCTTGAGCGAGGGCACGCCGTAGGTCACGGTGTTGACCAGAGGCTGAGTCAAATGCTCCAGGCTGGCTGTCGCAAGGATGTGCGGATCGAAGTTGGGGATCGGGGGCCCTTCGCCGAGCGTCGACTGGAACAGGCCGCCCGCGCCGGCGCCCGCGCCACCCGCGCCGCTGGAGGTGCCGCCCACGCCCGCCGATGGCGCCGCCGTGCCGCCCTCCGTGTTCTGCACCACGCCCGTATTTACGCCCAGGATCTGGAACCCGGCCTTCGCGCGCAACAGGTCCATGTCGGCCATGGGCAGCGTGTAGCGGGCGATCGCCAGATCCAGGTTGTTTTCGAGCGCCAGATCGATCGCGTCCTGGAGCGACAGATAAAGCTTGCCGTCGCGGATCAACTGGTCCAATCGTGGCGAGTTAACCAGGTCCGGCTCCGGCACCTTCACCGCCGTGTAGCTGTTGAAGGGATTGTACGAGTGCGGCAGTGCGACGTTGAATGGCTGCTGCGACTGCGCAGTCGTCGCCTGCCCCGTCTGTACCTGCGCGCTCTGTGTCTGCGCTGCCGGTGCATCTGCTGTCGCGGCCGGCGCCGTCTGTGCCGGGCTTGTCTGTGTTTGGCTCGTCTGCGTTTGGCTCGTCTGCGTTTGGCTCGCCTGCGTTTGGCTCAGCAGGGGAGGCACGCCCGTCCCGGTCAGCGCAAGCGAAGCCAGCGCAACAGAGCCAAACCATCTCCTTCGAAGAGTCTGCGCGCGCTCTCGTTCCAGCAGAACCGGGTGCCCCATTCTAGCGAAGCTAGGGTGGGTCTTCTGCATCCCGGGCGCCTTGTCATCCCGAGCGCAGTCGAGGGATCCATTGTTCGCTTCAGCCTTACCGTCCGCGGGAAAATGGTCTCGCATCTTGGCCCTGGTCGTTGTCATCGTGCGGCGCGCTCCTCTGCGGAGTGCAGATTCGGATTGCCGCTGTCCTCGACCAGCCAGCCATCGCGCACATCCAGCAGGCGATCGCCGTATGCGGCATTGGACTCCGAATGCGTCACCTGAATGATCGTGGTGCCTTGTTGGTTCAACGTGCGAAACAGTTCCATGATCTCCTTGGCCTGCGAGGAATGCAGGTTTCCCGTAGGCTCATCCGCCAGCAGCAGCGGAGGGTTGTGAATGACCGCGCGCGCAATGCCGACGAGCTGCTGCTGTCCGCCGGAGAGCTGGTTGGGAAACAGGTCCTTCTTCCCCACGATATTGAAGCGGTCGAGCGTGTCGGCCACCAGCCCCTGTCGCTCGGCTCGCGGCATGTTCTTGTAGGAGAGCGGCAGGTCGATGTTCTCCGCCACCGTCAGGTCGTCCAGCAGGTGATAGCTCTGGAAGACCATACCGACACTCCGTTTGGCAAGCTCCGCCCGCTGCTTGCGGTTCATGCGGTGCACCGGCTGTTCCTCAAAGAAGTACTCGCCCGCCCACTGATCGTCCAGCAGCGCGATGGCATTCAGCAGCGAGGATTTCCCCGCGCCCGAAGGCCCCATGATGGTCACGAACTCACCCGGTCGTATGTCCAGGTGAATGCGGCGCAACACCCACGTCTGCCCCGCGCCCGTCTTGTAACTGCGTTCCAGATTGCGAAGTGAAATCATCCTGTCCTTTTCTAGGTGTGTCTACTCTGCGCGCAACGCCTGCACCGGATCGATGGATGCCGCCCGCCTGGCTGGAAGATAGCTTGCCAGCAAGCAGCAGAGTCCAAGAACAATCGTCACCGCCTCCACTACAAATACCGCGTCGTGCGTTTGCACGCCATACATCAGCCTGCCGATCACCCGGCTGAGCGAGAACGCCAGCGCCATCCCGGCGCCCACGCCTATGGTCAGCAGCGTCAATGCATGGCGCAGCACCAGCCACAAAACATCCTTGCGCTGTGCGCCCAGGGCCAGCCGTACGCCCAGCTCCCGTGTGCGCTGGCTCACCTGATAGGCCAGCAGGCCATAGATGCCCGCTGCCGCGATCCCCAGAGCTATGGCCGCGAAAAGGCCTAGCAGCCGCGCAGCCAGCGTTTGGCTGCCCATCGCGTCATCGACAACCTCATTCATCGTCTGCGCGTTATCGAAGGCAACCGCGGGATTCAGGGCATGCACGATCCGTGTGATCGCCGGGATCAATGTCGCCGGCGCGCTACGTGTCCGCACCACCAGGTCTGCATGGAAGGCCGCGAGGATCGGATACAGATCATCCGCCGGAGTCATCTGATTCAGATTGAAGACCATCTCCGGCCGCGCCGCCTCAGCGGCTGAGCCCTGTCGCGCATCATCGACAACCCCGACGATGGTCGCCAGCTTATGGGGCCCCCGGTCGGAGGCGTTTACCTGATGGCCAAGCGGGGACTCCGCTCCAAAAAAGCGCGTGGCGAATGTCTGATTGATCACGACCGCCAGTGGCGCTCCCGCCCCGTCTTCGGAGTTGAAGAGCCGCCCCCGGAGCAGCCGGATACCCATCGCCGGGAAGTAGCTGGCCGTCGCGGCACGCACATCCGCTTGCTGCGCATGCCGCGCGTCCGGTTTGGGTCTTCCTGCTATGGCTATATCGTCCACGAAGCTCCAGCTTGGTTTCAGCGGACGCACCGTTGTCACCCCCGCGTAGGAGACGCCGGGAAGCTGGCAAATACGATCGAGCATCGGCTCCACGAACGTCTGCACGATATTCGCTCCGCTCCCCGGACCGGCGGTAACGAACCAGTAGTTCTTCTGCGGCAGCACCAGGTCTGCCGTCATCACGTGTTCCGGCGCGAAGCCCAGCGGCGTATGCCGCAGCGTGTACAGGCTGCGCATCATCAGTCCCGCGGCTACCAGCAGCACCAGCGAAAGCGCAATCTCCGCCGTGACCAGCGCATCGCGCAGCAGCTTCTGCCGATGGCTGGTGCCACTCGCCGTCGATCCCTCCCGCAGTCCCTCCTGCAACGGCGCATGCGCGGCCTGCCAGGCGGGTATCACGCCGAAAATCAATGCGGAGAGGCAGGAGGCGATCAGCAGATAGAGGCACACTGCGGCGTCGATGTGGATGTTTTCGCCATTCTGAAACATGCTCGACAGATAGTGCCGCGACAGGCGCAGCGCGCCGGCAGCGATAGCCAGGCCCAGGGCCCCTCCCGCCAGGCTCAGCACCAGGCTTTCGGTCAGGAACTGCTGCAGCAGCCGTGCGCCTCCCGCCCCCAGTGTGCCGCGCACGGCGATCTCCCGCCGCCGGCCGCTGCTGCGCGTCATCAGCAACCCCGCCACGTTGACGCAGGCAATCAGCCACACAATCCATACCGATCCGTTGAGCGCCAGCAGCGCTGGACGCACATTTGCGGTGAGCGACCGCGCATATGACTGCACCACGACGCGGGTGTCGCGCTCTTTGCCGGGATAGGCGCGGAGGTCCTGCTGCTTGATGCCGTTCAACTCCTTGACTGCCGCCTGCACCGTAGCCCCCGGACGCAGCCGCCCCAACACGGTCAACACGCCACTGCCGCGATCCTGCAGCTCCTTGTCGTTGGTCGCCAGCGGCGAAAACATCACGCCGCTGCCCCCTCGGAAGCTGAAATCTTCGGGTAGCACGCCGACCACCGTGTGCAGCGTTCCATTCAGCGGGATTGCCCGCCCTACGATGTGCGGGTCCGCATGGAACAGCGTATGCCACAGCTCCGCGCCCAGTATCACTACTGGCGACTCTCCG
The DNA here is from genome assembly GCA_051001135.1 of Acidobacteriaceae bacterium. Classification (GTDB taxonomy): domain Bacteria; phylum Acidobacteriota; class Terriglobia; order Terriglobales; family Acidobacteriaceae; genus CAWHMN01. Next base: position 37,048 of record JBPCNO010000186.1, read on the forward strand.
GCTGCGTTTTCTTTTGGCAGAAAGCTGCGGCCGAGTGCGGGTTCTATGCCCAGCATCTGGAAGAAATTTGGGCTTACCAGAAGCTGCGGCGCCGTCTGCGGCACGTCGATGCCGCCAACCGTCGGCTGTTGGAAGGTGTAGAACGCAATGGACTGCAACGCGTGGCTGCGGGTCTGCCAGTCCTGTGCGTCGGGCAGGGGGATGCCAGGATTATCCGGGTTTTGTCCGTATACGGATTCGGTGATCGCCACCAGCCGCGACGGGTCCTGGTAGGGCAGGGGGCGCAGCAGCACCTGGTCGATGACCGAGAACATCGCCGTCGTCGCGCCAATACCCAGCGCCAGCGTTACCACCGCGGTGATCGCGAACGCGGGGCTCCGGCGCAGTTGCCGCAGCGCATAGCGAAGATCGTTGACCAGGTTCATGCGTGGGCTCCCATGCTCTCCCTACTCATTGCGCAGCGCCTGCATCGGCTGGATCGACGCCGCCCGCCGCGCCGGTAGAATGCACGCGAGAACAGCCGCGGCCAGCAACACACCAGCGCCGCCCACCAGCGTGAGTGGATTGCTTGAACTGCTCTCCACTACTTGCAGCAGCGTCCGGTTCAGCGCCACGCACAGCACGAACCCCGCGCCCAGTCCCGCCCCCACCGTGTAGACGATGCCCTGCATCACCGTGCGCACCACATCCCATCGCTGCGCGCCCAGCGCCATCCGAACGCCAATCTCCCGCGTGCGCTGCCCCACGATGTAGGACACCACGCTATAGAGGCCGGTCGCCGCCAGCACCAGCGCCAGCGCGGCGAAGATGACAAACAGTTCCGCCACGAAGCGCTGCCGTCCCCAGGCCCGGCTCTCCAGGAACCAGCCGAGCGTATGCGCCCGGCCGACCACAAGTTCACCATTGAGATGGGAAAGTTGTTTCTTGATCGCCGGCATCGTGGTTTCCGGGTCCGGTCGCGTGCGCACCAGCAGGCTCACATCCGGCGCAATCACAAAAGAATCCGGCAGGAAGACCGCCGGTTGCACCGGCCGTTCCAGTCCATCGTTCCGCGCATCCGCCGCCACGCCGATGATCTCCAGCCATCCATCCGGCTCCGGCCCCAGCAGCAGGATGGCGCGGTCGAGCTTAAGCGCAGCGCTGCGCACATGCTGTCCGATGGGGTTGGTGTTGGGCAGGTATCTGCGCACGAATGCCTGGTTCACCACCGCCAGGTGCGCCGCCCGCGCTCGTTCCGCGTCATTGAAGACGCGACCGGCGAGCAGTGGGATGCGCAGGGTCCCAAAAACCTGTGGACTTACCAGGCTGAGCTCCGACTGTGCGCCGCCGAGGTCCGGCTTCCCTTCCACTTCCACCTTTGCGGTGAAAGCCTGGAACGGCGGCATCCATGTGGTCGAGACCGCCGCGCTCTCCACCCCCGGCGTTCCCGCTACCGCCGCGCGCACTGCCTCCTGCAGATTCACTCGACCCTGCCACGTCGGGTGTGTCTCCTTGGGAAGCGCCACGTCCATCATTTCGATGTTGTGCGGATCGATGCCAAGCGGCGTGCGGTACAGCACCAGAAAGCCCTGGATGGCCGCGCCCGCGCTGGCCAGCAGCAGCATGGTCAGCGCCACTTGACCGCCGATCAGCAGGCGGTGCGTGCGGCGGCTTGTGCGGCTTCCGCTCTGGCGCGTATTGCTGGACTGGATCATCTGGCCGACTGCCGAGCGCGACAACTGCAGCGCCGGGGAGAGCCCGAACAACAGCGTCGTGAGCAGCGCCACCACCAGCGTGAACAGCAGCACTGCGCCACTCACATGGATGGAGGCCTCGTGCGGGAAAGAGTAGAACGGCATCGCGCCCGCCAGCGCCTCCACGCCGAAGTACGCTGCCAGCACCCCCAGGCCACCCCCCACCAATGAGAGCGCGAAAGACTCCGTCAGCAGTTGGCGGATCACCCGCGCACGGCTGGCGCCCAGTGCCGAGCGCACGGCAAACTCGTGCTCGCGGGCCGTGCCCTTCGCCAGCAGCAGAATCGATACGTTCGCGCATCCGATCAGCAACAGCAGCAGCACCGAGGCAAACAGCAGGTAAAGCGGGCCGGCAAACCCGTGCAGCACCTCTTCATTCAACGTCACCACCGCCACATGCAGGTCCCGCGGAATGTCCTTCGGCGCCTGCTCGAGAAAGCGCGGCAAGAGCGCCCCGAACTCCGCTGCTGCCTGCGCCCGGGTGACACCCGGCTTCAGCCGCACGAAGACCTGCCATAGCTCCTGTGGATCGGCCGTGGGGATCGCCGGCGTGTAGACGTCGGAGTCGCCCCAGGTGAAGCGCGGCGCCGCCACGCCGATGATGGTGTAGAGCGTGCCATTGAGCGTGATGGTCTTTCCCACCACGTCCTTGCTGGCGCCGAACTGCCGCTTCCAGAACAGATAGCTCAGCACCGCGACCGGGCTCGCGTGATTGCCGGCTGCATCCGCCTGGGTAAACTGGCGGCCCAGTTGCGGCGGCACGCCCATGAAGGTGAACACATTGGGCGAGTAGCTGCCCAGGTCCACCGTCACCGGCACCGTGCCGCTGGTCATGGTCGCGTTTTCGTCGCGCATCAGAAACGCGTCCTCGACCGCGTGTGCGCTCAGCACGTCCTTGTATTGGCTGCCGTTGACCATCAGCAGCCCCCACTCACGGTTGTCGGGGTGGCGCAGCTCCACGTGCACCATCCGGTCGGAATCGCGGTAGGGATAGGGATCGAGCAGCACCGCATGCACCACGCTGAAAACGGCCGTCGTCGCACCAATGCCCAGTGCAATGGAAAGCACCGCCGTGATGGCGAAGGCCGGACTGCTGCGCAGTTGCCGCAACGCATAGCGAAGATCGTTTGCAAGGTTCATGGCCGTCACACTCCCGTACCGCAGAGCCCTTTCCCGTTATTCCGAGCGCAGCGCCTGCATCGGTTCGATCGACGCCGCGCGTCGCGCTGGGATCATCGCCGCTATCGCCGCCGAAACTCCCAGCACCGCCACGGTGATCAGCACAATCGCCGGATCGAAGGCCGGCACGCCATAGAGGTGCGTGGTCAGCGCCCGTCCTGCCGCATACGCCAGAGGAATGCCGATCAGCAGGCCCTGCCCGCATTGCCGCAACGCATGCACCAGCACATCCCGCAGAATGCGCCCGCGGTTCGCGCCCAGCGCCATGCGCACCCCGATCTCGCCCGCGCGCCGTTGCACCGAGTACGCCGTTACGCCATAAAGGCCGATGGACGCCAGCACCAGCGCCGTGATGCCGAACAGCGTGGTCAACCGCGCAAGCAGCTCCTGCTGGTTGAAGTTCGTGCCCACCTGCTCGTCGAAGCTCATGAACGAGTCCACCGGCAGGTTCGGGTCGACCTCGGCAAAGGCTCGCCGCGCCGCGGCCTCGATCGCGGAGGCGCTGCCGCCCTCGACGTGCAGGGTCACATTCCGGGCGTAGCGTGATGTCGGCTCGAATGTTGCGTAGTCCTTCTGGTACGCCTGGAATCGTTGCGCGAAGGGCAGGAAGTACATCGGGGGCGCTGGCTTCTCCGGGTCGTCGTATTTGGTGTTCTCCACCACACCGACAATCTCGAATTGCGACGGCAGTTCCGGCTCGAAGCCGAAGTGCTGCCCGATCGCATCCTTGCCCTTGAAGAACCGGTCCGCGAACGCCTCGCTCACCACCGCGACCAGACGTGTGCGGGCATCATCCGCGTCGGTGAAGAGGCGCCCGCGCCGCAGCTTTGTCCCGATGGCATCGAAATAGTCCGGTGTCACGCGCACCCAGGAGGCGTCGTACCAGCGGTTGCTGGTAGTCGCCGACGGCTGACCTGGCAGCGCGATGAACTGGCTCCAGTTGTTGCCCACCATCGGCGTGTAGAGTGACAGTGCCGCTTGCTGCGCGCCCGGTATCTGCATCAGTCGTGCTTGCAGTTTGCGGTCCAGGTCATCCATCTGGTCCGGTTTGTATCCAGCCAGTTCCGGGTCCATCTGCAGGATGAAGCGATGGTCCGTCTTGAATCCGAAATCCTGATGCTGCAGGTTGGCCAGGCTGCGCAACAGTAGTCCCGCTGCGCACAGCAGCACCACCGACATCGCAGCCTGGAAGATCACCAGCACTCGCTGCGGCAGCGAACTGCTGTCACGTGTGGTGCGCGCGGAACCGCGCAACGCCTCCGCCGGGTCCGCGTGCGTGGCCAGCCATGCCGGCGCCACTCCGAAGACCACGCCCGTCAGCAGGGAAACGCCCAGCGCGAACGCCAGCACCGGCCAGGACGGCGTCACGTTCAGCGGTACATACTTCGCGCCCCGGAATGCCAGCGTCATCACCGACTTCGCAATGGCAAAGGCGACGCCGGTCGCCGCCACGCCTCCCAGCACGGCCAGCGTCACACTCGTCACCAACGCCTGGCGAATCAACTGCCGCCGGCTTGCGCCCAGTGCGATGCGCACGGCCGTCTGCTGCCGTTGCGCCACCGCGCGCACCAGCAGCAGGTTGGCGACATTGGCGCAGACGATCAGCAGCACGAACGCCGCCGCAGCCATCAGCAGCTCGAGCGCACGTCCGTAATTCTGGCTCACATTGTTCACGCCGGTTCTCGCCGAAACCAGCGCCGTCCGCTGCTGGTCGATATGGGCGCGGTCCTGCGGGCGCAGATCCGGATCACGGCTCCGCAGCCACTGCTTCAGCTCCACGTTGAGCTGCGATTCAATCTGCGTGGGTTCGGCGCCCGGCGCCGTCCGCCCCAGGATGTTGAGCCATGCAACGCCGCCCCTGTTCAATCTTGGCGTGTCTATCGTCAGCTTGGGCTCCTGCCCCAGTGGCAGCCAGAACTCCGGCGGGTCGGCGCCCAGCATCTCGCCAAAGAAACCGGGATCGGTGATTCCCACCACGGTTACGGCTGTGCCGTTCAGCAGCAGCGTGCTGCCTACGATCTTCGGATCGAGCCCGAAGCGGCGCTGCCACATGCGATAGCTCAGCACCGCCACCGCAGGGGCGCTCTGCACGTCGTCCGCCGGCATGATGGGCCGGCCCAGCAGCAGCGGCGCCCGCAAGGTTGCGAAGTAGTTGCCGGATACGAAACGGCTTTCGGTGGACTCGGCGGTATGCGCATCTCCGGCCTTGCGCATGGAGAAGGCTGACTGCCCTGCTTGCGATGCCGCCAGGCTCTCAAAGCCCCGCGTATGGTCTTTGAAATAGCGGTACTGGTCGTAGGAGAAGATGCCCCAGTTGTTCTGCAACATGCCAAAGTTGCAGCAGAGGTTGTCGCTTCCGAGCTTGTAGAGCGCCGCCGGATTCTTGACCGGCAGCGGCTTCAGCATCACGTTGTAGATCAGGCTGAAGATCGCCGTGATGGCTCCGATGCCCAGGGCCAGCGTCAGCACCGCCGTGATGGCAAACCCCGGATTCTTCCGAAGTTGCCGCAAAGCATACTGAAGATCCTGACCGACATTCCCGAGCGGAGCTTCCATCACGCGCCTCCGTTGCTACTGCACCTGCATCAGTTGTTCGGGCGACAGTTCGCCCTCGGCGATCACCTTGCCGTCGAACAGGTGAATGTTGCGCTCGGCATGGCGGGCAAAGCGCGGGTCGTGCGTCACCATGCAGATGGTGGCGCCCTCGGCGTGCAGGTTGGCCAGCAGCTCCATCACCGCTTCACCGTTCTTCGAGTCCAGGTTGCCGGTCGGCTCATCCGCCAGCAGGATCGAGGGCGCGCCGGCCAGCGCACGCGCTACCGCGACGCGCTGCTGCTGACCGCCCGAGAGCTGGGACGGATAATGTTTCATGCGGTGCGCCATGCTCACCCGCTCCAGCGACTCCTGCACCCGCCGCCGCCGCTCTGCCGCCGGCATGCCCGCGCGATAGGTCAGCGGCAGCTCCACATTCTCCGCCACCGTCAAATCGCCGATCAGGTTGAAGCTCTGGAAGATGAACCCGATCTCCTGATTGCGAATGCGCGAACGCTCCGCGAAGTTCAGGTTCTCCACCGGCTTGCCGTTCAACTGGTACTTGCCGCCGGTCGGGGTATCCAGCAGGCCGATGATCGACAGCAGCGTGGACTTGCCGCAGCCCGATGGGCCGGACATCGCCACGTAGTCGCCGCGCCCGATCGCCAGATGTACTCCGGCCAGCGCGTGCGTCTCGATCTCGTCCGTGTAGAAGACCTTGGTGAGCGCTTCAATCTGTATCAACGGCTGCATCGTTTCCGTCATTGCCTCTTCCTCTCGTCGCTTGATCTCGTTCTTATCTCTCAGAATTCGTACCCGCCCCATGTCATCCTGAGCGCAGTCGAAGGATCTGCGTCTGGTCTTACCTTCCAGCAATCACCACACCCATCCCTACTGCAGCCGGATCTTATCCGCGTTATCCCAACGCGACATATCCGACAGGATCACCACATCGCCTTCGTTCAATCCGCTCTGTACCTGGATCGCATTGACCGATGCGCGGCCGACCTTCACCGGCACCCGCGTCGCCGTCTTTCCATCCGGGCTCAGCTTGAACAGGCTGATGGTCGAGTCCTCATTGCCGAACGCCGGCCTTCCCACATAGAGCACGTCCTTCAGCCGTTGCAGGTCGATCGTGCCATCGACGCTCAGGTCCGTCCGCTCGCCCTCCACATGGTTACTGAGCTGTACGTCAACTGTGACCGTTCCGTTCTGTACTGCCGGATCAATTCGCGTTACGGTGCCGTCCAGCACCCCGTTGTGCGTGTCGATCGAGGCCGGCTGCCCCATCTGTACATCCCGCGCCTGCGTCTCCGGGATCTTCAACTGCGCCTTCAATTGATCCGGTTCCACCACCTTCGCCAGCATGGTGCCCGGCGTCACGTGCTGGCCCACGGCCAGCGGCAGGTCCGACAGCACGCCGTCGATGCCCGCCCGCACCCGCAGGGCATCGAGCTGCTGCTGCTTGAGCGCCGCAACCGCACGCGCCTGGTCCACCTTCGACTGTTGCACCGCGAGCTGCGACTCCACCGCCTTCTCATTCATCGATACGACGTTCTGCTGCATCTGGTTCTGCGTGGTCAGCGCGTCCGCCTTGCCTTGCGAGGCCTTGTACGCCAGCCCGGAGATCACTCCCAACTGGTAAAGCGACTTGTCCGTCGAGGCCTGGCGCTCTGCCGTGTGATAGTCCGCGCCTACGCTGGCCGCATTGGAGCGCTGACCGGCCAGGTCGCTCTGCACCTTCACCTGCGCGTTCTTCAGGTCGGCCTCGGCCTCGTTCAACTGCAGCCGCGCATCCAGCGCCTGCTGCGTCAGCCCCGGATCGCTCAACTCCACCAGCACTGTATCCGCGGTCACGCGCGACCCGGGCAGCTTCAGAATCCGCGTCACCGTCGCCTCGGTCTGCGCCGGGATCTGGCGGATCATGTCCTCGCGCGGCACCAGCGTTCCCAAACCGCGCACCTGGCGTACCATCGGCCCGCGCTTCACCGTGTCCGTCCACACCGTGCTGCGCTCCACTGAAGGCGCAGCCGGCTTGAGCCGCAGAACCACTATCGTGACCCCTGCCAATACGGCGAGCGCCACCACCGCACCCGCGATGCGGCGGCGCAATCTCTTCGCTTTTAAATCCGGGCGAGCAATATCCATCGTGAACTCCCAAGTGCATGCGTCACGCCAAAGCGTTGACCGGTGTAAGTACTGGTGGACGCGCCACTTACCACTCGCTCCTGCCGAAGCAATGCGCGCTTGACTGTTCACTTGCGCCGCCGGAGTGTCCATTAGCGAACACTAGCGCCCACCATCCGCTCCCTCGCGAAGAGTTTGCCGTCTCAAGCAACGAAGCAGCGCCCGCCCTGTTCTAAGCCCGCATGACCGCAGCAGCTAAGAACGAAGCCGGCAAGGCGCTGGTTCCCAGAAACGCGCTCGCCAAGCACGCCGCAAAACACGCGCCCAAGCACCCGGCGAAGCACGTGCCCACAAAAAAACCGCCCCGGACGGGCCCGCGAGACCCCAAGGATCCGCCGTCCCGGCATGACCTCGCTGTGCTCGTCGCGTCCAGCCACGGACCAGGAAACGGGCCCGCAAAGAAGAAGGCAGGCAAGAAGGGCCCCGGCAAAAAAGGTCCGGGTAAAAAAGGTCTGGGCAAGGACCTCCGCCGCGCCTTTGAACATCTCGCGCGCGTGTCCGTGCTCACTCAGGGCGCGAAGGGCGATGCTGCGCTTCTCGCGCTCAGCGGCCAGCTTCGCGATCTGGCCATCGGTGGCGTCGAAAGCGCCGAGCATGCTCCGGAGCACGCCAAGGCAGCGGCCGACCTGGCCCGCGCGGCTGAGCACGCAGCCTTCGCCTCCGTCCTCGGCAAAGTCACAGAGGATTCCATCGAATGGACAGATGATCTGGAACGCGCCTGGACCCGCGACTTCACCGCGCTCGAAGACGAAACCGCGCTGCCCAATCAAAAGAAAGCCAGGAAGAAGAACCACATTCACGAAGACGACGAAGCCGATTCCGAACTGCGCGCCATGCTCGCCACCTTCACCGGTGCAGCCGCCAAAGCCCGCAAAGACAACAATCACGCGCAAGCCATCGAATGCGTACGCGGCGCCTCCGCTCTGGTCAAAGCCGCCGTCCACCTCGGCTACGGACAATAGCCCCATCCGGACGTGATCGCGGGTGCCCCGTTCTAGCGCACCGGGGTCCCCGACACGCGTTCTTTGCGTGCTGGGGTGGAGAGCTAGGGCGGGGTCGTTGGTTTCGATTGATATGCCACAACCCCGGGTGCCCCACCCTGAGGAGAGCGAAGGGTGGGACGATGCGCCTCAACCCGCCAGCTTACAACTCCGTCGATTTCCCCGCGACCAGCGCCTCCGCCTTCGCCAGGAACTCCGCCAGCGGCATCGATCCCTGGTCGCCCTTCCCCCGCACCCGCACGCTCACATTCCCGGCCTCGGCCTCCTTGTCGCCGAAGACCAGCACGTACGGCACCTTCTGCATGGTGAAGTCGCGGATCTTCGCATTCATCTTCTCGTTGCCCTGGTCCAGCTCCGCCCGCAACCCCACCGCCTTTAACTGTTCCAGCAGCTTCTGGCCATACGCCACATGCCGTTCGGCAATCGGTACCAGTCCGATCTGCACTGGCGCCAGCCACAGTGGGAACGCGCCCGCATAGTGCTCGATCAGTACCCCGAAGAACCGCTCCACCGATCCGAACAGCGCGCGATGCACCATGACCGGTTGATGCCGCTCCCCGTCGTCACCTACATACTCCAGTTCGAATCGAGCCGGCAGGTTGAAGTCGACCTGCACCGTCGAAAGCTGCCACAGCCGCCCGATCGCATCCACCAGCTTGATATCGATCTTTGGCCCGTAGAAAGCACCCTCGCCCCGGATAGTCTCGTACGTAATTTCCTTGCGATCGAGCGCCTTCCTGAGCGATGACGTCGCCATCTCCCAGTTCTCGTCGGAACCGGCGTAGCTCTTTCGATCCGCCGGATCCCAGACGGAAAGCTCAACCTTGAACTCGTCGAATCCAAAGGTCTTCAGCACAGCCTGTGCGAAGTCGATGCAGCCCACCACCTCGTCTTCGAGCTGTTCCGGCGTGCAGAAGATGTGCGCGTCATCCTGCGTGAAGCCGCGCACCCGCAGCAGCCCGTGCATGGTGCCCGAACGCTCGTACCGGTATACGTTGCCCAGCTCCGCCAGCCGCACCGGCAGGTCGCGGTAGCTCTTGGGCGAGTTCTTGTAGATCAGGATGTGGAAAGGGCAGTTCATCGGCTTCACGCGGTAGTCCGCATCGTCCAGTTCCATCGGCGTGAACATATTCTGCGCGTAGAAGCCCTCGTGCCCGCTGGTCTGCCACAGGTTCACCCGCGCCACGTGCGGCGTGTACACCATATCGTAACCGCGACGGATACACTCATCGCGCATCCAGTCTTCCATCGCCTTGCGGATGACCGCGCCCTTGGGATGGAAGAACACCAGCCCCGGCCCCGCCAGCTCCTGAATGGAAAACAGGTCGAGCTGCTTGCCCAGCGTGCGGTGATCGCGCCGGTGCGCCTCCTCCAGCCGCGCAAAATGCTCGTCCAACTCTTTCTTCGAAAAGAAGGCTGTCCCATAAATGCGCTGCAGTTGGGGATTCTTCTCATCGCCCAGCCAGTACGCGCCAGCGAGGTTCAGCACCTTGAACGCCTTCACCCGCGCCGTCGACGGCACGTGCGGACCGCGGCAGAAGTCCACGAACTCCCCGTTGCGATAGAGCGAGATCGCCTCCCCCGGCGCGGTGAACCGCTCGATGAAGTGGACCTTCATGAAGTCGCCCTGCGCCCGGTACTCCGCCAGCCCCTCCTCGCGCGGCTCCCACTCGCGCACAAACGGCTCGTCGCGCGCCACCACCTCGCGCATGCGGTCTTCGATCGCGATCAGGTCGTCGGGCGTGAAGGGCGTCGGCCGGTAGAAGTCGTAGAAGAATCCCGCATCGGTCGCCGGCCCATGCCCCAGTTTGGTCTCGGGGAACAGCTCCAGCACCGCCGTCGCCATGACATGCGCGGCGGAGTGCCGCACCACCGGCAGCGCGTCCCGATCGCGCTCGGTGAGCAGTTGCAGATGCACATCCTCGGTAAGCGGGGCGCGCAGGTCCACCAGCCGCTCCGCCTCCGCATCCGGGGCCGCATACATCGCCAGATCGCCCGAAGCCGAATTTTCCCCGGCGCCGTTTGCGGAAAGGTCAGGCGCAGGTGTGTCTGCATCATTCGCCGCCGCCGCCGGCCGCACGCGCGCCACTACTGCCGCCGCCGCCAGCCGTGGGGAGATGCTCATCGCCACGTCATACGCGGTCGAACCTGCGGGAAGCGCCCGTACCGACCCATCGGGCAGGTGTACCTGGATCTGCTGTGTTTGTTCTCCGCTGGAAACAGACATAATCTCTTCCAGCATAGGGCGCACGCGCCTTGGCGTCGAGTCGCCGCATTCAACGCATCCCGCCCTAAATCTGCGAATACGGCTTTGGACTCAGGATCAGGTTCGAGATATTGCTTACAATCGCCTCGAAGTTATATCTGGGCGAAGCCGACAGCGCCTTCCACGCAGGAGCGTTGCGGAAGACCTCCCACCTGGCCGTCAACTCCGTCAGATCGGTGAATGCCAGCATGTAGGTCAGATTCGGCAACCGCGGTCCGATCAGCGCATCGCCATAGAACACCGGCCGGAAACCCGCCTTGGCGAAGATCTCGAACTCGCCATGGTGGAACATCTCCACCTTGCGCACATGGTCCTGGTTGCTCGGGCTCTCATACGTGCGCAACTGAAAGATCCGCTTTCCGTGCTGTGCCGTCGCCGGCGGCACGGTCAGCTTCGGCTGTCCTTCAAACGCAATCAACAGCGAGCTCTCTACCCGGACAAATGCCGGCGATTCGGCGGGCGCATTCCAGAACGGCGCCGCTGCCTTCATGAACTGTTCGTCATCCGTCAGCCGCAGCCCGGCGCCGGTCAGCGTCTCGAGCGACGTGCTCGGGATCAGCAGATACAACGAAGGCGTCTCTGGCCCTATGTCCAGGTTGAATGCACCCACCGGCGACATGCCCATCCGGTTGAGCGCGGGTATCAGGGCGTCCGCCACATAGCTGTCGGCGAGCTTGACCTGCGGCCCCGTCTGCAGGGAATACTTGCGCAATTCGTAGTACTCGCGAGCGGTGCCGCCGGCGGCTGTCTCAGCACGAGCCTGTGCCCCGGCCCGCTTCGTGAGCGCGAGAGCGGATGCAGCAAGTGACGAAGTCAAAAATCGGCGTCTCTCCAATGATTCCTCCTGGCACTCAACCTTAGCTGCATGATATCGAAGCAATACCGGGTGCTCCGTTACCGCAGCCAGGGCGCGGGGTTTGCTCTTTGGCCGCGAAGCCCAGGGCGCGCTACAGTGAACAGCAGCCGAACCCATACTCCATCCACCGGAAACGCAAGCCAAAAACCATGCGCACATCCTTCCACTATTTCCGGACCCGCCACTATTTCCGGACCCGCTCCTCTCTCTATGCCCGCTCCTCTCTCTATCTCGGAGCCGCCGCGTTCGCACTGCTGTGCCTCCACAGCGCCAACGCCCGCGCACTGCAGTCCGCGGTCAGCGACGCCAAGCCCCAGCAAGCGATACCCCAAAGCGACACCAGCGTCATCGACGCCCACGGAACCGCGCACATCACCCGCGTCGTTCCCGTGCCCAGCACCATCAGCCCGGAGGCGCAAAAGATGCTGGCCCGGCCGGCTTCCGACGCCGCCACGCCGCAGGCGCTTGCCGAGCGCCGCAGCCATACCGACGGCTGGCAGCACCGCGCCGGCCAGGCGTCTCTCGCGGTTTACCCGGTTCACATGGCGGAAACACCCATAGCGGGCGTGCCCACCCGTGTCTTCACGCCCAACGACAGCCCGGCTCAGCATCCAGACCGTGTCTTGATCAACGTGCATGGCGGCGGCTTCAACTCCGATTCGGGCTCGCTCACCGAGAGCATTCCCATCGCCTACCTAACCCACACCAAAGTCGTTGCGGTGCTCTACCGCCTCGCGCCCGAGCATCCCTTTCCCGCCGCCGTCAACGACATCATCACTGTCTACAAGGAACTGCTCAAGACGTACAAGCCGCAGCACATCGCTCTCTACGGCACCTCCGCCGGCGCGATCCTCACCGCCGAGGTCACTGTGCGGCTCAAGCAGCTTGGCCTGCCGCTGCCCGGCGCGCTCGGTATCTTCTCCGGCATGGGGGACTTCAGCCGCTACGGCGACTCGCAGGCCATGTACGCCCTAGACGGCCTCTCCGGGCATCTCGATCCACCCGCAAGCCAACCCTCCAGCAGCCAGTACGTCGGCGCGACCGATCGCCGTGACCCCGTGCTGTCCCCGCTCTTCGCCGACCTGCACGGCTTTCCACCCACTCTCTTCATCACCAGCGGTCGTGACATGCTGCTCAGCGGAACCACCATCCTGCATCGCGCCTTTCTGCGCGCCGGCGTCGATGCGCGCCTGGTCGTCTTCGAAGCCCTGCCGCACGCCTTCTGGAACAACGTCTCCCTCCCCGAGTCCAAGGAGGCCTACGGCATCATGGCGTCCTTCTTCAATCAGCAACTCGGACGGTAGGCGGCAGGACCTTTGTCATCTTGAGCGTAACCGAAGGTGGAGTCGAAAAGCTTGCCCTGAGCGTAGCCGAAGAGATCTGCTTCACCTTGTCTTTAAGAATCGGTGCGAAGCGCCGCTCAACAACCATCTCAAACGGACCTCTACGCGCGCGCCTGCGGAATCGCCTCCTCCCACCGCCCCTGCGCCTTCAGAATCAACTCCACCACCTCGCGCGCCGATCCCTTGCCGCCCCGCCGCTCCGTCACGTAGTGGCTGATGGCCTTCAACTCCGGCGCCGCATCGGCTACCGCCACCGCCAGCCCGGCGCGCTGCAACAGCGGCATGTCCGGCAGGTCGTCGCCCATGTACGCCGTCTCCTCCACGCCCACGCCGGCCTTCTGCATACACTCTTCGAACGCCGCCATCTTCGTCGCCTGTCCCAGGTAAACGAACTCGACCTTCAACTCCTGCGCGCGCTGCGTCACCGCGGCGGATTTCCGCCCGGTGATAAATCCCGTCTTGATCCCCATGGTGTGCGCCAGCGACAGCCCCAGCCCATCCTGCGCATCGAACACCTTCAACTCGGCCACGCCGCCATCCGGCATCGATATCAGGCACACCCCGCCATCGGTGATGGTGCCATCCACATCCATCAGGAACAGCCGGATCTTCTTAGCACGCTCGATCACAGCAGGAGAGACCGCAGGTAAGTCGGACATGACGCCGATTCTACTTGAGCATTTTTCATTTCACCCGGAACAAGACTCGGTGCCCCATCCTGACTGGGGTGGAACGGGAAGGTGTGCTAGAGCCACAGACCTGGGTGCCCCATCCTGAGCGCAGCGAAGGGTGGGAGGCCACAACACTTCGCACAGCTCACGCTTCAGAAGGGGACGGGCTTTAGCCCGTCCATAAACAGCCGGAGAGAGCGGGCTTTAGCCCCGGAGGGATGCTCCCGCTCTTCTGCAACCTACTTCGTCGTCGGCCCGGTCTGCGGCGACGGCGCGGCCGGAGTCGCGTTCAGGAACAAATCCTTCAACGGCGCCATCTGCTGCTCGTGCAGCTCCGGATGCGGGAAGGGCTTGCGCGGCATCATCGCATCGCGCATCGCGGCGTTGTAGACGAAGATCGCCTCCACCGTCGCAATCTGCGCCAGGTCGCCGGGCTGCAGCCGCTCGTAGGTGTCCATGTTGGAGTGGTGGGTGCGGCTCTCATAGTCCAGCGGGTCCTGGATGAACTGGAAGCCCGGCAGCCCCACCGCGTCGAAGGACAGATGATCCGTCCCGCCGGTGTTGCGCATGCTGATGGTGGTCACGCCAAGGTCTTTCAGCGGCGCAATCCACTGGCGGAAGATCGGCTCCACCGCCGCATTGCCCTGCAGGTATACGCCCCGCACCTTGCCGCTGCCGTTGTCGATGTTGAAGTACGCATCCAGCGTCTTCCACTCCGGCTTGGTCTCGATCGGCCTCGCCGCCTTGCGGAAGAACTCCGGCAGCTTCATCTGGTCCGGCGCCGTGGACAGTGGATAGGACCCGAAGTGCTGCTTCACGTAGCCTCTCGATCCGAACAGCCCCTCCTCCTCGCCGCTCCACAGCGCAATGCGGATGGTCCTGCGCGGATGCACATCGAGCGCCTTCAGTATCCGCACCACCTCCATGGCCACGATCGACCCCGCCCCATTGTCCGTCGCGCCGGTCCCCGAGGCCCACGAATCCAGGTGTCCGCCCACCATCACGACTTGATCTTTCAACTTGGGATCGGTGCCCGGAATCTCCGCCACCGTATCGAAGCCGTGCTGCTGGTCGCCCGTCGTCTTGGTCTCGACATTCATCTCCATCGTCACCGGCACGTTCTGCTTCAGCAGCCGGAAGACCCGGCCATAGTTCTCGATCGCCAGCACCACCACCGGCACCTTCACCGCTTTGTCGCGTTTGTACGGCTGCGATCCCAGCGCGGCGCCGTTGTCGTCGAAGAAGGTGCCGCCGCTGCCGCCGCCATTCTTGCTATCGCGGCTCGGCAGCAGCACGCCGGCCACCTTCTCTTCCGCCAGAAACGCGGCCACCTTGTCGCGCAGTTCGCTGCGCTTGACGTACTGCTGAATGCGCTTCTCCATATCAGCCTGTTTGCCCGCTTCCGGATACTGCGCAATCTCTTCCAGTTCCTTATCGGTGTAGCGCTCGAACAGCGGCTTATCCACCGGCGGCACCTCGCGCATGTCACCCAGCAGCACGATCTTGCCCCCCAGCTTGCCGCGATATTTGTCTATGTCCTTCTCGTCCTCGATCTGGATATTGACCGCCTGCCCGCTCCTCACTCCCTCTGTCGGCGGCGACCACGGCGTCGCCTGCCCGATGAACGGTGCCGTATCCGGCGATGACATCCGCACCCACGTATTCAACTGCTGCCACCCCATGCCGAACTCGCCCCAGTCCTCCAGATGCGCGTTCTCCAGGCCCATGTGCGTCAGCGTGTCGCGCGTCCACTCGTTGGCCTTCTGCATGTTGGGCGAGCCCGTCAGCCGTCCGCCAATGTCATCCGCCAGCGCCGAGCCGAACTCCATCACGTGCGAGTGCGTCAGCCCTTCCTCGCGAATGCGCCCGTACATCGTCAGGTCCAGCGCTTCCGTAGCGGGCTGCGCCTGCTCGTAGGCAGGCGGCTCGGCCGCGGGTGTCGTCTTGCTCTTGGCCTTATCGGCAGCAAATGCAGGGGAGAGTACGGCACAGGCGAGCAGCAGAGCCGCTGCTTGATTGCGGGATGACATCAGAACAAGCCTCCAGAAGAAATTCACAGAAGCCCGAGCATAGTTCATTTATTCCCGAAACGTAAGCCGCACAGGCGCCGCCAGATCGGTCTCACCACAAATCCGGGTGCCCCATCCTGAGCGCAGCGAAGGGTGGGTGGCGGCGTGTTCGAGAAGCGAAGAATGGGTTCTACGTCGCGCCCCTCACCACCAAACCGGGTGCCCCATTCTTTGCGCCGCACAACTACTCCCCCAGACGAATGACAGAGCGCAAAGGGTGGGCCTCTGCGCGAAGCGCAGACCGCCCTTGGCACGAGTCGGCCGGACATCATAGCCGGTGAACAAGCGCCTTTCTCTCAGACGCACTCCGAGCAGCCGATGCCTCATCCTTGTCCACCAACGGACACCTACGTCCGCTTACGAGCGCGGTGTCCGGCCAATCTTTTTTCACTCTCTCCTTTAACTCCAATGATGGCGCGTTGTTTAGCTCCCTCGATCTCGGCATTACGATTGCTTGTAAAGCACCTGGACGTCAGCTTTCTTTCCATCGGTACGCGCGCAGTACGGATCATCAGGTGGGTGCGATATGCAGAGCATGCTTCGGAACTTCCGCTATAGCCTGCGCGCCTTGCGCAAGAATCCCGGCCTCACGCTTACCGTGCTGCTGACACTGGCATTGGGCATCGGCGCCAATACCGCGATCTTCACCGTCGATTACGCCACTCTCCTCGCGCCCTTGCCCTATCCGCAGCCCAATCGGCTGGTGATGCTCTGGTCGAAGATACGGGGGGAGCGCAATACCATTTCAGCGGGCGACTACCTCGACTGGAAGCGGCAGAACACCGCATTCGAAGACGTCAACGCCTGGACCGAGGGCACCTTCAATCTCGCCACCCAGGACCAGCCGGAAAATATCGATGGGCGAATTACCACACCGGGCCTCTACCGCATGCTTGGCCTGCCCTTCTTCATGGGTCGCGATTTTCTGCCCGAAGAAGGCCGGCCGGGCCGCGATCACGAGGTGATTCTGACCCACAAGCTGTGGCTGCGTCTGGGCGCCAACGCCCACATCCTCGGCCAGACCCTGCGCCTCGACAACCGGCCGTACACCGTAGTCGGCGTTTTGCCTCCCGGTCTGTACGATCGCGGCCAGGGCGATCTGGTCGTGCCGCTGGCCTTCACGCCCGAGCAGATCAATCACGACATTCGCTGGCTCACGGCGATGGGCCGGCTCAAGCCCGGCATCAGTATCCAGCAGGCGCAAACCGGCATGGATGCGGTGGCGCAGCGCCTCGCCCAGACCTATCCGCAGAGCGACAAAGGATGGGGCGCGCTGGTCGAGCCGCTCAAAAACGACTTCCTGCCCAGCGACCGCATCCTTACGCTGTGGCTGCTGCTCGGCGCCGTGGCCTTCGTGCTGCTGATCGCCTGTGTCAACGTCGCGAACCTGCTGCTGGCCAGGAGCCTCACCCGGCAGAAGGAACTGGCGGTCCGCAGCGCGTTGGGAGCAAAGGCCGGAACCATCTTTGGACAACTGATCACCGAGAGCCTGGTGCTGGCGATCGCCGGTGGCGTCCTGGGCATTGCAGTTGGCTATGCCATGCTGCAGGGGCTGCTCGCGGTCACGCCCCCCAATACGCTGCCTAGCGAAGCGGACCTGCGATTGAACCTCCCCATCCTGCTGTTCACGCTTGCCGCCACCACCCTGGCCGGACTGCTCTTCGGCTGTGCTCCCGCGTGGTATGCCTCACGCATCGATCCCGCCGAGGCGCTCAAGGAAAGCGGCAGGTCTGGGATTGGCGCAGGACGTCAGCGCTTGCGCCGCATCCTGGTAGTCGGCGAGTTCGCGCTCGCTCTGGCGCTGCTGGCCGGCGCGGGATTGGCGATTCACAGCTTTACCAAACTGCTGCGCGTGGACCTCGGCGTTCGCACCGATCACGTACTGACCTTCTATCTTCCCGTCCCCGAATCGCGTCCGAAAGATCCCGCTCGCATCGTGGCCTACTACCGCCAGATGCTGGCCGGCATCGCCTCGGTCTCCGGCGTCTCCAATGTCTCGGCGCAGACCGGTATTCCGCTGCTGTTCCCCGGCTTCGGCATGCCCTTCACTATCGCCGGCAAGCCTGCCTTCGCCGATCCATCGCTGCGCCCGCAAACCGGCTTCGGCGCGGTCACGCCCGATTACTTCAAGACATTCGGGATTCGCCTGCTGCAGGGACGCACGTTTACCGCGCAGGACACTGCCACGAGCGTGAAGGTGGCGATGGTGAACGAGGCCTTCGTCCGCCGCTTCCTGTCCGGCATGGACCCGCTCCACCAGCGCGTGATCGTGCAGCAATTGACTCCCGGTGTCATGCAGTCGGGGCCGCCCATCGAGTGGGAGATCGTCGGCGTCTTCCACAACGTGCGCAGCCGCGGACTCCGCCAGGAGAACCCTGAAATCGAAGTGCCCTTCTGGCAGAACCCCTGGCCGAGCGCCGTCATCGGTGTACGCACCGCGGCAGATCCCGCCTCCATGACCAAAAGCATCGCCGCCGCGGTGCATGCGGTGGACCCGCAGATCGCCCTCGCCACTCCGCGCACCATGGAGCAGGTGCGCGACGACGTGCTGGCCGGCGACCGCTTCACCCTCATCCTCTTCGCCAGCTTCGCCGGCATTGCGCTGCTGCTCGCCGGCGTCGGTATTTATGGCGTCATGAGCTTCTCCGTAACCCAGCGCGCGCATGAAATTGCCCTGCGCATGGCCCTCGGCTCCACGCGGAACGGGGTTGTGGGGCTGGTCGTGCGCGAAGGTGTGGCGCTCGCCTGCGGTGGGCTCTTCCTCGGCCTGATCGGCGCCATCTTCGTCGGCCGCGAGATGCAAAGCCTCTTGTACGGCGTCAGCGCCATGGACCTATCCGCTTTCGCCGCGGTGGCGTTGATTCTTCTGCTGGCGGCTTTGCTGGCCTGCTATCTCCCCGCCCGCAGGGCCGCCTCTACCGAGCCAATGCAGGTCCTCAGAACCGAATAATTTCTCCCCTATCCACCGCCGTTCCCGGCATCCAATCGGTACACTGTTCGTCGATACACAGTGCGACGCGGAGAACCCTCGCCCGCAAGGAGAAAACATGCTGATCATTCTCATCATTCTGCTTTTGCTGTTTGCTTTTGGCGGCTACCGCATGGGGCCTGGAGTCGGCTACTACGGCGGCGGCGGCATCTCGCTCATCCTGCTCATCATCATCATCCTGCTGCTGCTGCGGGTGATCTGACACTCCCCGCATCGGCATACACGGGCGCGCGCGCCAGGGCTGGCGGTCGGCCTTTGTCCTCCTCGCCAACAGGGGGACTGGATCGCTCCTCGCGTGGCAGCAACAGGCGTGGCAGCAACAGACTGAAGACGCTTCCGTGCGCCACCGCTCCCTCGCGGCTCCAGCGGGGCGCTCCTTGCGTGGGCCGCGGCTACACTCCGTTCCAATCACGGTGCGCAGTCAGTCAGTTTGAATCTACCGCCACGCGAGCCGCTATGGGTCAACTAGAATCCCCGGGATGCCCCAGTCTCCATCATCACCCAGAGACCGATTGCCACCCTGGTCACGAGCGTCGAAGAGAGACTGCGTCTGGTAGAAGACGGAGCTTCCATTCGAGAAGGTGATGATGACCCCTCCCTCCACGCGATCCGCGCCGATAATCTGAAGTGGACCCTTGTCTGTGAACATGAGGAAGCCTTTACCAGCATAGAAGGCAGGACGAAGTGCGAAGGTTGCTAGTCTGGCCTGCTGTATATTCCAACAGCGCGTGCAAATCGGCTGACGCATTCCTGGGCGGAGATATCGATTCTTCTTTCCGCGAAATCTTGCCGGAGTCTCCCGGCCACGCGGACCTCTAGACCAGCCGCGCGCCGCTCATCTCTTCCAGCACGGTCAGCGGCGAGAGCTCAGGCGCGACCATCGCCGCATGCTCCACCAGGAACGTCTGCTCCAGCGCATACTGGCCCGCCAGTACCGCATGCGGCACCATGTCGGTGTACACCATCCAGCTTGACCCCGCCGGAAACCGGTAGTCGTACTTTGCGCAGGCGCTCTGGAAGCTGTCGTTCTCCTTCAGAAAGTTGTGGAAGCGCATCATAAAGTCGTCATAGGGCGACCGTTTCAACCAAGGCGCCGCCGCACTCAACCCTGCCGTGCGCGCCAGCGACTTGAGCGCGCGCCCCGCGCCGGACTCGGCCTTGGGCAGCGCAATCTCCCGCGGCGCATACTTCGCTGCGGTCGCGCGGAACGGATCGCTCACCACCCAGTCCCGCGTGCGCGTGGCGTGAATGTTGTTGAAGAACCGCAGGATGCGCGCCCCCTGCGTCGGCCGGGTGGGGAACGCATCCGTGTGCAGCAGATCGTTGCGCTTGCGCCGCGGCAGGTCGCGCCCCTCCTCCTCCTGTGGACGGAAGCTCGCATAGTCCAGCCGCCAGCGCTGTTCGTAGGGCTCAAGAAAGTCCGCCAGAAATGCCGTCACCTGCTGCGAATACTGCCGCATGATGCCGTGTAGCCGTTCCACCGCCGCAGTATCCGCCGTCTTCGCATCCACGCCGGAGAGCGCGTCCGTATGGGGCTTGTACGCGATATTTTTGTGCAGCGAGCTATCCGTCTGCTGCTGCCCGCGCAGGAACTCCACATCGCCCGTGGAAAGCGCAATCGGCGTCCGCGGAAAGAACAGGATGTCGCCCGCCTCCAGCCGCTCGCACCAGCCTCGCCGCCGCTCAGCCGTGGCATGTGTATCCGTGATTGTTACCAGTGCCACATCGCCTCCACAGCCTGGATCGCGGGTGCCCCATTCTAGCGAAGCTAGGGTGGGGTTCTTTCATCATTCCGTTTCTAACGTCCCGTCAACTTGCGTCGCACCCAGATCCCGATCAGCACGGCAAAGCTAGCCACCAGCACCACGATCCCGGCCGGCAGCGCGACGTACTTGTAACTCACATCCAGCGTCACCTGGTGCCGTCCCGCCGCGTTATAGATCATCAGCCCAAAGATGCTGACAAAGGTCGTGCCGAAGAATGCAATGAAACCCAGCGCAACGGCGATCAGTGTGCTGGCGAACAGACCGAAGTTACCTATCGGCACGCCGAAGAGCTTGGCCGGAGCGGGCGAGTTGGCCGGGAACGATGAGGTCATGGGCATGGCTGCTTCCTCAGCTAGAATACTAAGGATGCCTGAGACCGCACAGATCGACCTTCTGCCCGCCGCGCAGGTAGCGCGGGAGACGCCAGTGCAGCAGGCCGCCAATGGGCTCTGCTACACCGCTTTTGCCGAGACCAAGCTTCCCGACGGCGAGCTGGAACACATCGTCAATGCGGTTCCGCGCCCCATCGCCGCCGCGCTCAACCACCGCGCCTACTACTTCGTCCCGCTCACCATCCACCAGCACGATGAAGGCGCACTCTCCGGAGAAGCAGCAATTTCCGGAGATGCTGCAATTTCCGGAGACGCGATTCCCGACGATGCGCATACCAGCGGCGAGACCCTCATCGCCCCCCGCTACTCCACCGAGCTGAGCGACCGCGCCATCTGTCATCGCAACGTCCACTTCGCCGGCGCGGATTGCATCTTCATCTCCACCCGCCTGATGCAGGACAAGTTTGCTCTCGCGTTCGAACTCTTCATCAATATCGGTCATCATTTCGTCGAAGCAGTCGGCGCGCCCCGCGCCTTCGAGGACCTGGTACTGCGGCAGATCGAAGCCGGCGTGCGCGGCGAAGCCAGCCACGACGCATGGGAGAATCGCAACCGTGCCTTTGGGGAGACTCCCGGTGATGCCGCTTCCGGCCGTGTCGGCCGCCTCGGCCGCGGTCCCGATCGCACTGCCGATCGTACGACGGATCGCAGTTTAGACCGCTCTTCCGACCGCGAGCTGTCCTCCGCCCCTACGCGTCCCGTGCTTGACGAGAAGGCCAGGACCGCCTATATCCACGCCGCCTTCGCCGACACCATCGCCATCTACCTGCTCTCCCTCACCCTGGACTTCGATTACATGGATCTGCGCGAGCGCGAGTACCCGCTGCTCGCCGCCCCTGCACTGGCGGAACGCCTGCGCGCCATCGCCGCCCTCTTCCCCCCCGCCCCCAACTACGACTTCCAGATCCTCTACCGCCGCCGCTAACTCGGACCCCCCTCGCGAAGTGTGATAGGTCTTAACGAAACCAGGTGCCCCACGTCTCGCCGGGTGCCCCGTTCTAGCGCAGCTAGGGCGGGGTTGTTGGTTTTCCCCCTACCCGCTACGAGTTCGGGTGCCCCATCCTGACCCTGAGCGCAGGCGAAGGGGAAGGGTGGGAGACCACAAAGGCTGGGTTCTTCGGAATAGCCGAATGCCTCCTCCCGAAACGCAACCCGGGACCGGTCTTTTGCTGTTGCCCTTGCGCGTAGCGCGCCCGCCTGGACGGCAGGTCCCGCGTCTGCCTGGACGGCAGGTCCTACAATGAGCGCATGATTGCGCATCTTCGCGGCCGCCTCCTCGCCAAGCACCCGCAGCAGGCCATCGTCGAAGCCGCCGGTGTCGGCTACGACGTCATGCTCAGCGTCACCACCTTCACCGCCCTCCCAGCCGAGGGCGCCGAGGTCGCTCTGCACATCCACACCCAGGTTCGCGAGGACACCCTCGCGCTCTACGGCTTCCTCGACCGCAACGACAAGCGCATCTTCGAGCGCCTCATCACCGTCACCGGCGTCGGCCCCAAGCTCGCCATCACCATCCAGAGCGGCCTGCCCGCCGACCAGCTTGTCGCCGCCCTGCGCGGACAGGACCATGCCACCCTCACCCGCATCCCCGGCGTCGGCAAAAAGCTCGCCGAGCGCCTGGTGGTCGAGCTCAAGGACAAGCTCGATGACCTGGCCACCGCACCCCCAGCCCAGATCGCCGGTGGTCCAGCGGCGGCGGACGTCCTCTCCGCCCTGGTCAACCTCGGCTACCAGCGCCCCTCCGCTCAGAAAGCCATTGAAGCCTCCGTCGCGAAGAACAAAGCCGCGGGCGATGATTTCGAGCTGCTCTTCCGCAGCGCCCTCGCCGCCATCCGCTAACCGCCCCGAACTCGGGTGCCCACCCTTGCGTGGCTGAGGTGGACTTCACTTTGTTCCCAAGTATCGGCGCGAAGTGCCGCTCAACTCATCCTGCATCTGCCTTTCCGTTCCGCCGCTCGCGTGGCCCGATTCTTCTATTGCATGCCACGGCCCTTTGTCTAAAATCAGTCTCGCAAGGAGGCCCCATGGCGACTCCGGCTGTTGCTTCTGCCCCGCTGCCCATCACTATCCGCCGCGCTGTCCCTGCGGACGCCGCCGAATGCGGACGCATCTGTTACCAGGCGTTCTACGCCATCAATACGAAGCACAACTTCCCGCCCGACGTCACGGAGCAAGAGGAGGCCATCGGGTTCTTAGACGCTATGTTCTCGCACCCGCAGATGTACTGTCTGGTCGCTGAGGAGGGCGGCCGCATCATCGGCAGCAACTGTCTGGATGAACGCGCCTGCATCACGGGAATTGGACCCATCACCATCGACCCGGAAGGGCAGAACCGCGGCGCAGGTCGCGCCCTGATGCAGGCCGCGCTCGAACGCATTCGCTCACAGCGTCAGGGTGGCGCACGTCTGGTGCAGGCGGCCTTCCACTCCCGCTCCCTGGCCCTCTATGCGAGCCTCGGTTTTGTGGTGCGCGAGCCGCTGGCGGTGATGAACGGAGCCGCCCTGCATCGCAGGCTGGAAGGCTGCACCGTGCGTCCGGCCGTCGACTCCGACCTGGAAGCCTGCGCGTGCGTATGCCTTCAGGTACACGGCCACGATCGCACGGGCGCGTTGCGCGATGCCGTCCAGGAAGGCTCAGCCGTCGTCTGCGAACGCGACGGACGAATTACAGCGTATGCGTCCATCCTCGGTTTCTATGGCCATGCCGTCGCCCAGAGCACCTATGACCTGCAAGCACTCATTGCAGCGGCCGAGAGTTTCGCCGGACCCGGCATCCTGGTCCCCACTCGCAATGCGGAGCTCTTCCGCTGGTGCCTGCAAAATGGTCTCCGCGTCGTGCAGCCGATGACGCTGATGTCCCTTGGCCTCTACAACGAACCCCAGGGAGCGTACCTGCCCTCCGTTTCGTTTTGAGTCAATGGGAAGCTAATTCCTTTTGTTCCACCCAAGCCGGGTGCCCCATCCTGAACGGAGGGAAGGGTGGGAGACCACGATCCTTGTCATCATGAGGGGAGCTTCCGGCTCAGCCCCCTGCGAAGTTGAAGCATTGGCTTCCGCCTTTTTCTGCTTCCAGATTGACCCCACGCAGCTCATCCACACTCGGTTGCGCCGCCTGTGCGCTCCGGCGTATCGTGGATTTCGCCTCAAAGAACGCCATTTCCTCCGGGAGGTATGTATGCGTTCACATTTCCTGGCAGCTTCCGTACTCCTGCTCTCCGCCGTTCCTCTTGCCTTCGCCGCCGGCGCCCCATCCCCCCAGCTCGACGCCTGCCCCATCGGGCTCAGCGCCCAGCAGGATAGCAACCAGGCTCTCCTCGCAGCCCGCGCGCATCCTGACGCTCCCGCGCAGCTTCTGCGCCTCACCATCCAGAACAAGCGTCTTCCCCGCATCGTCGAGGCTGAAATCGATATCCACGGCACCTCGCCGAAATCCCGGGTCATCGGTAACGATCCGCACCCCGAGGACACGGTGAAGCACGTCACGCTCAGGTCTTCCGTGCGTGGCGATCAGAGCGTGATTGAAACCGTCACCGCCGAAGACCTGACCTCCGTCGCCTCCATTGAGGTCAAGGAGCTCCGCTACGCCGACGGCACCGTGTGGCATGTCTCCAACGCGGCGCAGTGCATCGCCAATCCCGACGGCTTCATGCTCGTCGCCGGCAAATAGCCGCAATCCGAGTGCCCCGTTCTAGCACAGCTAGGGCGGGGTTGTTGCTTTTCCCTACCCGCTACGCATTCGGGTGCCCCATCCTGACCCTGAGCGTAGTCGAAGGGAAGGGTGGGAGACCACATAATCTCCCGGGAACTCCGAGCGCTCCCCATGCGTAGCTCACAGCAGACGACTCGAGGCCACGCACACCGCCTCACCTCGTTGCGAAAATAAACAGGAGATCCGCATGATCAAATTCCTACTCTGGTGCGTGCTGCTGATCCTCTGCTGGCCGGTGGCCCTGATCGCAGCCCTGTTGTACCCGTTCGTGTGGCTGCTCCTGCTGCCCTTCCGGCTGCTCGGCATTGCCGTGCACGGCGTTCTGGAGCTCGTCGCCGCCATCGTCTTCCTGCCCGCCCGCCTGCTCCGCGCCATCTGACGCGCGCATTCCATCCCGGCGAACCGCCCCGCATCCAATAGCCAGCATCTTCCGCCGGAGGCCATCCATGCCCGTCATCCGCACCTGCAGCCACTGCGGACAGAAGAATCGCGTCCCCGCCAAACACCTCGCCAGCACCGGTCATTGCGGCGCGTGCAAGTCGCCCCTGCCGTCTCTGGCCGAGCCGCTCGCGGTAGACACCGCCCTGTTCGATGAAATCGTGCAGAACTCCCCCGTACCCATCCTGGTCGACTTCTGGGCCGAGTGGTGCGG
This sequence comes from Acidobacteriaceae bacterium, assembly GCA_051001135.1. GTDB lineage: Bacteria > Acidobacteriota > Terriglobia > Terriglobales > Acidobacteriaceae > CAWHMN01. The sequence goes on from JBPCNO010000186.1 coordinate 62,392, forward strand.
ACCCTGCCGCAGCGCCGCGCCAGAGGTCGCCCGCACCGCTGCCGACATGGCCGGCAAAGCCGTCGTGCTCAAAGTCGATACCGAGCGGCACCCCGACCTTGCCACGCGCTTCCAGGTCCGCGGCATCCCCAACTTCGTCGTCCTCCTCGCCGGACGCACCGTCCTGCAGCAGCCCGGCCTGGTCGGCCATCAGCAGATGGAGCAGTGGCTCAAATCCGCCACACCCGTCTCCGCCTAGCACTCGGCGCGGCAATCGTGTCGGTCCGGGTGCCCCATCCTGACCCTGAGCGCAGGCCGGCGCGGTCTAGGCATTCCCATCAACGCCCCTTACTCCGCCCGCAAAAGCAGGAGTCGTCGGACTAACCAAATCGACCGCCCTGGCAGCCGCCAAAGATAAGATCACGATCAATGCCTTATGCTGTGGCTGCGTGGCCACGGAGATAGCTCTGGACGCATGGAAGGCGCTAGATCGGAGCCTGGAACAGGTAGCCGCCTACAATCCCCTGGGCCGCATCGGCAAGCCCGAGGAGATTGCCGCCGCCGTACTCTTCCTCTGCAGCAGCCACGCTTCCTATATATCACCGGAACCCCCCTGGTCATCGACGGCGGCTACACCGCGCAATAGGTCTAAGTGTCACTGCTATGTGGAAACAGTAGGGTGAAAACTGTACCGCTACGTCCAGCTTCATGAATGGTTCGCACTCGAATCACTCCTTGGTTCTTCGCCACGAGTTGCTGCGTGACCCACAATCCTAAACCCGTTCCAGCGATACCCTTTGTGGTAAAGAACGGTTCGAAGATTCGTCGCAGCGTCTGTTCGTCCATTCCTGCGCCCGTATCAGCGATCGTGATTCTCACGCCCCGCTCTCCCGATGACCACAGCGTCGCGTCGCGATTTCGTAAAACGAGCCGCCCACCTGATTGCGTGGCGTCGACCGCATTTCCGATCAAATTGAGCAGAATCTGCCGGATTTCGCCCTCGTAGCAGTACAGGGGAGAAGAGTCCGACCTGCCAATCGTCGCAGTGATCCCTGAATTCTGAAGTCGTCCGCGATAAAGAGCGAGTACGGAGACAAACAGAGAACTCACGTCGAGCTCTGTACGTCTGGTACTTTGCCGATGAAAGCGCAGCGTGTGTGTCGCGATCTGCGAGACACGGGCCAACTCCTCCTGGGCGATCCGCACAAGCGTCTTCATGTCGGCCGTGTCCGCCTTAGACTCCAGAATGTAGAGGAGGTTCGTGACAGACTCGAGCGGATTGTTGATTTCGTGAGCAATGGAGCTTGCGAGGCGGCCCACTGAAGCGAGCTTCTCGCTCTGGAGAAGTGCTCGCTCGGCCATTTTTTCGGACGAAACATCGCGGATTACTGCCGAAAATGCGACTAGGATGCCAGGCGGGTCTATGTGGGGCGTCAGGGCTATGGCCAATTCGACGTTGCTCCCATCCTTGCGGAGACCCTGTATCTCCTGCCTGACCTGCAACCCCTGAGCGAGGTTCTTGACCGCCTCGCTGATCGTGTCTCGCTTTTCTTCGCTGAATAAGAGAAATGGCAACTTCTGCCCTAAGACTTCGGTGTGGCTGTAACCAAATATCTGCTCCGCACCATAGTTCCAGCTCTGAATTGTGCCGTCGGGGGCAACCTTGAGGATTGCCTCAGAGGAACGGCGGACAACATCTGCCAACTGCTCCGAATTCTTGCGGGCTATCAGGAGATCCCGTTCGTAGAGACGTCGTTCCGTGGCTCGAAATACAGCTAGGTAGATGCCCGTTGGCGCGCCGCCTTCTGGAGAACGGCGTAGCGTCGCATTGACCAGAACTGCAACTCGTTCTCCGGATGGGCGGACAAGATCGAACGCTACTTCTTTGACAACACCTCGCAATAGGAGGACCTGGACCACTTGCGTCTCATAGAAAATGGCGGCCGCCCGCGAAAGCATCTGCTGAAACCGGCATTGGCCTAAGGAACTGGCCGGCGCATCGCACAATTCCAGAAACGCCGGATTGGCTTCAGTAATGCTGCCATCCATGGTCAGCAAAGCATAACCACAGGGCACATTCGCAAAAAACTCACGAAGCCGTTCACACTCTGCGGCTGCTTCGATTAAAGGAAGCGGCGCATCGCCGCTGCCACTTCCTGCGGTGCGCTCATGTGCGGGCAGTGTCCCGTCGCCTGCATCATTACGAGTTGGCTGTTCGGCAGGCACTGGTGTAGATATTTTCCCACGCTTACCGGCGCAATCACGTCTTTATCGCACTGCAGGATAAGTGTGCGCGTCGTGACCTTGGGAACGTCGGCCCGATTGTCCGAAAGGAACGTGACTCGGGCGAAATGTTGCGCGAATGCCGGATCGGTTCGGCAGAAGCTGGCTTCGAGCTCACCGGCCAGCTCCGGATGCTCGGGATTTCCCATAATAAGCGGGGCCATTGTCGCCGACCAACCCAGATGATTGCTCTCGAGCATGTCGAGTAAACCTTCGATATCGGCGCGCTCAAAGCCGCCTATGTATTCCCCATCGTTGATGTAACAGGGCGAAGGCCCAATCATCACAATGCTTTCAAAGCGGTCCGTTTGTTGGATTGCCGCGAGTGCGCCAATCATCGAGCTGACAGAGTGTCCAATAAAGTTGACTCTATCCAGGCCCAGCTCCTCAATGATGTCAAGCACATCCTGCGCGTAGCCGTGGAGAGTACTGTAGCGCGATCGGTCGAAGGCTGCAGGGTCCGATAAGCCCGCACCGACATAGTCGAAGAGAACGATGCGATAGTCATCTTCGAAATCCGGAGTAACGGCACGCCACATGTTCTGGTCGCAGCCGTAGCCATGCGCCAACATCAAAGTCCGCTGGCCATTTCCGAGCACTTTTACGTTATTGCGGTGGACCGCAGTCATAGCAATATCCATAGGCTATCCCGAGCAAATGTCAGCGCCGCAGGCCTTCATGCTACCGGCTTTTGTGAAATCTCGCTTCGTTTGCTGCTTCGTGTTTCGATCTCATGCATGCCGGCAACTTGGAAAGGCCGCACTGCCATCAAGGGACGTACAGCCTGAAGACGAAGATCCCCTATCGCTCCTTCAGCGTAGCCAGTGGCTCCTGCCCCTTTGCCGTTCCCAGACGCGTCAGTTCCGTCGAGCCGATGTACCCGCTCTCCTGGTCGCGCACCACCACGCGCACGTGGTCCACCGGGAGCTGTAACGGCAGCCTGAACGAGAAGCGCACCTGTCCTGAGCTGCCGGGCGAAATCTGCGCCGGCGTGCCGTCGAACTCGAAACCGGCGACATGCTCGGTCTCGATCTTGCCCGAGGCCGCAATGCCCGCCGCCGCCACCGTGATCCGCGCCGTGCCACCGCCCTTCTCGTTGGGGCTCCAGGTCAGCGCCGAAGTCGGGATCTGCATCTCCAGCGCCGCATGGTCCGGCCGGTTGAACAGGCGTACATAGATCACCGGAATGGGCAGCGCCGTGTACGGCAGCGAGGAACTTAACGCACTACCCAGTTCCTGCGTTACCTGCTCCTGCGATAGCGGACCCTCGTTTGCCAGCGCATAGTAACCGTCGCGGGTACGAACGCCGTACCCGGGATCTCCCGGCAGCGTCAACAGCACCTTGCGGAATTTGCCGTTGTAGTCCCGGTTGGTCGGCGTATAGGAGAGAGTGTAGTAGGTGGCGGCATCGGCCAGCGTGGACGCGATCTCCGCGTCCACGTCGTTGCGTCCGTAGAGCGCGCGCCCGCCGGTCTGCACCGCCAGCGTCTGGATCGCGAGATCGCCGAAGGCCGCCTGGTTCGCGCTCGAAAGCGCGTTCACATACGCCGCGAACTGCGTATTGTTGGTGAAGCTCAGCCCATTCGAGACCCCATACACGCCTCGCGGGTCGATGCTGTAGACGCTGATCCGCGCCTTCAGCAACTCATCGGAGAGCTTGCGGATGGCGTCGAAGATCTTCTGCCGGTTGCCGCCCGAGAGATCCAGCGCCGAAAAGATGGGAAAGCCGGGACTGATCCAGACGATGTTCTTCCGTCCGGGCGCGCCCGCGTTCGCCATTGCGATCTGTTGCAAGGCGGTCAGCGAAATGTTGATGCGATCTACGGCAGAGTAGAAGCCGCGATGAAGACGCCACGGCAGCACCGCCGCGTGCTGCTTCAGCGCCGTCTCCAGCATCTGCGGATCGCGTGTGTAGTTCGCCAGAATCTTGATCCCGCTGTTGGTCAGTACATAGAGCGCCGTCGGCTCGCTCAGCCTGCTGCTGCGCGTCAGCAGCTTGTTGACGGAGTAACGCACGAACGCCATGTCCGTGAATTCCGTATTCATCTCGTCGACCAGCAGGATGGTGTGCGGCGTGGACGCGGAGAGCGGCTGCTCCGCCGTTACCGCTTCGAAGCTGCGAATGCTCTGCGGCTTGCCATCCTCCCGCAGCGTGAAATCCTGCCTGGTGAGCCCCGCCACCGGATGCCCCGCCTTGTCCGTCACTACCACATCGAGCACCACCACATGGGTGCTCGCCTTGAGCGTCCTAACGGGTGCGTTAGGATTGGTAGGCGGCGCTGGCGCTGCAGTCTGCGCTTGAACCATCGCGCCGCATGCGAGAAAACAGGCAAGAAGGCGAAGCAGCACGAACAAGCGAAGCGGCACCACAGGCGTCCTCCTGGACAAAGGCAAAGACGAGCGCTGCTGGCGAAAGGACGCGGGCGCCCACTCCTATTCGAATGACGAACAAGCAAGCCAGTCCCCCGCCCAGTGGGTCCAGCGCGCCAACCCATCTCTCCGAAGCGGCCCTGCGCTTTCTGCGCGGACTCGCGCGCCACAACGACCGCACCTGGTTCGAAGAACGCCGCGCCGTCTACGAAACTGAACTCAAGCGGCCCATGCTGGCCATCGTTGCCGGCGTGACCGACGCCATGACCGGCTTCGCGCCCGATCATGTGCGCCCGCCGGAGAAGATCCTGATGCGCATCTACCGCGATACGCGCTTCGCCGTCGACAAGCGTCCCTACAAAACGCACGCCTCCGCCTGGTGGACCCGCCGCGGCCTGGAGAAGACTTCTGGCGCCGGCTTCTACTTTCACGTCTCCGGGAAAGAGGTGCAGATCGCCGCCGGCGTCTACATGCCGGAGGCCGCGCAACTGCTCGCCATCCGCCGCTACCTGCTCGAGCATCACGCCGCCTTCCGCTCGCTGGTGGGCGGCCGGCCCATGCGCAAGCTCTATCAGCCGGACACCGGCAACCCGCTCACCCGCGCTCCCAAAGGCTTTCCCAAGGACCACCCGGCCGACGACCTGGTGCGCCAGAGACAATGGGGCGTACATGCGTCGCTACCTGCCGAGGTAGTCTGCGATCCCGCCTTTGCCGCCACGCTTGTGCGATACTTCGCCATGGCCGCCCCGCTGGTCGCGTTGCTGAACGCGCCGCTCGTGAATCAGCTCCCAAACGATGCTAAAGTGCGTCGCAAACCGCTCTTTTGAGCGCCGAAAGCGCCTCTGTCGCGCACCTTTTAGACATGCATGTCGCGCGTTTTCATACAACGAAAGTGGCAGCAAACCGGTAGAACTGCCGCCGAAAAAGGTACAAATCCCGCAAAAAGCTGTGGAAATGGCACTTTTCCCGTTGACAAGGGGCCGCGCCAAGCCGCAAGGTTACGGCGGTGAGGTCGCTTAGACCCGCATAAATACAGGGGTTTTATTCGTATCGGAGGATTAGAAAACAATGGCAACAGGACTCACGAAAACTCAACTGGTTCGTCAAATGGCCGAAAAACTCGAGCTAACCAACAAACAAATCTCGGGCTTCTTCGACCTGTTAGCGGAGACTGCGGTTAAGGAAACAAAGAAGAACGGCGTCTTTGTTATCCCCGGTCTCGGACGCTTGGTGAAGGCCGAACGTAAGGCGCGCATGGGCCGCAATCCGCAGACTGGTGAGCAGATCAAGATCAAGGCGAAGACAGTTGTGAAGTTCCGTGTGGCGAAGGCCGCGAAGGATACGATCGCTCCCCCGAAGAAATAGCTTCAGGGTCACGGCAGAATTTCGTTACATGAGATAGGCATGGCTTAGCAGCCATGCCTATCTCATTTTGTGCTGACTTCCTGTCCAAGATTTCCCGTTTGCGATATGGGCTTCCAATCGGCCGGCTGCAACGCTCGAGCTACCAGCGAAAGGCCGAGGGAGATAAGCAGGCAGCGCAGAAGAGCATGTGGGTTGTAGCGCCAGGCGAAGACTGAAAGGCATAACGCATACAGAATCGCGAAACTCTCCGAGAGTACCGCTGATCTCCAACGTGCCGCGGTGTTCGGCCGACGTGGCAAAATCACACCTATATCCTGCTCTGGAGCTAAGACGCCGGGGTACCTCTTCGCTCTGACATATGAAAGGAACTGCACGACAGAAAGAAAGATCAGAAAGAAAATTGCTCCACTCGGTGGCATCAGAATGACGACGCCCAGCGACACGAGCATGGTGCCGAAAGAAGCCAATCTCAGTTGACTAAGACTTGAACAGCGATGAGAGATATTCCTCGGATGCGAATGTTCAGACGATCCAGGAACATTGAATTGGATCGCAGATGCGCCCGCGGAAACCTTTAAAAGTGCGCCCGCAATCGTAAGTAATATAATCGTAACTGTTACGGTGACAGTTGCAAGTGAGAAAGAAAGATTTAAACTGCGGACAAGCAGGCCTGGCATGTAAAGCCATGTGAGTGTCGTTGCAAATGTTCCAAGGTATTGATCCCAGGGAGCCCACAGACCAAGAATGCATGCAGCAGCTATGGCGGCTTGAAGCAGCCAATATCCCATCCGGCGCATCCCGGATCCAATCAAGCTTCATCTCCAACGATCCGCATCATCAGTGCGTCAAAGCCTTCAACGCTCGAGTATTCGATGGTGACCCGGCCTCGGCCGCCCTTGTCGTCGATTATCACCTTTAGCCCTAACGCTCTTTGCAGGAGATCGCGGGCCTCGCGGACGTTCGGATCCAGCGGCTCCTTGAGCTTAGGCTCTGACTGTTTCTTTTCTGGATGATCGAGGTTCTGGACGAACGACTCGGTCTGTCGCACGGAAAGGGAGAGCGCCAGCACCTTCTGCGCCGCCTTGGTGATCGCCTCAGGCGATTCGAGGGATAGAAGTGCCCGAGCATGTCCGAAGCTGAGTTCGCCCGTTTCTACCTTTGTCTGCACTTCCTTGGGTAGCCGCAGAAGACGCAGCGAATTCGCGATCGATGTGCGATCCTTCCCGGTTCTTTTGGCGATCTGCTCCTGGGTCAGGTGGAAGTCCTGGCTCAGACGCTCGAATGCGCGTGCCTGCTCCATGGGGTTCAGATCCGATCGCTGCAGATTCTCAACGACCGTCATCTCCATGGCTTGCTGATCGGAGACGGGACGCACAATCGCCGGGACACTGCTCTTGCCTGCCTGTCCCGATGCGGTCCAGCGACGCTCGCCCGCGATCAATTGAAAGCGGCCGTTTGGAATCGGGCGGACGAGAACTGGCTGGACTACGCCGGTCGCAGCGATGGATGCGGCAAGCTCAGCGAGCTGCGCTTCATTGAAGTGACTCCGCGTCTGGTAGGGATTGCGGTCAATCATGTTCAGCGGAATCTCGCGAGGCGTCCCTTCATTGGAGGCCGAGCCGGCTGGTGCGGGCGTCGGCTGAGCCGCGGCCGAGCGATTGGGCAGCAGTGACTCAAGCCCTTTCCCCAGGGCGCGGCGCTTTGTCGTTTCGGATATCTGCATCGCTTGTATGTCCTATCTAAGAACGAACGGCTGTGAAGTGGATTAAGCGTAGGGCCAGAAGCGTACGCTCGAAGTCTTTCGATTGCCCGCAAGCTTCGTCCGCTCAACTGCGCGAGGGCTAACCACCTTTTGGCGGGCAAGGAGCTCTTCCGCAAGTTCGCGATAGGCATCGGAGCCGCGAGAGCGCGGGTCATACAGCATCACGGGTTTTCCGTGGCTCGGGGCCTCGGCTAGGCGAATGTTGCGCGGAATGGCGGTTTTGAAGAGCTTGTCTCCGAAGAACTCTTTCAGGTTTAGAGTAACCTGCTGGGCGAGGTTGGTACGCTCGTCGTACATCGTGAGGACAACGCCCTCAAGCTGAAGCGAAGGGTTGAATGCCTCTTGTACTCTGCCGAGCGTTCCCAGCAACTCGCTGACCCCTTCGAGAGCGAAGTACTCCGCCTGAATGGGCACAAGCAGTCGATCCGCGGCGACCAGAGCGTTGAGGGTCAGCAAATCCAGTGCGGGGGGGCAATCAAGCAGGATGTAGTCGAACGCCCGCGTAAGAGAGGAGAGCCCCTGTTTGAGTTTCAGCTCGCGATCTTTTGCCTCGACCAGTTCGACGTTTGCTCCAATGAGATTGCGACTTCCGGGCAGAACTTTGAGCGTTTCGAGTTCAGTGGGGAGCAGAATACCCGCCGGGTCGGCCCCTTCGATCAGTAGATCGTAGATGGAGGGACGCTCGTCGTCGCGCGGAATGCCTAAGCCACTGGTGGTATTTCCCTGGGGGTCGCAATCGACGACCAGGCAATCCAGACCCTCAAGGGCGAGAGCCGCTGAGAGGTTAATCGCTGTGGTTGTCTTGCCGACGCCCCCCTTTTGGTTGACGATGGCAAGGATTTTGGCGGTGTGCATGCTCTCCACACCTTAGAGGCTCGCGGGAGAAGAAGCAATTTCCACGACTGTGGATGTCGTGGATTTCGGGGGCACCTTGGATCAAGGCGGGGGGTGTTCCACGTGGAACTATTCGACCGGTTCCACGTGGAACATCTAAACCGGCTTCCCGATCAATATCAGGGCACGATGGGTGCCTGGGATCAGGTGATGCTTCCAGGCAAGCTCATTGCCGACCAGGCGGCCGACATCGCCGGGAACAGATTCGCCTTGTCGCTCGCTGACGAGGAACATCAGGCACCCTCCAGGGGCAAGTTGAAGGGACGCAGGTAATAGCGCCGAGCCGAGCCGGTCCACCGCCCGCATCGTAACAAGGTCGAAACCAGCCTCGTTGATCCTGCGAGTTACCCGTTGCGCGTGAACCGTAAGGGGAAGCTCGATCCGCCGGGCGACCTCCCGCAAGAATGCAGCCTTCTTGCTGTTTGCATCCGCAAGCGTCACCTTCAACGCGGGCCGCAAGATTGCAATTGGGATCCCAGGAATGCCTGCACCCGAACCGAAGTCGAGGACGGTGCCCGCGTCCGGTGGGACCAGCGAAGCCGCGAATGCGCCCTCCATCAGATGGCGATGGAGAATCCCGTCGTCATCGCGAATCGCCGTCAGATTCAACTTGCTATTCCATAACTGCAGCAGCTCCGCGTAGAGAATGAATCGCTGTAGCGCCTGCTTATCCGGCCGAGGGAGTCCCCAAGCCTGCAGCGCTCTCTCGATCGCGTCGGATGTAATCGCCAAGTCCGGCCCCGTTCCTCGATTGACTTTCGATCTACAGTTTGCCCGAAGTGCAGCCGAAAGTATGGGGACTCGGAGTGGCGCTCAGCCGATTGACGTTCGAACCGGCGCAAGCGCCCATTGACCCGCTGCTCGGACAAACTCTTCGAAGATTCGGCACGAAAGCAAGCTGTCGCTCAACGTGCGCTCAGGATGCCATTGCACACCAAGAACAAACCCGTCATCGCCTTCGAATGCCTCCACCGTGCCATCCACCTCGGAAGTCGCCGTCACGCGCAGCCCGTCTCCCGCGCGGGCAACTGCCTGATGATGGCTTGAGTTAACGCAGGTGGTTCCCGCTGCGGCATCCTGGGCGATGAGCCGTTCAAGGCGGCTTGAAGTGGCGATCACCAGTGCGTGCGCCTGGCGCACCTCTCGTCCCGGCCGGTGATTGATCTGCGTCTGAAGATGCTGGGTAAGGGTTCCGCCTCGCCACACGTTCAGAGACTGCATCCCGTAGCAAACGCCGAGCAAAGGCTTTCCTAGATTGAACGCGTCTTGCAGCAACAGCTCATCTGCTGCTTCGCGGAGAGCATCCGCCCGCGCGCATTCGGGCGCCCGGCGCTCGCCGTACTTCTCGGGGTTGATGTCCGCCGGGCTTCCGGGAAGAAGAATGCCGGTGCCGCAAGCGAGAATTCTCGCCTGCTCCGACTGATCGAGCTCCAGTGGAAGCGCAATCGCCTGTCCCTCGAATTGCTGGCAGGCCGCAGCATATTGTGGCCACGACCGAGCGTTGTACTGTGCATCGAACGATGTCGGCACGGGGATGATGATGCGCGGTCTACTCATGCAACTCCACCTGGGGCATGGCCGAGTAGAGATAGTAGAGATCGTGAATGATCTCGCGTACGCGGCCCGTGAGCGCTTCAGCTTCCCGAGAGCTTCGCCCGGCGGTTGACACCGGTTCGCCCACGATAAGTTTGATCGTCTGCGGGCGGAAATGCCGGCCGTGCATCGGCAGCAGTTCGTAAGTTCCGACCAGTGCCATGGGAACGATGGGTACCCCTGCGCGAATCGCCATGTAGGAAGGCCCGCTCATGAACGGCGCCAGGTGCCCATCCCGGGCGCGGCCGCCCTCCGGAAATGCAAAGAGGGGCATTCCCGCCTTGAGCGCGCGAACCCCGTGATTCAAGCTTGCGATCGATGATCGCGGATTGTCCACGGTTACGGCAATTTGTCCTGAGCGATGCAGGTGCCAGCCGATGAATGGCAACTTCCATAGATCGCTGCGCGCCAGAATGCGGAATTGGAACGGCATCGCGGCGAAGATCGCGGGAGTATCCATATAGGAGAGGTGATTGCAAACGTAAACGGCCGTCTGATGCTGTTGAAGGAATTCGCCGCCGATGATCTCCAGAGACGACCCGCTGATCATCAGGCCTGCCTTGGCCCACGCTCGCGCGATGCGGTGCTGCCACGCACCATCTTTTTCTATCAACGATATGGCCAACGAGGCGGAGCCGAACAGAGCAGTTGCGACAAAAAACGCAGGTGCCTGAATCAGGTTCGAGCATAAGCGCGCGCCCATGGGCGGCAGCGCCAACGGGGAGATGCCCGCGTTCGAAGCCGGCAGATTAGGCATGCACCTGGGACTCCTGCATCAGCATGGCCCGGATTGCGCCCACCAGGAAGACCGACCCGGTCACGACGATCTCGTCATCCTTGTTCGTATTTGCCGTCGCCAGACGCATCGCCGCCTCTACCGAGGATGCGAGGAGCGCCTGCGTACCGGTTGCCACGGCTGCGCTCCGCATTCGCTCGAGGGTAGCAGCGCGCGGCGAATCCACCTGCACCAGCACGACGGTCTCGAAGATCGGAAACAGGATCTGCGCCAACTCCTCCACCGGTTTGTCCTGCAGGCACCCGAAGATCAGCGTGGAAGCCCTGGAATCGCGCGCGGAGAGGGCCGCGCGCAGCGCCCATGCCCCCGCTGGATTGTGGCCGACATCCAACAGTACCTTAGGGCTGCCGACTTCCTGCTGAATCGTTTCGAGACGACCCGGCCAGTGCGTCTCCCGAATCCCCCGTTCGACCGCGCTTGCCTCGATTACGTAACTATATCGGTTACGTAATTCGAGCGCGCTTGCGAGCGCCAGCGCCAAATTCCTTCGCTGGTGTTCACCCGCCAGTGGGGAGTGGATCCAGAGCCTCTGCCCATCCACCATGACAGCATAGTTGTTCCCTGCATCGCCCCCGCGCTCGGGCGCTTCAAAAGGAAGGTAGGCTGCCGCGTTGACACCCCGCACATGGAGCGCAGTCGCGACCTCGCCGATCGCCTCGTTTGCCTCCGGGTGCTGCGGCAAAGTAATCAAGACGCCTTCCTCGCGCAGGATACCGGCCTTCTCCCGCGCAATGGCGCCGATGGTGGATCCGAGCCACTCTGTGTGGTCCAGCGATACGTCGGTGATGACGGAGAACAAGGGCTCGACGATATTCGTCGCGTCTAATCGGCCGCCCATGCCGACCTCGAGAATGGCAATCCGGACCTCTTGTTCCGCGAAATAGCAAAACGCCATAGCCGTAACGGTTTCGAAGAAGCTTGGCATTCCCGGGAGCCTCTGCTGCTCTACCAGCCTGCAGCCGGCGTCCGCCACGCGCGAGAAGAGGTCTGAGAGGCGTTGATCCCCGATCTCGTGTCGATCCCCGATCTCGTGTCGCGCTTTGCCAACCGGCGCCGCCTGTTCCGCCGGCACTCCATTTCGCAGCCCGTCATTGCCCAGGATGTCGCCGTCCGGCCGATCGCCGGCTAGGATTACAATGCGCTCATTTACCCGCTCGAGGTGCGGTGATGTATAGAGTCCCGTTTTGTATCCGGCAGCCGCCAGAATGCTGGCCAGCGTCGCCGCCGTCGAACCTTTACCGTTCGTCCCCGCGATCAGGATGGACGGGAAGCTTCGCTGCGGATCGCCCAGCGCCGCCATGAGCGCACGCATCTGGTCCAGTTCGAATTTACGCCGTGCTCCGCCTGCGGTTGTATGCAGTTCTGCGCCCAGCGCATACAGTCTCTCGATGGCCTCGGCGTAGTGCATGGCTTCCATTCTACCGGGAGGGCAGCTTCACTATTGGCTCTGCCGTGGGGCAGCTAAACCGTCATTGGCGGCTGCATGAAGCTCAAAGCACGGTCCAGATAGCCCTTCAACTCGTTCCGCGGAACCACGGCATCGAGCATTCCATGCTCCAGCAGGAACTCCGAACGCTGGAATCCCTCCGGCAGTTTTTGACGCAGCGTCTGCTCGATCACGCGCGGTCCGGCAAAGCCGATCAACGCGCCCGGTTCCGCCACATTGAGATCGCCCAGCATGGCAAAGCTGGCGGTCACGCCTCCGGTCGTGGGATCGGTGAGGACGGAAATGTAGGGGATGGCGGCGTCGTCCAGCAGAGCCAGCACGCTGGAGATCTTCGCCAGTTGCATCAAGCTCGCAACCCCTTCCATCATCCGGGCACCCCCTGAGGCTGAGACGATGATAAGCGGGTGTCCCGAAGCGAGTGAGCGGTCTGCCGCACGCGCGATCGTCTCGCCCACCACGCTACCCATGCTGCCGCCGATGAAACCATACTCCATCACGGTGAGCACCACGTCGTGCTGGCCCAGGCGCCCGATAGCATTCACACTCGCATCGTTGAGCCCAGTATCGGCCTGCGCCTTCTTCAGCCGGGCGGCATACGGTTTGATATCGGTGAAGCGCAGCGGGTCCGTCGACTTCAGTTCAAGATCGACCAGTTCATAGCCGGGTTCGAGAAGGCTGGCCACACGTGTCCGCGCGTCCAGACGAAAGTGACGGTCGCACTTCGGACAGACCTGCTGATTCGCGGCCATGTCTGCCTTGAAGATGAACTGGCTGCAGCCTTCGCATTTGACCCAGAGACCCTCGGTCCGGACCCGCTTCTCCTGTGAGCTCTCAATCTCGTGTTCCTGACGCTTGAACCAGGCCATCTCTTCCTTTCTATATGTGCGGAACGACCATAGCATCCGATGCTGGAGGTGTGTCCTTATGGCATCTGCAGGCAAACTGTCTCAATACTCAATGCCCCGTTGCGCCAGGATGCCACCCTCGTAAGCATGCTTCACCTGACGCATCTCCGTCACCGTATCGGCAATTTCGACCAGGCTGGGGTGGGCATTGCGTCCCGTGAGGATGACATGCACCATCTCTGGCCGCGCCTTCAGCGTTGCAGCCACCCGTTCCGCATCCAGCATGCCGTAGCCGATGGCGTAGTTGATCTCATCCAGCACGACCATGTCCCAGTCGCCGGAAAGAATCGCCGCTTCGGCCTCCGCCCACGCCGCCTCCACCATCCGGGTATCCTCCGGGTCGGTCTCCGCGCCCCCCACCTTCACGAAGCCGCGGCCCATCTGCTTCATAGTGAAGCTGTCCCCAAACGCCTTCACCGCATCGAGTTCACCGTAGTGCCAGGATCCCTTGAGGAACTGCAGCATCAGCACGCGCATTCCGTTGCCCACCGCGCGCAGGGCCGTCCCCATGGCCGCCGTTGTCTTGCCTTTACCCGGGCCGGTGTTGATCAGGATGAGCCCACGTCTTGATTCAGTCATAGAGGTTGAGGCAAGCCACAGCCGCTGGTTTCAATGCCCGCAGTGATACGGATGCCCAGCAAGGATTGTAAATGCCCTGTAGATCTGTTCCGCCAGCATCACCCGCGCAAGCTCGTGCGGAAAGGTCATTGGCCCAAAGGACAGCAGCAGATCGGCCCGTTCTCTGGCCTTTTCTGACCATCCATCCGCCGGGCCGATGGCAAAGACGATCTCCTGCCTGCCCCCATCCCGCTCTCTCTCGACTACGCGCGCCAGTTGTTCAGACGAGATCTGCTCACCCCGTCCATCGAGCAGCACCAGCCAGGTCGTGGTTCTCCCAGCGTGTTTCGCAAGCCTCTCCAACAGCGCAGCTTCCGTCCTCTCCCGCCATACCTCAACCGGCGCGTAGCTCCCTAACCGCCCCACATAGAGCTCGACCTCCTTGCCGAAGGAGCGCTCTTGCTTGATCCCGGATATGTGAGCGATGCAGATCCTCATGGCCCCTCCTCAATCAGCCTCGTGCCCCGCGGTCCACCCCAAGGGATAAAACCGTCAAAAATCGTGATAAACCCGCCCAGAACGGTGACGAACAGCAATCGATCTATGGAATCTATGGAATTCCACTAATTTGGCCCCTCCCACCTACGGTAATTGGGACACAGCCATCCCGGTCGCAATTCCATGCGCCTGAATCCCCTCAGAAACCGCCCCGCGTGCATTGGCACCGGGATTGCTAACTGGCAGCGGTAGCACTCAACGACAATCGTAACAACGCGCAGCAGCTTTGCGCCTGGAACAGGTTCGCGAGAAGTCTTCGGGTGCTAAACGCGGTTTCGAATGGATGGCACACCTCGGGGAGGCAATTCTTGAAAATGGGCATCGCAAAACAAGCACGTGGTCTTCTGCTAAGTGCCACCTTTGTTCTAAGCGGCGCGGCGCCGCTCCTGCTGACGCAAGGCGCTCATGCACAGGCAACCAGCGGCGCGGTCGTCGGTACCATCGCCGATGCCTCCGGCGCGGCCATCCCCAATGCAACTGTGAACGCCGTCAACGTGGATACGAAGGTTGCGAGTTCTACGACCGCGAACGCGAGCGGCGAGTACAGAATCGATAACCTCCTGGCGGGCAGATACAACATCTCGGCATCCGCGCCGGGCTTCTCCACCTATACGCTGGAGAACTTCACAGTCCAACTGAACAACACGAGTACCGCCAAACTCGTCCTGCCCGTTGCCTCCGCTGCCACCAACGTCGAGGTCTCTTCGCAGGCTGCCGTCGCCATCGATACGACGACCATTCAGTTGCAGCAGACCTTCAACACCAAACAGACGCAGGATCTACCCACGGCGACCATCGGCCTGGGAGCTATCAACCTTTCGCTCCTGAGCCCGGGCGTGAGCTTGAGCTCCGGCATCGGCGCCGGCACCGGCCCTTCGGTCGGGGGTCAGCGCCCGCGCAACAACAACTTCACCATTGAGGGTATCGACGACAACGACAAGGGTGTCACCGGACCGTTAATCACCATCCCCAATGATGCCACCGGCGAGTTCACTCTTCTGACCAATCAGTTCTCGCCGGAGTTTGGGCACTCGACGGGCGGCCAGTTCAATACCACCATCATCGGCGGAACCAACAGCTTTCATGGCCGCGCTTACGAATACTTCCAGAACCGGAACCTCAACGCCATCGATGCGGCGGACGCCCGTGGCGCTGGGCCGGGCTTTGTCAATCCGCGCTACGACCAGAACCGTTTCGGCGGCCAGATCGGCGGCCCCATCCTCCGTGACAAGCTCTTCTTCTTCTCCAACTTCGAGAAGTACCAGCTTGGACAGAGCATCGCTACGACCGTCTGCGCGCCCACGGCCGCAGGTTTCGCGGCGATCGCCGGTGCTCCCGGTCTCAACGCGACCAACCTGGGCATCTTCACCAAATACACGCCGGTTGCGCCCACCCAGGACGCGCCGGCGCCTAACTCCGTGGCCTGCCCCGACGATCACATCACGGTAGGCGCCAGCAATAACGTTAATGTTCCAGTGGGGCCGTTTAGCACCAGCGGTCCAACCTTCAATAACACCTATAACTCCACCAGTTCCATCGACTATACGAAATCGGAGACGGACCAGTTCCGCTTCCGCTATCTCTACAGCCGCGCCGCCTTCCTCGATACAGCCGCAACGCTGCCTGTCTTTTACACCTCTATACCCGACCGCTACCATCTCTTCGCCTTCAGCTACTTCCACACTTTCAGCCCTACCCTTACCAACGAGTTCCGCCTGGGTTACAACCGCTATTCCAACCAGACGCCGTCTGGAAGCTTCGCCTTCCCCCACCTGGACAGCTTTCCCAATCTGGTCTACCAGGATTTGAGCAGTCTTCAGCTTGGCCCCGATGGCAACGCGCCGCAGTCCGCTATCCAGAACCTCTATCAGGCGGTAGACAACATCACCTGGGTGAAGGGCAAGCACACCCTGAAGTTCGGCTTTGACGGGCGCAAGTACATCAGCCCGCAGACCTTTACTCAGCGCGAACGGGGAGACTACGAATACAGCACTTTGAATCTATACCTCCAGGATCTTAGTCCCGATCTTTTAGGCGAGCGCAGCGCCGGGAACTTCATCTACTACGGCGACCAGACCGCATTCTATGGATACGGAAACGACCTGTGGCGTATTACTCCTACGGTCACGATCAACTATGGCCTTCGCTACGAGTTCACCTCGGTTCCCACGGGTGAGCGCGCGCAAGCCCTGAATCAAGCGGCAAGCGTTCCCGGGTTTATCAGCTTCACCGCACCCCAGCCGCAGTACAAAAACTTCGCCCCACGCCTCGGCGTTGCATGGGCTCCGAACCAGGACACCTCGATCCGCCTCGGCTTTGGCATGGGCTACGATGTCCTTTATGACAATCTTGGCCTGCTGACCTTCCCGCCACAGTATTCATCGACGCAAGACGTAGACCTCGCCAACCAGACACCGAACTTCCTGACCAGTGGTGGGCTGCCTCCGGGCAACGGCGGACTCCAGACCTTCCCCTCCGTCGCCGCGCAGAGGCGGGCGACCTCCGCGTATCTACCGGTCAATGAGCAACTGCCCTACTCGGAGCAGTGGAACCTTGGCGTGCAGCATGTCTTCGCCAAGAACTATACCGCCGAGATCCGCTACGTGGGCACCCGCGGCATCCACCTGCCTGTCCAGACGCAATTGAACAAGCAGGCGGCCGTCACTCCGAGTAGCTTCCTTCCCACGTTTCTCGGTGCTGTCCCAGATCCCGCGACGCTGGCAAGCTTGCCCGCGCTCTCCAGCCTGACACCGAAGTATCTGGAGTATGTGCCCGCCTACGCGGCCGCGGGCTTTGGCAAGACCGGGCCAACCGACACCAATACCTATAGCAACATCACTTCCTACCAGCCGTACGGCGCATCGAACTACAACGGCCTGCAGGCTCAGTTGCAGCGCCGGTTCCAGCAGGGTCTGCAGTTCAACGCCGCCTATACCTATAGCAAGACCATGGATAACAGCACCGCGGACGTGTTCTCGACCATTCTCACCCCGCGCCGCCCGCAAAACTTCCACAACTTCAATGCGGATTACTCCCGCTCGGCCCTGGATCACACCCACCGTATTACCTTTGAAACCCTCTGGGATATTCCCTACTTCAAGAACAGCGACCACTGGCTGCTGAAGAACGGGCTGGGTAATTGGGAGATCGCCCCCATCTACACCTATCAGTCCCCGGAGTTCGCGGATGTGCAGAGTGGCGTGGATTCGAATCTCAACGGAGATTCCGCCGGTGATCGCGCGATCCTCAACCCCAATGGAGTCAAAGGCACCGGATCGGGAGTGACGGCCGTCGTCGATCCCGCCCGTGTTGCACTGTGTCCGCCCAATACCGATCCGACGCTGCCTCCAGCCCCCTGCAATGCGGATACCGTCGGTTATCAGGCCATCAACCCCAATGCCCAATACATCCGGGCACAGCAAGGCGCTCTCGCCACCGCTGGGCGCAACACGTTGCCCATCCGGCCCATCAACAACTGGGACGCGACCGCTACCAAGCGCGTCAACTTCACCGAGCGCTACGCCTTTGAGTTCCAGGCCCAGGCCTTCAACGTCTTCAACCATTCCCAATACGTCCCGGACTTGATCAGTCAGATCAATTCGAACGGATTCACCAGCAACCGCAACGGCTTGATTCCAGGCACGTCCCAATTCAATCAGCCGCAGCTTATCTTCCGCAACAATGCAAGGAGCATGCAGTTGGTCGCGAAGTTCATCTTCTAAGTCCCATGCACGCTGAGAGGGCCGGATCAGGAATCCGGCCCTCTCTTTTCTTTTCTTTGCGCTGCGCGTTCAATGAACGCTCTATTGCTTTGCTCGCGACGTCTTCTTCGCCGCAGTGCGTTTGCCAGCGGACGGCTTACGAGCGGAACTCGACTTCGGAGTCTTTTTCTTCGCCGCCGTCTTCTTCGCAGTCTTCTTCGCCGTAGCCTTTTTGGCGGCCGTTTTCCTGGCCGGAGCTTTCCTGGCCGGGGCTTTCTTGGCTACGGTCTCTCTCTTCGCAGCCGCTTTCGCCGGGGTCTTCTTGCGCACGGCGGCCACCTTCTCTGATAAAGCCGCTTTGAGCTGCGCGATATCGACTGGGGTGGCGGACTTCCGCAGGCGCTCGATGTCGTAGAAGGCGCGACGCTCCGCCAGAAACACGTGCACCACAAAATCGACATAATCGAGCAGGATCCACTCTCCCCGGCGCTTGCCTTCAACCGAGTTCGGAAAGGTCGCGAAGTCGCGCTTCATGCGCTGCTCGATCTCTTCCGCAATCGTCTGCGTCTGGCGCTCGTTGGTCCCACTGGTGATCAGGAAGTAATCCGTGAAGCCGGAATCCGCGGGGTCGAGCTCCAGGATGCGGGTGTCCTCCGCCTTCTTGTCCTCACAGACAGAAGCCGCCGTCAGAACCATGCGCCGCGTGACTTCCTTGTTCGTTTCGATTGCCATAGATCGGTTTTCCTGTACGTCCTGATTGAAGATGAGATGACGGTCCTGTAGAGCGCAGCCGCCGGCGCTTGCGTGCTGCCAGCGAACCACCCTCGATAGCATTGCTCTGGTTCTCTAACTCTCCATCGTAGCGTGCGCGCAAGGCATCCGCCAGCAGGAACCCGGAGCGGCTTGCAGCGACACCTAGCCCTGCTGATATAGATGATGTTCGCAGGCATAGCGGGCCACCGCCGGAGCGAGGACCGGCTGGGCCTGATCGCTCGCGCCGCAGTCGAGCGCGGCGCGAACAGCGGTCGCGGAGATGTCGTACTCGAGATCCGGCAGCAACCACAGCCTGCTTGCGTCTCCTGACCTAAGATCACGCAGTACCCATTCGATGCGGCGCGCGGTTACATGAGGACCTTGGCACACAAAGGAAGATGGCAGATATGTGCCTAACTCCGTGATTGGGAAACCCGGCCGTCCAGCGATGATCATGTCGCAGAGAAGAAGTAACTCCGGCCCGCGGTGCCAACGCTGTACCATGCGGAAGGAGTCCGCGCCCAGCAGGCAGAAGAGTTCGTCGGCAGGAGCGAGCTTCGCGCGCAGGCGCAGCAACGTGTCGTACGTGTAGTTTGGGGTGTAGTTAGGCGCAGAATCAGCATCGTTCTTGCGTGGCGCATCCAACCCGCTCGCTTGCAAGCGCGGGTGCCCTTCGCAGGCCAGCCGGACCATGGCCAGCCGGTCGGCAAAGCTGGCGGTTGTCGCTCCCTGCTTGAGTGGTTGGCTGGCGACCGGAGCCATCAGAACCTCGTCCAGCTCGCAGCGCTCAAGGGCAGCCTCGGCGATGGCGGTGTGCCCCAGATGCGGCGGATCGAAGGTTCCGCCAAAGAATGCGATGCGCATAGCAGCATCGTATCGTGAGCTCGGGCTGGAAAGAGGAGCGGCCGTATCGATGGGTGATACTTCGCCGAGTACAGAGAACACGCACACTGCATCGGGGCAGATAGTCCGCGAGCGCATAGCGTTCATCGCGCTCGGCGCCAACCTGCCGTCGGTGATCGGCGAGCCAAGCGCGACCGTCCGCGCCGCCGTCAATGAGCTCGCAGCGCTGGGCGAGATTGTGGCGCGCTCATCGCTCTACTCGACCGAGCCCGTCGGGTACAAGGATCAGCCATCCTTCATCAATGCTGTGGTCGAGATGCGGACACCGCTCGCCCCGCATGCGTTTCTGGATGGTCTGCTGGCCATCGAGAAGGCCTTCGGGCGCGACCGCCACCGGCAGATCGCCAAGGGTCCGCGCACACTCGATCTGGACCTGCTGCTGATCGACGACCTGGTCCTGGACACCGAGGCACTCACGCTGCCGCATCCCTCCATGCACGAACGCCGTTTCGTGCTGGAACCGCTGGCGGAGATTGCGCCTGAGTGGGTGCATCCGCTGCTCCGCCGCACCATGGCGGATCTGCTGTCGAGCTTGCCGGGTCAGACAGCTCCTAAGATCAGAGGTTGATCACACCGGGTGAATACGCCCTACCCGTTGCTGAACACTGTTCCGCTCAAGTTGCCGGACGGCAGCGGAAGGCGGCACGTTGCTGACGAACCTCGCATCCTGCAAAAGATAGAGCATGCCTCCGGGACCATAGGGACATGCGAAATATATCTTCTGGAATCTTCACTCCGCACGCTTCGTTCAGAATGACGGGGGTATTTGGGCGCGGACTACACCCCAATGAGACCACTACGAGAAATCGGCATATAGGACGTGATGTGAGCGCATGATTCGCGATCTGAATCCTTGAAGCGCGCTGTGGAGTCCAAACGATCTAAACCGGTGAGGTCAGGAGAATCGGAGAGCTTTCCACGACGCGTGCAGAGGCGCAGAAACAGACGCTGACGATGGTGATGTCATCGTCCTGGCCGTGGGTGATGGCGGCCTGGGCGATGGTCTCGGGTGGAAGCGCGGAGAGCTGTGCGAGTCGGTCGAAGCCCAGAAGTTGGCCGTCGATGTTGCGGGCTTCGAGGACTCCGTCTGTCAGGAAGGTAAGGTGGTCAGCGGGGCCCAGCTGCATAGCATGCACGTCGTACTGCGTGCCGGGAACGATGCCGAGCGGGACGGAGCCGGGCAGGTCGAGGGCGATGCCGTTGCGATAGGGCGGCAGGTGGCCGGCGTTGGCCACGAGCATCGCGCCATCGGGCCGGAGGTGTGCGGCGATGCAGGTGGCGAAGTGGCCGCCGGCGCGACCAAGCAGGCGGCCGTTGAGAGTCTGGAGGATGGCGGCGGGATCGAAGGTCTCATCGGCGCGGGTGCGGACGGCGCCCACAAGAACCGCAACCAGCATGGCGGCTGCAATGCCCTTGCCGGAGACGTCGCCGACGATGACCAGCAGCGAACCGTCACCGTGAGGGATCACCTGGAAGAAGTCCCCACCGACCGTGCGCGCGGGATGATACGCGGTCTCGACGGTGAAGAGAGACGAGGTGACGGGTTCAGGGATGAGGACGTGCTGCTGGAGCTCGCGGGCCTGCGCCAGTTCCTGTTCGACCGCCTGGCGTTCCAGCCGCTGGCTCACCTGCGAGCTGATAAAGCGTCGTGCGACCAGGGCGCCGACAACCAGTACCAGCAGGACCAGGGCGACATCCTTGACGCTGATCTGAATGCCGAAGGGAAAATGGATGTCCGAACATGAAACCATGTGAGCAGTTCGCCGCTTAACAGGCTTATGGCGAGCAGGATAATCGGCGGCAGGGCGACCAGAGCGCCGGTGCGGTCCTTACTTGCGCCCTGCAGCAGCGCGACGAGGAGCATGATGCCGAGAGCCGCATTGCATACTGTTCTCATCCCGACGATGAACAGAATAATCGGTGCAGGAGCATGCCCCGAAAACCTGAAGAAGATCGCGGTTAGGATAACCGCCAACCCAAGGGCGCTCAGCAGAAGATCCAGCCAACGATTTTGCGCGAGATGGAACCAGCTCCGCCAGAAGAGAATCCAGCAGACGAGACCGAGAACCTCGAGGCTTTGGAGTAAGACGTTCGCGCCCGCTTGCGTGAACGCATAAGAAAAGAACGCGGCAAGCAGAATGGCGGTGGGCATGGCGGTGAAGACCAGGCTGAGCGCGAGCCAAAGATAGGTTGAACCCGGGCGGTCGAGAATCCAGAGGCGGAACGCGCCAGCGGCCCCGATGAGCATAAGAAAGGCGACGAACATCGAAGTGATGACGCTGAGGATACGGCCGGTCGTCTCCTGCGCGCGGATCGACTCGATCTGCGCGTGCATCCCGGCAATCGGCGCCTGGTGCATGCCTCCGCTGTCCCCGGTGCTGCCGCTGACAAGCACGAAAGGCTCCATATAGAAGCGGACGGCGAGGAGAATGTCGCCGTGCGAGTCGGGCGCGGGAAGCTGGAAGGTGAGGGGCCGGGAGCGGTAACAATCGACGCCTCCGGGAGTGAAGTGGCCGAACTCTCCGATGTAACGGCCGTTGGCGAAGACTTGATAGGAGTCGTCGGTGTGATCCGGCATCTTGAGCCAGAGACGCTCGGACGAGTTGACCAGATGAAGGCGGAGGCGGTACCAGGCGAAACCGGAGAGATGGGGAAAGCCGCGGGCGGTCCAGCCCGTGAGATAGCCGGCGGTTCCGTAGGCGGGATCCTTCACGACCGGCCTGGTATGGAGATCCATGTTCGACCAGGCTGCATCATCGAACGCGGGACTCGCCCAAAGCGGGCTGCCGTTTGCGTAGGGTGAGTCGCCGGGCGTGAATTTCCAGGGACCGGTCAGCGGGATAGAGGAGTTGCCGAGGCGGACCTCCGTGGGAGCAGGAAGGGCGGAAACAGAACGCTCGGCGGTACGGGCTGGTTGTGCGAGCGCGATGAGGCAGGCCAGACCTGACACCAGCGGCAGGAGAAGACGCGCTCTGCGCATGGGTCAGAGACTAGCACGAGAGCTCGCGCTGATTGCAAAGAAGTTGTGCGACCAGAACCGGTTGAACTGGGGGCAGCCGCTATCGAGGATCCCCTTCGGCTAACGGGCAGACCGGAAGCTGAACGTCGGTTCTATTCCGCGCGAAGAGCCTCGATGGGATCGACCGCGGCTGCCCGGCGCGCGGGAATCAATCCGGCGAGTAGGCTGATGAGCGCCACGGTGAGTGCTGTGGCCAGAAGAATGAACCACTGGAGACCCTGAACGCCTTCAAGAATATTAGTGAGAACGCGGCCCACCTGCATCGCGAGCAGCAGGCCGGCGGCGAGTCCCAGCGTTGTGACCATCAGGCTGCGTCGCAGCAAAAGAAGCATGACAGCCGAACGATCCGCGCCGACGGCAATGCGGATGCCGATCTCGTGCGTCCGCTCGGTGACGAGATTTGCCATGACACCGAAGATGCCGATGGCGCAGAGAAGCAGGGCGATGCCAGCGTCCGCGCCCAACATGACGGCGACATACCAGAGCCCGATCAGCGCCGCGTGCAGGAACTGCTCGTAGGTTTCGGGCGCATCCATCGGCACCGTGCTATCCAGGGCCGCCAGGCTTCGCCGCACTGCCGGAGCAAGCGCCAGCGGATCTCCATCGGCACGCAGCAGATAGGTGCCGTCGGAGGCCGGAAACTGAGCGGAAGAGAGATAGACCGCGGGCTGGGGCTTCTGGTCGACCCAAGCGTAAATGACATCCGCCACGACGCCCACGACGGTGGCCGGCGCTGTCAACTCCTGGTCTTTGCCGAGCTGGATGCTGTGACCGATGGGATCCTTGTCGCCGAAGTACTGCTGCGCCAGCCGCTCGCTGATGATGGCCACGCGCGGCGCATCCATGCCGTCAGCCGGGGAGAAGAGGCGTCCGCGCAGCAGCGAAAGACCCAGGCTGCGGAAGTAGCCCGGGCTGACCGTGAGGCGCTGGGTGCTCCGGGTCTGACCGGGGAGCGCAGGGTCGCCGGCGATGGTGAGGTCCTGCCACCATACGCCGGTGTTGTTATAGGGCAGCGCGGTGGTGAACTCAGCGTCGCGAACGCCCGGCACAGTCCGCAGACGGTCCAGGCTGTCGCGCAGGAAGGCGGCCTGCTGCACCGGTGTCGGGTAGTGAGCCTTGGGAAGATACGCATTGAAGATGAGCGCCTGGCGGGGAGCGAACCGTGCGGTCGCGTGGAGCATGGTATACATGCTGGCCGCGATGCATGCTGCGCCGGCGACCAGAGCAGTGGCCACCATGATCTGTGCGCCCGCGAAGACGTTGCGCCATGTATGCGAGCGGCCCGACGCGCTGACGCTGCGGCTGCCGACCTTCAACTGCTCCACCAGATTGACGCGCATGCCGGCGAAGGCCGGGGCGAGGCCGGCGAGCAGACCCGCTGCCATGGCCACCGCTAAGGAGTAGGCGAAGGTGCGGAGACTGAGATGGATATCGCTCCAGCCGGCCAGAAATCGGCTGACCTGTGGCGGCATTGCCGCAACGATATAGTGCAAGGCAACGCGACCCAGCAGCAAGCCACCCAGGGCGCCGAGCATACTCTGCACCAGACTCTCGACCATAAGCTGGCGCAAGAGCCGCCGCCGTGACGATCCCAGCGCGGAGCGGACAGCCATCTCCGGGGCGCGCCGCAGGGTGCGGGCAAACTGCAGGTTGGAGATGTTGGCGCAGACCACCAACATGAGCAGCCACGTAGCTGCCAGGATGATGCGGGTAAACGTGGCCGTGAGATCTCCATTGATGGTTTCGACCAGACGCCGCACGCGCACCTTCCATCCCCGATTAGAGAGAGGATATCGCCGGGCGATGCCGGCAGCGATGGCGTTGAGTTCTTCGGCCGCGGCATCGGCGGTCACGGCCGTCCGCAGTCTGCCGGTCAGGGCATAGTCCCGAACGGTGCGGTCGTTCCGCTGCTGCGGCGAGAGTGCCAGCGGTAGCCAGAGATCGGTGAAGTCCACATGATCGAAGCTTTGCGGCATGATGCCGACGACCGTGTAGGGCCTTCCGTCCAGCACGATCGGCTTACCGATCGCATCGGACCGGCTGCCGAAGTGGGACTGCCAGAAGGCATGCGTCAGGACCGCTTCGCCATCGCGGCCGGGCTGGTCCTCTCCGGCAGCGAAGGTGCGGCCGAGCATCGGCTGTATGCTGAACAACTCGAACAGGTTGCTGGTCGCGCGTGTGGCTTGCACGTGTTCCGATTGCCCACTCCGGGTGAGGGTCAGGTAGGACCCGGCGCGCGCGGCGAGCTGGGAAAAGGCGTGGCTCTGCTGCCGGTAATCCTGATAATCGGCGAAGCTGACGGCCTGGGGATGCTCCGTGCCGCGCTGCTCCGCCACGGTGACAACGCGATCCATCTGCGGGACGGCAAGCGGTCGCAGCACCAGCGCATCCATCACGCTGAAGACGGCGGTGTTCGCGGCGATTCCCAGGGCGAAGGTGGCGACGATGGTTACGGCAAAAAGCGGGGACCGGCGCAGTTGCCGGAGCGCGAATTGCAGGTCGTGCGCGAAGTCCTGAAGCAGCTTGGATGGCAGAGTTGGCATGATGCGCTCCGCCGCAGTGTGTGCACGTTGGTGACCAACGGCTACCATCCCGAAAATCAATGCACTGCTGACCTTCAACGGGCGGGCATGGCTTGTAAATCGGCCCAAGCTGTCCGATTACGGACACAGAAAGAGCGGATGTGGACAGGTGCCGCATGGATCGCACGATCATTGTCATGAGAATGGGCTCGATCAGCGATCGAGTTTGCCTGATGGGAGATCTCCGAAGGCCGGCGTTCGGAGCCGGGCCGGACTATCGGGGGTAGCGGGCGCTTTTCTCGGCTGCGCCGGTGAGCTCATTGTCTATTTTGCGGTCCCCGGACGACTATCTGTCGAACGGGGAGATACACCGCAGCCAGTGAGGAGAAAACGATGAAGTACCTGTGCTTGATCTCATTTGAAGAGAATAGGCTGGAGGCTTTGTCCAAGAGCGAATTGGAGGCCCTGGATAACGCGAGTTTGGCGTACAACGAAGAGCTGCGGAAGAGCGGCCACTTCATTACGGCGGAGGCGCTTGAATCAGTTAGCGCCTCCACGACCGTTCGCAACCGGAAGGGCAAGGTATCCATCACCGACGGCCCCTTCGCCGAGACCAAGGAGCAAGTGGGCGGGTTCATCCTCATAGACGCCAAAGACCTCAACGAGGCCATCCAGATAGCGTCGAAGATCCCGGTGGCATCTCTCGGCGGCGTCGAAGTGCGGCCAATCAAGGAATTGAAACAGCCATAGCCAGGGAGGATCGAATGTGTCGAACGTGCTTTGGCGTGCTTTGGCGCGATTGCGGATATTCAGCTATCAATGAAGTCCAGATTCGCGCGCTCATCGAGGATCGGATCCATGCAATCCGCGCCAAAGACGTCGAGCAGGCTACGGCGAACATCGCACCGGATATCCTGTCTGCCGAAAGGTCATTCATCCATTCAGCTATCTCGAACAAGGTCTGCGGTCCCAAGGGGAAGAGAGTGCCGGTGACCGCAGACTAGCGGAGAATTACCAGATAGCGTGAATCCTAAGCCTGCATCCGGGTTCTGATTGTCATTGAATTGTCAGGAGTTTGTAACTTGTATCTCAGGCTGGGTTTCAAGTGAACGCCCACCCAGTCTTCGCGATTATTCTTACTGTGCTCTCATCCCGGCTTGGCAATCAACAGTACACTTGATCTCCGAGGTTTAGCCGGCGCTGCGTAGAGCGTTAGTTCAGTTCGCGGAGTTTAGAATGTGGAGTCTCGATGAGCGGGGTCGCAGCGATTTAGCTGGCAAGTTAAAGTCGAGTCCGCTCTTCGTGAGCTTTCGATCGCAGTTTCCGTCAATAGAAACGGCCTGCCTTGTAGTCCTTGCCGGCCTGCTGATCTGGAAGGGAATCTTTCCCGCCTGGCGAGCACTCAATACAGATTTTCCGAACTACTATCTTGTCGCCCGGCTCACGCGGGAGGGATATAGCCTCAATCGGATCTACGATTGGGTCTGGCTCCAGAGAATAAAAGATCACTGGGGATTGGATCAGGACCTGGTGGGCTTCGCTGGGCTCACACCATTTTCAGCCCTGCCCGTTCTGCCGCTTTCATTCTATTCGGCCATCGTAGCCAAGCGGCTGTGGATCGTCGCCAACATACTCTTCTTAAGTGGGACAGTTGAGTCCCTGAGTCGCGTGACGAGCCTTGGCAGGCGGCGCATCTGGATACTCTGCCTGCTTGCGATCTCTCCCCTGCGTACGAGCTTCTTGTATGGCCAGATGCACCTGCTTGTTCTTCTTCTGCTCGCCCTGGCCTATTTGTTTCATCGACGAGGCCGGCCTATCGCATGTGGAGCTTGCTTGAGCATCGCGGGTGTCTTGAAGGTCTATCCGCTGCTGTTCGGAGCTTATTTCTTGTGGAAAGGACGAAGACGTGAAGTACTCGCGATGTTCTGTTCAACACTTCTATTGCTAGGCATCGGCTGGGCGTGTATGGGTGGCCCTGTAATTCACACATATCTGACTGAGGTCCTCCCCCGCAGCCTTCAAGGCGAAGTGCTGGATCCTTACAGCGCCCGGGCCGCGTCCGGCGCGGCGTTCTTCCATCGATTGTTTATCTTCGAACCCCAGTTGAATCCCATGCCAGCGCTCAACTCTCCCTTGCTCTATGCGATGCTCTATCCGCTATGGCAAATAGCTGTGCTGCTTCCGCTGTTTTCAAGTATCAGCCCAGGATCTCGCCGACCGGACACAGAGCAGCTTGAATGGGCGGCAGTCATCTTTTCGCTGCTGGTTTTATCGCCCGTGCCGGCGAGCTATCACTTCGTTGTCATGAGCTTCTCTGTCGTGCTGCTCGTTGACGTGCTCGCGCGGCGGCAAGAGCGTGGCCGCGTGGCTATTGTTCTGGCGCTCTATCTCTCCGTCAGCATGATAGAGTTTTCGCCCGTCGCAGCGACTGATAGGTTCTCCCTCCTGACGCTGTTGGCGTTTGCGCGATTGTGGATTGAGATGCTGCTGTGGGTATTCTTCGTTCTCTGCTTGCGTCGTAAGTACGCACCGCTACGAGTTTTCAGGAGCAGCCGACGGGCATGGCTACTTGGGCTTTCTTTGGCTTTATGGATAGCTGGATTCGTCGGCTATCGCCGCCACTTCGCGTACCTCGAGCAAGACATCAGCAGACGAATGCCCCTCCAGGCACACACTTATCTCGCGACCGGATTGCGCGCGCAATCGGACGGCTATCTGTTCACGGCGATGGTGCCGGGCGGATACCACGTTCTTGATCAAAGAGGGAGCGAAGTACGAGCGGATAATCAAAAAGAAGACCGTGCGGACCAACTGTCGTTTGCCATCGGAGAGAGTTACCCCTTCACGTTGCTGGAATTAGCGGATACGACCGGTTCACGCATCGTTGCCGCGCGCTCGACGACAGCGAATCTAGAAAACGCGCCTCGAAGTTGGCGTCAACTCCCGAATGCGGAGAGTCCTGCTATCTCCCCGGACGGAGCCACGGTGGCGTTCATCCGAGAAGAGCGAGGTAAGGGTGAGCTTTGGTTAGCCGGTGTCCAGACTGAATCTGGCGGCGCGAGCATGGCGAAACCACCTGCTCAAATCGTTGCGAATACCTACGATGTTCGCGACGTAACGTTCGCATCGTCTGGAAGTATTGTGTTCACCGCTAAGGTGGGCGGAAAGACGAGCATTTACAAGGTGACTCCCGGGAATCAGCCGAGCATGTTTCTCTCAGAGGACGATGATGTAGCGTCTCCTCAAATCTCCTCCGATGGCCGGCTGGTGGCATATAGAAGAATGGTGCACCGGCGGTGGCAATTAGCCACGCTAGATCTCGTCACTAATCAGAAGCGGTACCTCACCTCTGGAGACTGCAACGCATATAGCCCAACCTGGATGAACAGAAGGACCATTGGATATGCGACAGACTGCGGGCGGGGCCTGGGACTCACCGCTTTAGCCGAGGTCGAAGTCGGACCTTGAAGTGTTCGGAGTTGAAGCAAGCGCGGCCTCGAGGCAGCCACGTAGCTCGGAAGAATACCTTCCTGGATAACGGGTCGAATGGTACCGACTTACTCGCGAGTGCGCCCGAGACGACGACACTCGCCAGGCACGATACTACAATCGTCCAGTGTCCCTTGAATTTTGCCTACAAACCACGGACGGCGCGGCGCGGCGCGGGTCCATGCTGCTTCCGCATCAGGAGGTGCAAACGCCGGTATTCATGCCGGTGGGCACGGTCGGTTCGGTCAAGGCGGTGCCGCAGGCGCTGTTGGAAGAGCTTGGCGCGCAGATCATCCTGGGCAACACCTATCATTTATATCTGCGACCTGGACATGAGCTGATCCGACGCATGGGCGGGCTCCATCGTTTCATGAGCTGGCCGCGGGCGCTGCTCACGGACTCGGGCGGCTTTCAGGTCTTCAGTTTGAACGAGCTGCGCCGGGTCTCGCCCGAGGGTGTCAGCTTTCGCTCGCATCTCGACGGCTCTTCCCACTTCTTCTCGCCCGCAAGGTCGATCGAGATCCAGATCGCGCTCGGGGCCGACATTTTTATGGCCTTTGACGAGTGCACCGAGTATCCAGCGGACCACAGCCGCGCCCGCGCCTCGCTCGATCTGACGCTGGAGTGGGCGCGGCAGAGCAAAGAGTACTTCGAGGCGCACCGGGAGGAAGTACCGTGGGCACCGGCCGTCGCCCACAAAAGCAGATCCCTCGACTTCGCTCGGGATGACGCCCGTGCAAAAGAACAGGGGGCTCACACCAGCGCTGAACCCGATTTCGCGGGGAAGACACAGTCGCTCTTCGGGATCGTGCAGGGAGGCATGTATCCCGAGCTGCGGCGGGAGGCGGCCGAGCGGCTGGTGGAGATGGACTTCCCCGGCTATGCCATCGGTGGGCTGAGCGTGGGGGAGCCGCGGGAGCGGACGCGCGAGATCATCGCCGCCACCTTGCCCTATCTCCCGGCGGACAAGCCGCGCTACGTGATGGGGGTTGGCTATCCGGAGGAGATCGTCGAGTACGCGGCCATGGGGGTGGACATGATGGATTGCGTCCTGCCCACCCGCGCCGCCCGGCATGGCCTGCTCTTTACCTCGGAGGGGCGGCTGAACATCAAGAACCGCCGCTTCGCCGAGGACCAGTCTCCACCCGACCCGGAGTGCGGCTGCATGGTGTGCCGGCGCTACACGCGGGCCTATCTGCGGCACCTGGCGGCCGCCGGCGAACCCCTCTCCGCGGTGCTGAATACGCTGCACAACCTGGCCTTCTACCTTGACACCATGCAGGCCGTGCGTGATTCTATTGCGATAGGTACCCTTTCTTCCCTGGTCACACGTGTGCGCGCTCGGGCGCGGGATTCCGCGGCGCGTGCCGGTTTGAGGGAAAGCTGAGAGGTAGGGTCAGGCGCCTGTCCGCACCTGCGCAACATGCGGGGATGTGGAGCGGGAAACCTGGCCAAACCGGCTGAGAATTCGGCTGATTGTTCGGAAATTCGGAAATTCGGAAAGACTAGCGGCTTTTCCCGTGTCCTGTTCCCCGATGTCCCATGCATGCTTCGCCTGCCGGCGCATGATGGCGCGCCAAGGGAGCCAGTAAAGGGCGGTGGCCGCTATAAAGAAGGAAGCGTTTTGACCCACATTTCGTTACTGCTGCTCGCTACACCCCAGGGCTTCGTTGCCTTTCTCCCCTTCGTTCTGATCATCGCGGTCTTTTATTTCATGCTGATGCGCCCGAACCAGAAGCGTCAGAAGCAGTGGGCGGAGATGCTGGGAAACCTGAAGCCGGGTGACAAGATTACGACTACCGGCGGGATGCGCGGCACCATCGTGGCCCTGCGCGAAGATTTCATCCAGTTGAAGCTTCCACCGGACGGCGTCAAGGTGGAGGTGGTCAAGAGCGCCATCGCCTCCGTGACCACCAACACTCCTGAGGACATCAAGTAGCCCTCGCGTTCATTCATCACATAATTATTGCAGCGCCGCACCCGAAAGCTCCCACCGACCAAACCATGCGCAAGAATCTCTCTGCAAAAACAGCACTCATCGTCGCCGTCATCCTCGTCTTCGTCTTTGGCATCTTCGGCCTGCCCCATGGCATTGGCGGCCAGGCATGGAAGGCGGCGCTCGCCAACCGGATCCATCTGGGCCTGGATCTAAGCGGCGGCACGCACCTGGTGCTGCAGGTGATGGTCGAGGAGGCCGTCGGAGCGGTCACCGACAATGACGCCGCGCGGGTGCAGAGCGACCTGCAGCAGGCCGGCCTTACCGTCGGTTCCGTCACCAAGCCGAACCCGCAGCAGCCGGAGATGATTCAGATCCAGGGGACGCCGCCCGATAAGACGGGAGATGTCCGCAGTCTGCTCGATTCGAAGTACGGCCAGCAGTACACCATTGCCTCCGGAGCGGACAATAGCTGGACTCTGACCATGAAGGCCACGGAGGCGCAGGCGATCGAGAAGCATGCCCTCCAGCAGGCGATCGAGACCATCCGTACGCGTATCGATTCGCTGGGCGTCAGCGAACCGACGATTCAGGAGTACGGCCTGGGCAAGAACCAGATTCTGGTCGAACTGCCGGGTGTGGACGATCCCGGCCGCGTCCGCGACATCATCCAGTCCACCGCGCGGCTTGAGATCCATCAGGTCACCGGCGGTCCCTTTCCGGACGAGCAGGCGGCGCTGCAATCCACCAACGGCGTAGTTCCGCCTGATCAGGTGCTCATGCAATACGGGGGCACGGAGGCCGGGGAGCAAGGGCAATATTTCCTGCTGCAGCGGCTGGCGGTGGTGGCGGGCAACGACTTCCGCGATGCGGAGCCGGGTGTGGACGAGAACCAGAGGCCGGACGCTACCTTTATTCTGACCAACAATGCGGGCAATCGCTTCTACCAGTTCACCAGCGCGAACATCGGCCAGCGGCTGGCGGTGGTGCTGGATAACAAGGTGCAGGAAGTCGCCAACATCCAGCAGGCGATCCGCGACCAGGGGCGCATCACCGGTCTGGGCAAGCAGAAGGCGCAGGATCTGTCGCTGATGTTGCGTACCGGCGCGCTGCCTGCCTCCATACACTATCTGGAAGAGCGCACCGTCGGACCCTCGCTGGGTGCTGACTCCATCCGCAAGGGGGTGCTGGCGTCCGTGGTCGGCATGCTGGCGGTCATGGCGTTCATGCTGGTGTACTACCGCGGCGCGGGCATCAACGCGGATCTGGCGCTGTTCTTCAACCTGGTCATCCTGCTCGGCTTCATGGGCTTTACCGGCTCCACGCTCACGCTGCCGGGGATTGCGGGTGTGATCCTTACCATCGGTATGGGCGTCGACTCCAATGTGCTGATCTTCGAGCGCATACGGGAAGAGCTGCACGCCGGCAAGAGCCCGGGCGCGGCAGTGGACCAGGGCTTCGCGCATGCCTGGACCACCATCATCGATACGCACGTGACGACCATCGTCTCGGCCGCCATCCTCTTTCTCTTCGGCACCGGCCCGGTACGCGGCTTTGCCGTCACCCTGACCTTTGGATTGCTCGCGAACCTGTTTACGGCGGTCTTCGTCTCGCGGGTGATCTTCGATTCCAACCTCAACCGGAAGCAGCGCGGCGAGGCGCTCTCCATATGATGAAAAAGTCTGTTTCCGGTACGCAGATGGCAGGCAGCGTCGGCGCGGGGCTGCTGGCCGGCGCACTCTTTGTAGTCGCGGCCTTCCTGGTCGAAGGCGCCATCGTCAAGGAATCTTCCAAGCTCTTCTAATCGCTGAGCCATTCTTGATGGGCACGCGCAACGGCGACGTGTTCCATCCACGGAGTTCAAGTGGAACTGTTTCGCAACGTAGACATCGACTGGTTAGGCAAGAAGTGGTACTTCCTCGGCTTCTCGCTCATCTTCAGCGTCGCCGGCATCCTGTCGATGCTCTTCTGGCACGGCATCCCGCTGGGTGTGGACTTCAAGGGCGGGACGCTGGTGTACGTCAAATTCGACGCGCGGCCCGACGCCGACCGCATCCGTTCCGCCATTGACCGGGCGGGCATCCATGACTCCCGCCTGCAGAACTTCGGGCCGGTGTCCAATAACCAGGTCATCATCTCGCTGGCCCAGAAGGAGACGCGGGAGGCGAACCTGGAGCAGGGCCGCACCACCATCGTGCAGGCGCTGGAGCGCCACTACTCCAAAACCGGCGCCGCCGCTCAGGGCAAGCTCGATCTGGATAACGTGGGGCGCCGGTCTCTGGCCGACTACATCGCGCAGCAGGATCCGGAGCACCTGGGCGCCTCCGGGGAGTCAAGGTATACGCAGCAGGCCAATGCAATCCTGGACTATCGCGACAAGCAGCATGACGGGCTGATTCCCAGCTTCGAGGGGTTAGGCAGCGTCGCCGATCCGGCGGTGGTCAACGCCCTCAAGCAGACCACCTACCTCTCGGGATTCACCGTCTTCAATGTGGAGATCGTCGGGCCGCAGGTGGGAGCGCAACTGCGCAAGCAGGCGCTGCTGGCTACGCTCTACTCGCTGGCGGGCATGCTGGTGTACCTGTGGATCCGCTTCGAGCTGATCTACGGGATAGCCGCCGTGGTCGCGGTCTTCCACGACACCATCATCACCGTCGGGGCCTTCAGCCTGACCAAGCATGAGATGACGCTGACCGTCATCGCGGCCATTCTGACCCTGATCGGTTATTCCATGAACGACACCATCGTGGTCTTCGACCGCATCCGCGAGAACCTGGTGATGTCCCGCCGCGAGCCCATCGCCAACGTGGTCAACCGCAGCATCAACCAGACGCTGAGCCGGACGGTGCTGACCTCCGGCCTTACCTTCCTCACCGTGCTCTCGCTCTTCATCTTCGGAGGCGAGGTGCTGCACGGGTTCTCCTTCGCGCTGGTGGTCGGTATCCTGATCGGCACCTACTCGTCGATCGCGGTCGCCGCCCCCATGCTCGTCGCGTGGCAGCAGTGGCGCGCCGGCCACGGCCGGACCGCGGCTCTGCCGGCAGGCAAACGGGCGCGGATCTGATCGCGCCGTTCCCTCTCCGTTTCAGTGGCCGGCGAACCGCGCGGGGCCTACGCGGCTGCCTGCGGCCGGGGCTCACTTGCCAGAAGCAGCCCCGGGTATGTTACAAAGCCTCACGCGTTTCATTTTCCTGGGAACAATACAACCGGTCTCCGGTGTCTATAGCAGGGAAGTGGTAGAAACGCTCGACCGAGGTAAGGCCATGTTCGAAGACGCGCTTATGGAGTCCGGCGGCAAGCTCAAGACAAAGAGCAAGTGGTGGTCCATCGCTGCCTTTATCTTCAACGGTTCCATCCTGCTGCTGCTGATTCTGTGGCCGCTGCTGCATCCGGAGGCGTTGCCCAAGCAGATGATGGCGACCCTTCTGGTGGCTCCGCCGCCACCCCCACCCCCTCCGCCGCCACCTCCGCCGGCTGCGCCCACGCCCAAGGTGCAGATCAAGTCGGAGATGCTTAACAACCAGCTCCAGGCGCCCAGCAAGATCCCTAAAGAGATCAAGATGATCAAGGAAGATGCGGCGCCTCCGCCCAGTACCGGCGGCGTTGCCGGCATGGAAGGGATGGCCGGCGGTTCAGCGGGCGGCGTCATCGGCGGCATTCTTGGCGGCGTCGGCAATGCTCCGGCGGTGGTCAAAGCAGCCCCCCAGAAGGTCAGGATCTCCTCCGGCGTGATGGCCGGTAACAAGATCGGCGGAGTCAACCCCACCTATCCGCCCATCGCCAAGGCAGCCCGCATCCAGGGAGTGGTCAAGCTGCAAGCCACCATCTCCAAGAGCGGCGCCATCCAGAACCTGCGTGTCATCAGCGGGCCGCCCATGCTGCAGCAGGCTGCGCTCGAGGCTGTGCGCGGCTGGCGCTACAAGCCGTACGAGCTGAACGGACAGCCGACGGAAGTGGAGACCACCGTTGACGTCAACTTCACTCTGGGTGGTTAGTTTTCAACCTTGGTGGTAACTCACCAACGAAACCACTGGCCTCTTCGGGTCATTTGGCCCCGAAGAGGCCGGTGCTAGCATCGGGATGTTTCGCAAGGGCGTCCCGGCCTTCGCCATACGACATACCAATAGAAAGCAGTAGCACCCAGGAGGAAAGATTCAGTGATTCTCGCTCAGCTCACTCAATTCGCAACGCATCCGGCAGCCCTTGGAATGTTCTTTCAGGATCAGGCACCCGGCTTCGGCCCCATGGATCTCTGGAGCCACATGGGTTACCTGGTTCGGGCCGTCGTCATCATCCTCTTCATCATGTCGATCTGGTCTCTGGCCGTGATCATTGACCGCGCCCTGTATTTCAGCGCAGCCCGCAAGCAGTCCCGTGACTTCGCGCCCAAGGTTGCCGGTGCGTTGCGGGAGGGCAAGCTGGACGAAGCCATCAAGGTAGCCGATCGCAACAAGAAGTCGCATCTGGCGGAAGTGGTCACGGCCGGTCTGCAGGAGTTCCGCAGCTATGGCGGCGGGGGCGCCATCTCCGAGGATCAGATCGAATCCAGCCAGCGCGCAATCGAGCGCTCCGAGGCCATCGTGCACGCCAAGCTCAAGCGCGGCCTGGGCGGACTCGCCACCATCGGGTCGACGGCAGTGTTTATCGGACTGTTCGGAACGGTGGTCGGTATTCTGCACGCCTTCCAGCAGATCGCCACGCAGAAGACGGCCGGTATCGGCGCCATCGCCGGCGGTATCTCGGAGGCGCTGGTCACCACGGCCTTCGGGCTTCTGGTCGCCATCCCCGCGGTTATCCTATTCAACTACTTCACAAATAAGGTCGAGGCCTTTGACGTGGAGATGGACAATTCATCGAGCGAGTTGATCGACTACTTCATCAAGCAGTCGCACAGCCGCCGGTAGCGCGCGCGTAGCCGGTAACATGTGACACCTGGCGAGAATACGGGAGTGGCGAAGGGATACCCTCTCCACTCCCCCTGAACGCAGGTGAAGACCAGCGCGCGCAGCCCCGACCTTCCGGAGCAAGGAACCTGGAACAGAGAACCTGGAGCAAAGATCATGGCAATAGCTGTACGAGACGAAGGCAAGAAGGTCAACGCCTCCATCAACGTGACCCCCATGGTGGACGTCATGCTGGTGCTGCTGATTATCTTTATGGTGATCACGCCGATGGTGCAGAACAAGGTGAACGTCGATCTCGCCAGGAGCGTGGATGCGACGCCCATGCCGGACGCGGATAAGGAAGACGCCGTGGTGGTCGCGGTTACCCGGGATGGTAAGGTTTATCTCGGCGCGAACCAGATTGCCATGACGGACCTTGGCCCGAAGGTCAATACTCTGCTGGAGAACAAGAACAACAAGCAGATCTTCCTTCGCGCGGACGCCCGCTCCAAGTACGGTGTGGTTATGGATACCATCGACAATGTGCGCACCGCCGGAGTTGATCAGCTCGGAGTGCTCACCGAACAGCCCAACGTCAATGCGGGCGCGGCCGGCATTCAGTAACTATTTCTGGCCTTGCGTATGCGCAAGGGTTTCACGAAGCGAGGAATCTTATGGGAATGTCTACTGGGAGCAACAGCAGCGGCTTGACGTCTGACATCAACGTCACGCCGATGATCGATATCCTGCTGGTTCTGCTCATCATCTTCATGGCCATTACGCCGGTCTCTCCCAAGGGCCTGGATGCGCTGGTGCCCCAGCCGCCCAAGAATCCGCAGCAGCAGAAGCCTGACGACCGCACGATCGTGGTTCAGATCGGTCACAAGGCGGGCGGTACCCCGACGTACAAGATCAACGATCAGGACGTTGTCAAGAACGACCTGCAGAACAAGCTGACGGCCATCTTCGAATCACGCGCGGAAAAGGTCATGTTCATCAAGGGAGATCCTGATCTGGACTTCGCCCCGATCGCCAATGCCATCGATATCGGCAAGGCCGCGGGTGTTGACCACATCGGCCTCATCACCCCCAAAGTGGAAGCCGGACAATAGCCGTCGACCAGGAAGTCCGCGAATCCGCGGCATCTCCCATGCCGCGGATTTTGTTTGCTCCGGATTTTCCTTCCGCGAAGCGTGCGGAGAGGCGGGGCAAACGTGTGCGGCTCTCCTCTGCAGGGCTCGCAGGGAGCCGCAGGATCGGTCGTCCTGCTTGCGCGATCACCGTCTCAGGAAAACTGGTCTAATCCCTTGCTACCACCCAGAAAACAGTTACAATCACTGCGCAGAGTCAATTCCGCTTTTCTGCCCATCACGCAGACACGGATGTCCGGCGCCGTCTGGCACCTATAAGGAGAAACGAAGCAGAATGAATCGAATCGCAAGATTTTGGGTGCCGGCAGTTGCCAGCCTGTCGCTCCTCGTGTCAGTTACCGGGTGCAGCAAACTGGAAGCTCGTGATCAGTTGAATAAGGGCGTACAGGCGTACAAGAGCGGCAAGTTCGAGGAGGCGATCAATCACTTCCAGGAGGCGGTCAGCAAAGATCCCTCGCTGAAGATGACGCATCTTTATCTTGCGACCGCGTATGCGCAGCAGGTGGTGCCCGCGACTGATAACCCAGCGAACAACAAGATTGCCCAGCAGGCAATCAACGCCTACCAGGACGTCCTCAAAGAGGATCCAAACGATCTGACCGCGCTCAAGGGCATCGCCTCTATTTACTTCAATACAAACAAATTCGATGAGGCGAAGAAGTGGCAGCAGAAGGTGCTATCCGCCGATCCGAAGGACGCGGAAGCCTACTACACCATCGGCGTCATCGACTGGGGTCAGGCGCGCAAGAATTCGTTGCCGGTGCTCTCCGCCAACGGTCTGACGGACAAAGGCGACGGGAATCCCGGCCTGCCCAAGAAGGAATGCCAGAAGCTGGTAACGCAGAATACGCCCCTGGTGGATGAGGCGCTCGATGTGCTGCACAAGGCCGTTGACCTGCGGCCCAACTACGAAGACGCCATGGCTTACATCAACCTGACCTACCGCCGCAAGGCCGAGCTGGAGTGCGGGGATGATGCCGCGCGCAAGGCCGATCTGCAGCAGGCGCAGGATTGGACGGAGAAGGCGATGGCCGCTCGCAAGGCCAATCAGCAAAAGGCTCTTCAGTCCGCCCCCAAGGGCATCTCGACGGGCAAGTAGCTGGCACCTATCCGGGAAGAGCCTCCGTCACGGGGGCTCTTCTTCTGTTTGACGCTCCGCAACTGAAGGCCCGCTCGCTCGCCGTGGCCCATCCTTAGAAGGCGCTCACGTGATTCCCATCCAAAAAATCTTGATCGCCAACCGCGGTGAGATTGCGCTTCGCATCGTCCGCGCTTGCCGCGAACTGGGCATCCGGAGCGTCGCGGTCTACTCCGACGTCGATCGGGCGGCGCTCCACGTCTTTCATGCCGATGAAGCTTACCGTCTCGGCCCGGCGCCGGCCTCGGAGTCCTATCTGCGAGGTGATCGCATCCTCGAGATCGCCCGGAGCACCGGGGCGGACGCCATCCATCCCGGCTATGGCTTCCTCTCTGAGAACGCCGATTTCGCCGAGGCCTGTGAGGTTGCTGGCATCGTCTTCATCGGTCCGCCCTCCGCGGCCATGCGGGAGCTGGGCTCAAAGACGCGCGCGCGCCAGGCTGCGGACCGCGCTCAGATGCCGCGCACGCCGGGCTCGACTCGTGGACTGGCCTCGCTCGCCGAGGCTATCGCAACCGCGCAAGACATCGGCTACCCCGTCATGCTGAAAGCGGCAGCGGGTGGCGGCGGGAAGGGCATGCGCGCCATCGCCGGCAGAGAAGAGCTGCCCTCCGCCTACGAAAGTGCGCGCAGCGAGGCGGAGCGCGCCTTCGGATCCGACGAGGTGTATTTAGAGAAGCTGATCGAGCGACCCCGCCACATCGAGATTCAGGTGATGGCCGATCATCACGGCAACGCCATCTATCTGGGCGAACGGGAGTGCTCCGTCCAGCGGCGCCACCAGAAGGTGATCGAGGAAGCTCCTTCGGCCATTCTCGATCCCGATCTTCGCCGCCGCATGGGGGAGGCCGCATGCCGGCTGGCCCGGAGCGCCGGCTATACCAACGCCGGCACGGTCGAGTTTCTGGTCGATGCCGCACGCAACTTCTACTTCCTGGAGATGAACACCCGTCTGCAGGTGGAGCACCCGGTCACCGAGCTCGTCACCGGCCTCGATCTGGTGCACCTGCAGATCCACGTCGCCGAAGGCAGGCCGCTTCCACTTACGCAGAATGAAGTCGTTCTGCGCGGTCACGCTCTGGAGTGCCGCATCTACGCGGAGGATCCGGACAACAGCTTCTTCCCCTCGCCCGGCAGGATCACGCGCCTGGTGCAGCCCGCGGGCCCCGGCATTCGGGAAGACAGCGGCGTCTACGAAGGCTGGACCGTGCCCATCGATTACGATCCCATGCTGTCCAAGCTCGTGGCCTATGCCCCCACCCGCGAGCTGGCGATCGCCCGCATGCTGCGCGCGCTGGACGAGTATGTGATTGGCGGTATCCGCAGCAATCTCTCGCTCTTCAAGCGAATCCTCAGCGACCCCGAGTTCCAGGCGGCCCGGATCGATACCGGATATCTCGATCGGCTGGTCGCGGCAGCCGGTTCCGTCGCCGAACCTCCAGCCGCGCCGGCCGCTGCCGCTGATAAGCCTTCCGAGGTGCAGGTGGCCGCCGCGGCGATCTTCGAACTGTTGGCGGAGAAGCCTCGACTTCCGTCGGCTGCTTCAGACGGCGAACGGGCCTGGAAGGCCGCGGCTCTTCGGGAGGCGCTTCACCCATGAGCTTCCCGTCATGATCGTCCATCTAGAGATTGAAGGAATCACCCGCAGGGTAGAAGTCACGCCGGCTGCGGCCGAGGGCTGTTACGTCGTCACCGAAGCAGGGCGGGCGATCGAGGCCGATGCTCGCCTGCTGCAGCCGGGAGTGCTCTCGCTGCTGCTGGATGGAGTCTCCTATCGCTGCATGCTGGATGCCACGCCGGAGGGTGCCTCGCTCTCGATTGAAGGCCACGTCGTTACCTATCAGGTGAACGATCCGCGATCGCTGCGCGCGCGCCGCTCCCGTGCAGATACGCATCACGGCGCCCGGCCGCTCAAGGCCTCCATGCCCGGGCGTGTGGTGCGGCTGATGGTGGAAGTGGGGGATGCGGTTGAAGCGCAACAGGGCATCCTGGTGATTGAGGCGATGAAGATGCTCAATGAGCTGCGCGCACCCAAAGCCGGGCGCGTGAGCGAGGTCCGTGTCGCCGCCGGTGAAACAGTGGCCACGGGTCAGGTTCTCGTCGTCGTCGAATGAGACGTGACATCGAATAAACCGGCATCTCCTGCATTCCTAGAACAGGATGGTCCGGCCAGTTCTCCAGCTCGCGAACGCAGCGTCCAGCACGCGCTGGTTCTGGAGCGCATCTTCGCCGCCGGCGGCGTAGCTGCCGCGACCCTGCGCCGCCAGCGCAAATGCATCCAGCATGCGGCTGTAGGCGTCGGCGTTCGATATCTCCTCGGTGGAGAGAATGCGGCCCTCCTGCCGGTGCACAAGCTCAACGGGGTGATCGACCGTAAGCCCGCTCTCCGCCGCCAGTAGCCCCTCACTGCCTGTGACTTCCACCAGCGTGCGATAGCGTGCGCGGAAGCTCACCTGGACGCAAGCGAGCGTGCCCCCGCCGAAGCGGAGAGTCAGTGCTGCCGCGGCTTCGAGAGGCCCGGAGCCGGCATCCTGCTCCGCCAGCGTCGTCACTGCGGTGACCTCCTGCTCGAGCACAAAGCGCAGCGCATCGATCGCGTGGATGCCGACATCGCCGATAGGGCCGCCACACGCCATGGAGGCGTCGTAGATCCATTGGCGCGGGCTCTTCTGGGCAAGAAAGGAGAAGTGCGCGGACGCAAAGACCGGCTTGCCGATGGCGCCCTGCCGCACCACATCGCGAATGCGTTCGAGCGAGCGGTTGTAGCGAAAATTCTGCGCCACGCCGAATGTACGCCCGGCCTCTTGCGCCGCACGGAGCATCTCTTCCGCCTCGGCGCTGTTCATGGCCAGCGGCTTCTCGCACAATACGTGCTTTCCGTGGTGCAATGCCATTAACGTGTGGTCACGGTGGAGCGCGTCGGGAGAGGCCACAAAGACTGCGTCGATCTCCGGCGCAGCGCAGAGCTCTTCCGGCGTCGCGAAGACGTGAGCGATGCCGTAGCGCTGGGCGTTGTCTCGCGCCTTGGCCTGGTCGCGGCGCCAGATGCCGGCCAGTTGGGATTGAGTCGTCGTCGCCGCAAATGCCGGAGCTAAACGGCGATCGCCGTGATGTCCGAAGCCCAGGATGCCGTAACGGATCATGCTGCCGATCTCATGGCGAGGGTGCCCGATGCTAGCGAACCGGGGCCCCCGGCGAGCGGCGTTTGCTCGCTGGGGTGGCGAGCTAGGCTGGGCGCAAGTCTACTGTGCGCCATTCTTGAAGATCTCCTCCGCGAAGTAGTTATGCACGGTCGACTGATCGCGGAGCATCTCGTAATACGCGTTCTTCAGCAATTGAGCGCGGCTGTCGCGCAGTTGCTGCCGGATCGCCTGCTGCACCCGGGGATCGTTGAGCTCGCGCTGCCCCGCCGCTTCCTTGGAGATGAGCTTGAAAACCTCGTAGCCGATGGTGCGCTTGCTGTTGTCGAAGACCGGCAGCACCTCGGTGATCTGTCCCGGCTTCAGCTTGGTGACGCTGGCGTAGACGTTGGGGTCGCCATGCAGTTGCGATTCCGTGACGAAGCCCATATCGCCGCCGTTGCTCGATGTGTTCGGCTGCTCGGAGAAATTCGCCGCCAGCGCGCCAAAATCTTCGCCGCTCTCCAGCCGGTTATGCAGCGTTTCGATCTTCTTCTTCGCCTCGGCGTCGGTTGTGGCCTTGTTGTTCTGCAGATTTCCCGGCTGCTGCGAAGGCAGCGACGTGACCACGATCTGCGCCAGATGGTATTGCGGCTCAATCAGATTGAACTCGCTCTTGTTCTGGTTGTAGTAGTTCGAGATGTCGGCATCGGTGATGTTGATCTTGGAGTTGATCTCCTTGTTGAGCAGCTTCTCGCTGGTAAGCGACCGCCGCACCTGCCGCTTCAGATCGTCCAGCGTCATGCTCTTGGACTTCAGCCGCGCATTGAACTCCTCCTGCGTGAACGGCGCCTTCAACTCGGCGATCTTGGTCTCCACCTCTTCATCGGTAGCGACCAGGTTCAGCTTGGCCGCGCGCTCCTGCAAAATCTCGTCATCGATCAATTGCCGCAGAACTTCCATGCGCGCGATGCTGGCCTGTACCGGTCCCGGCTCACGCTGCGCCTCGCCCAGGTTGCCGCGGTAGTAGCGCTCCAACTCCGCCCGCTGGATAGGATGTCCGTTGA
Source organism: Acidobacteriaceae bacterium (assembly GCA_051001135.1). Classification (GTDB taxonomy): domain Bacteria; phylum Acidobacteriota; class Terriglobia; order Terriglobales; family Acidobacteriaceae; genus CAWHMN01. The sequence goes on from JBPCNO010000186.1 coordinate 104,583, forward strand.
CCGTGGCGACGACGTCCGGATGGTGCTGCCGGTTGCATCCAGTTACAGCGACGGCGCAGGTCAGCATCGCAACCACAGCGGCGAAGAGGCGGGGAGTTTTGGGAAGTGAATGCGGCGCGTTGGTGGCACGCGGTACACAGATGCGAACAGCTACAGGCACTCGATCTCCTTGAAGACAGCCAGCGATCTGACGATCGACTGTCTTCGCTCCTCCGGTCGATGACTGGAGGCAGCTTAAGAATACTCTGCGTGCATGCCTCTCAAGAAGAACACCAGCGTGCTGCGGGGCTTCTGTCATCCTGAGCCCTCATCGGATCATGGTTCGTCGGATCTTGGTTCAATCTCTGTTGAATTACTGCTTGGGCGCCGCAGGCGGATGCTGCGCGTCCGCGGCTGGCGGTGTTGCCGTTTCCGGCCGCGGCGGCGGTTGCTCACCCACAGCGCGCAGAGCGCGGTCGATTGCGTCCCACACCATCTCCGTCGAGACAGCGCCGGCCGACAATCGTTCACCATTGATGAAGACCTGCGGCGTTCCCTCGATACCAAGCTTCTCGCCATCGTGCATGGAGGCCCGCACCGCCGTCTGGTCCTGCTTCTGCAGGCAGATGTTCAGCTTGTCTGCATTCACTTGCTGACGCTTGCCCTCATCGCGCGCCGCCTGGTCCAGATTCAGGAAGGCCTTCGCCGGATCCTGCTCGCCACCGCTGATCTCCTGCCCGTGGGAGTGGACGTAATCCACGAAGTTCCAATAGGCAGTCGGGTTCTGCTCGGCCAGGCAGCTTGAATCTACGGCCGCGTGCATCGCCCAGGGATGAATCTCCACCAGCGGAAAATCTTTGTAGATGAAACGCACCTGATCCTTGTAGTGGTCCATGGTGCCGGGAAACAGCTCTTCATGCATACGGGCGCAGTAGGGACATTCCAGATCGTCGAAGTTGACCAGCGTCACCTTGGCGCCGGGATTGCCGCGGACGGGCCGCTTCTGCGTCGAAAGCGCGTCCTCGGGATCCCTGCTGACGTCGAACTTCTCCAGCCGCGCCAGGGTGTTCCCATCGGTCGAGATCAGGAACTGCACGGTCGTCTGCTTTCCGTTATGCGAAAACGTGATCGGCAGGTTGTCGTATCCGGCGATGTCGCTCTTGGTCTTGCCCCCCAG
>JBPCNO010000187.1:0-15502 GCA_051001135.1 Acidobacteriaceae bacterium
TTCACTGACTGCGGGTTCACTGACTGCGGGTTCAGTGACTGCGGGCTCACTGACGTCAGGCTCCGCGCTATGCGGTGTGGCAACACGATGCGCGGCTCCGAACATCGGGCCGCGCGCAACCTTGACCGGAGCGAAACGCATAAAGCCGACGGGCACGGCGACGTCATCGTAAATCGCTTCCATGCCGCCCCGCATCAGGTAGGTCTCATGCCAGAAGCCGGTGCCTCCGGAGTTACGGAGGAAATTCTTCCACCATTGGCGATGCGGCTCGGAGCGGGTCCAGGCCAGAAGCGATTCCATATCACGCCAGTACTGTCGCATGCCTACATTGGCCGGAAAGAGCGAGTAGATGATCGGTTCGTGCAGAAGCAACCCGTCGGGGTGTGCGGCCACGGAGCTGGAGATCCTGGGCCCGAATCCAATCAATGTCTTCAGGCCGGTGAGGCGATTGACCCGCATCCCGAGATAGATGACGACAAGGTTGGGATACTGCGACAGATCGACGGTGCGGCGCTCCACTGCTGTAGACATAGGCCGGCAACAACCTTACCGCTTGTCTTACCACGTTCCGTTGGTCGTTCGCCATAGTCGCAGATTCGGTTCGCGGAATGGGGCACCCGCGAGGCGGTGGTCAGGGATGGAGGGGAGCGAGGATGGAGATCGAGCGAGATTGCTTGAGATCTCCGTGAACTCCGGGCCCGTGGATCTGCACGTCGAGGATGTAGGGGCCGGGGCTGATTCCGGGAGTGGTCAAAGGCGTCTCGACGGAGGCAACGTAGCCGGAGCCCGAATCGACGGTGAAGGGCAGCTCTTTTTGCATGGCGACCGATCCGGATTTGGAGCGCAGCACAAAGTTGGCAGTCCAGCTTTCCGGGCCCTGCTTCTCTAATTTGTCAGGCGGATAGATACGTATCAGCGCATGCAGCACGCCGGTGGCGGCGAAGCTGTCCGTGGACTCGGACTTCAACCGGCAGCCGGACGTGCGCAGCGGATCGATCTGCGGATGAGCCAGCTCTTGGTCGCTGGCGCCCCTGGGCTGGCGGCGCTGCAAACCGCTTTGCGACGGACCTTCCTCGCAGGATGTGCCGAGAACGAGGCTGCTGACCGCAACGGCAGCCTGGTGAGGGAAGCCGACCGTAATCTTCTCCTGGGAGGAAGCGAAGACCTTCCCCTTGCCGTCATGCACGGCGACGCGCCAGAGGTAGTGGCCGGGGCGCAGTTGCCCGTCTCGTTCCCAAGAGAAGCTGGGCCTCCCGGAAAAGCTGCGCAGGTTCCAGCTTGCCTGAATATCCCGTTCCAGCAGCACGCTGGAGAGGGTCAGGTCTTCGACTGACTCGACGACGGAGATCTGCTGCGGATCTGGCCCGCGTCCGGTCCATTCGATGTTGCCGGTCATGGGAACCAAAGGCTCAAGTCCCCCATGTAACGGAAAATAGTCGGCGTGCTGCGTGATGCGGTAGTCCGGCGAAGAGATCGGTTGTCTGGTCGCCCGTATCAGCGTGTCCATCAGGTCTTTCGAGGCCATCTCACGATGCGCGTCGGACGACCCGATGGGCACGACATCCAGAATGGCGACGCGCAGATCGTGGCGCGCGAGCCTGACTGCGACCGATGGGTAGCCGCGGTCGCTGTCTTCGGGAGTGAGGTCGAAGTCCAGCGAGTAGTTCCAATCCAGGTCGCGATGAATCTGCGCGGCGAGATCGTTGAGCGAGTTCGCAAAGCCGCCCAGGGTCGCGCCCGCGGTCTGCATCATGGTGGAGGTGCGATAGGCGTAATAGTTCAGCGCCGCAGTCTGGCGCGGGTCCATCTGCATATTGGCGGAGGGCACTGAGCCCAATTGAAGTGTGTCATTCCCGCCGACGACCTGGGCCGGCTGATGCTCGGCAGCATTGCCCCCGGGGATGATCGGTTCCGGGCCGCCAACATTGGCGATATAGATGTGGGCGCCGATATGTTGAGCAACGCCGATCAGAGACTCAGGTCCGTCGTTGGCGAGTCTGCGCTCGTTGAAGCTATAGGTAGGCACTGCCAACGGATTCATCGCCAGAATGACCTTGGGCCCGTCAAAGCGCTGCATGGTGCTGATGGCGTCTTCGGCCTTGGTGATCCAACTGCCATTCCAGGTGGGGCTCCCCGCGTCGCTGGTGAACTGGAAGGGCTCGGTTGCGTGCGCGACCGCATCCAGATATGCCAGCAACTGCGTTCGCCCGTCGGTAAAGGGCGTGAGTTTTCCGTTCGAATCCAGAATGCCAACCTTCCAGGGAAGCAACTCAGCCGGCTGATGGGAGAAGTACTGCGTGGCCTTTTTTGCGCCGATGGAGTGCACGATGGGCTGGTTCGGAGGGAACACCAGCAACACCAGGGGAACGACCGAGGTGGTCGAGTGGCCGGGCGCATGCAGGCGCGCAACCCGCGGCGTGCCGTTCACGATCAGCGTGAAATCCGAGCTCTGAAGATTGCCGGGAGTCACGCCGTATCTGTCGACGACGCGTACCGAGACGGAGGCTTCATGCGCACCGGCGAAGCCATCGCGCCGCAGCAGGTCGAGGTCTCGATAGATGGGTGACGGCAACGGGGTGGTGACGCTCTGCTGCAATGGAATCTGCACTGGAACCTGGGAGTTTGCGGGTGCAGCCGAGTTGGGGTCGGGTGACTGCCCGGGCGGAATCTGTTGCGCATACGCCGCGGCCGTGAGGAGCGAGGCCGTGAGGAGCGAGGTGGTGAGGAGAATTCCGGACGCGATCGGCTGTATCGAACGCCAGGTGATTTTCATCCGCGAATCCCAGACTTCCTCTTGAGGTGAAGTGTATGTCTCGCTCGTTTGACGGATGTTCATGATCTGGAGTCTCGCTGCTGCGCCTTGCCGCGCAGAAGACTACCCTTTGCGCTCCTGAGGATTCAGGAGTCCGAAGAAGTCCGTGCGGCGCAAAGAATGGGGCACCCGATATCCCGGATTTTCATCGGAGCGAGATGGGAGGAGCGGGTCATTTTGTTATTCTGAAGGCCTATGACCACGAAACAGGAACTCCTCAAGCAGCCCATCCAGCACATCGATATCAAACAACACAATTTGGTCCCGCTGGTGGACGCGATGCAGCAGATGGCGTACAGCTCCCGCGATCTTGCGCGTGCGGCGTCCATCTATGAGCGCATGCTGCGCGATGGGGAGTGCGGCGTCATTCTGTGCCTGGCCGGGTCGCTGATCAGCGCCGGGCTGAAGCAGATCTTCGTAGACCTGCTGCGCAACAACATGGTGGATGCGATCGTGTCCACGGGCGCAAACATCGTGGATCAGGATTTCTTCGAGGCGCTTGGCTACAAGCACTGGATCGCCGACGAGCTCTACAAGTCGGGCACGGAAGATGCCACGCTGCGCGAGTTGATGATCGATCGCATCTACGACACGCTCATCGATGAAGAAGAGCTGCGGGCGTGCGATGAGACCACGCAGGTGATCGCTGACGCGCTCGACCCGCGTCCGTACAGCTCGCGGGAGTTCATTCGCGAGATGGGCGCCTATCTCGAAAAGAACGGGAAGACGCCGGCGAAGGGCGGCGTGGATAGCATTGTGCTGGCAGCGTACCAGAAGGATGTGCCGATCTTCTGCCCTGCCTTCAGTGACTGCTCGGCCGGGTTCGGGCTGGTGGCGCACCAGCATGCGCGCGGGGACAAGGCGAAGGTCACGATGGATTCGGTGAAGGACTTCTACGAGCTGACGCAATTGAAGATCGCCAACCCGACGACCGGGCTGCTGATGATCGGCGGCGGCGTGCCCAAGAACTTCGCGCAGGACATTGTGGTGGCGGCGGACATTCTGGGCAGCGAGGCGCCCATGCACAAGTATGCGGTGCAGATTACCGTCGCGGATGTACGGGACGGCGCGTTGTCATCGAGCACGCTGAAAGAAGCCAGCTCGTGGGGCAAGGTGGACACCACCTACGAGCAGATGGTGTACAGCGAGGCGACGCTGGCGCTGCCGCTCATTGCGGGATATGCCTTTCATAAGCAGGCCTATAGCGAGCGCGCCGAGCGGCGGTGGGCGCGACTGCTGGAGACGGTGACGGCGTAGGATTTGGCCGGGGATGGGGCAACCCAGTAAGGGCGGACGGATGACGGAGAGAGGAGCAGGTGCGCCTAACGGCGCCCACCCTTTTGCGCCCGCTGGTTTCCTTGAGCCGAAGAATTCGTAAGGCGCAAAGAATGGGGCACCCGGACCGAGCCTCGGTCGGAATGGACCCGGTTTTGTCGGCTGGAATGCGTTCGGTATGTCAGGTATCGAACATGGCTTTGAGCCGCCAACAGCAGACGGGATGCGTCGCGCGGTGAGAATGCACCCGGAACAGGGCAACGTAGAAAAAATGCCGGAGTGGAGCGGAAATTCCTTGCCAAGAGGTAAGACTTACCCCGTATACTCAGTCGGCAAACCCAAAAACCACGATAGTAGCTCAAGCTACTCCGCAGTCTGCAGTCTCTTTTCCTCGATCTCTGCTCTTGCACTTCTGTATGTAGTCAGCGGTACCGGCCCCAGATGACCTGCATTGCATGTCCAGCCTTGATGTTCAGGCCGTGCCGCTATGTTGGCTTCCTGACCGGCCGTGAAGGCTACCTGGGGAGGACCGCGATCCGTTACTTCGGTGACTGGTCGTTGAGTTCTGTACTCTAGCGAGCCTTACAGAGGCGATGGAGCTGCCAGCGTTGTTAAGTTCAGGAAACGGAATGACTTTGCAGACCAATGCATCCTCGAAAAACGAGACGATGTTCACGCATTGGCTGCGGGGAAGGCCGGTGTGGATGGCGATGTTTGCCACCGCCATGTTGTCCACTGCCTATACTGCGCTGGTGCTAGTGCATAGAATTCCTGGAACCCTACCCTTGCCCTCACATGAGGCGCTGGTCTTTATCGGCTGGGCGGCGGTGCAGTGCGCGTTTGTTGCGCTTTGCATGCTGAAGGTCCGGTTTGAACGCCGGCGCCAGGAGGAGCGGCTGGCTGCGCTGCAGATCCAGCAGGATTCGCTGGCGGCGACGGCCCACGAAGACCGGTACCGCGATCTATTCGGCAACCTGACGGAGATGATCGCCGTGTTGAGTCCGGCGGGTAAATACCTGTATGTGAACGCTGCGTGGCAACGCTGCTTTCGGCGCTCGGCCGTCGAGCTACTGGAACTGGAGGGGTTTGCCAGCGCGTTTCCCTTTTCCATTCGACCGCAGGCGGCGGCGATGTTCGAGCGGGCGCTGACCGGCGAGCATGTGGATCAGATTCACCTGCGTCTGGACGATGCATCGGGGCGCACGCGCGAGCTCGAGGCCAATCTTTTTCGCCAACGCGAGGGTGGGCTGCCGGGGCCGGTACGCTGCATCTTCCGCGATGTCACACTGCGAAACCAGCGCGAGCGCCGGTTGGCGATGCAGTTGGGGGTGAGCCAGGTGATCCAGGAGGCCACGCCGACCGAGGACTCGCTGACCCGCATCCTGGGTGCGCTCGGAAGTCATCTGGGCTTCGATCTGGTACAGCTCTGGCGGGTGGATGCCGGCTATCAGGTGCTGCGCTACGCGAGCATGTGGATGGGGGCGGATTGCGTGTTCGGCGCCGCGTTGAGCAAGAGTGCGTCCTCGGAGTTCGCTCCGGGGGAGGGGCTGCCGGGCCTGGTGTGGATGCAAGGCGCTTCTCTGTGGGTGGAAGACATCCACACCGATCCGCGATTCGCCAGCCGCGACGGAGTGAAGACGGACCAATTGGCGACCGGATGGGGCGTGCCGGTGCGCGTGGGCAACCAGATCATCGCCGTGGTGGAGTTCTTCAGCCGCAAGACGCGGCGGGAAGACGCCGAATTGATGGCGCCGGTGGAGACGGTGTGCGCCTCGATCGGCCAGTTCCTGGAGCGCTCCGCGCAGGAGAAGCGGGTCACGGAGCTGAACCGGCAGAAGGAGTCCATCCTCAACACGGTGGCAGACGGCATTCTGGGCACGGACCAGCATGGCCGGGTGACCTTCGCGAATCCTGCGGCAGGGGCGATGCTCGGGGCATCGGCGAACGCGCTGATCGGGCGCTTTGTGCACGCCATTGCGCATGAGGATGTGCTGGGCAGCCCGGCGGCGTGCGTCGCCCATTGCCGCATGCGGCGGGCTTTCTTTACTCGCGAGGGAGCACAGGGGCAGGATCTTTTTTATCGCGCGGATGGCACATCGTTTCCAGTCGAGTTCACGGTAACGCCCATGCTGGTGCAGGGCTCGACTACGGGAAGCGTGCTGAACTTCCGCGATGTGAGCCAAAGGCAGGCGTTGGATCGGATGAAGGACGAATTCATTTCAACCGTCAGCCATGAGCTGCGGACACCGCTTACTTCGATTCGCGGCTCGCTGGGCCTGCTGGCCACCGGACTGCTGGGCGAGATGACGGAGAAGGCGTCCAATCTGCTGCGCATCGCCGTCAACAATTCGGACCGGCTGGTGCGGCTGATCAACGACATTCTGGATCTGGAACGGATGCAATCGGGGCGGGCGCCGCTCAGCTTCCGCCGCTGCGCCGTGGATGAGCTGGTGTACCAGGCGATCGATGCGATGACGCCGGTAGCGGAAGCGGCGGGTGTGCGGCTGATGGTGGAAGCGGAGGCGCTCATCGCAGACGTGGATGGAGACCGGTTGCTGCAGGTGATCACCAACCTGGTGAGCAACGCAATCAAGTTTTCGCCACCGGATTCGACCGTACAGGTGCGGCTGGAGCAGCGGTCGGAGGGCGTGGCCTTGAGCGTATCCGATGAGGGCCGCGGCATTCCGGAAGACAAACTCGAGTTCATCTTCGAGCGCTTCCAGCAGGTGGACGCCTCGGATGCGCGGCAAAAGGGCGGCACCGGACTGGGGCTGGCTATCTGCCGCACGATTGTCGAGCAACACCGGGGACGGATCTGGGCGGAGCGCAATGCGGTGCGGGGCGCCACCTTCCACGTGCTGCTCAATCTGCCGGCGCTGGAGGATACGCGACTGGCCGAAGGCCGGCGAACGCTCGAGCAGGGTACCGTTCTAATTTGTGACGATGACGCCGAGACGCGGTTTGTGCTGGGGAATAGCCTGCGGCATCGCGGCTACAACGTGGTGGAGGCAAGCACCGGCCACGAAGCGGTCGCGCTGAGCCATCAGCTCAAACTCGACGCTATCCTGCTGGATCTAACGCTGCCGGACATGAACGGCTGGCAGACGCTCAGGACGCTGAAGGACCAGGAAGCCACCGCCAATGTGCCGGTGGTGGTACTGAGCATGTATGCGGAACGCGAAGGCTTCGATTCCGTACACAAACCGGATGGCTGGCTGCGGAAGCCGGCGGCCGACGCAGACCTGCTGCGGGAGCTGGCGCGGGTGGTGAAGCACGACAACCAGAGCGCGACCATTCTGCTGATCGAGGATGACCGGGATCTGGCGCGTGTGATCACTGCCACCTTCGAGCAAGCGAGCATAGGGGTTCTGCATGCGAGAACGTGCGAAGAGGCGGTGCAGCTCTGCAGGGCGGCGACCCCGAGTCTGCTGATTCTGGATCTATCGCTTCCCGACGGAGACGGGTTTACGTTCGTGCAATGGCTGCGCAGTGCGCATCAGTTGAGCCGCTTGCCGTTGATCGTCTACTCGGCGCGGGATGTAGCGGAAGATGAGCGTAGCCGGCTGCGCCTGGGTCCAACGGAATTTCTAACGAAAGCGCGGGTGCAACCCAAAGAGATAGAGGCTCTGGTGCGCACGATGCTGCATCCGGAACGCGAGGCACTGGAAGGTGCAAGACAGGAACGCGCCACACGGGAAGACGCCACACAATCCATCACGGTGGCAGATGACTTCTTGTCGTCCACGCCGCTGGACATACGAGGCCAATGGGACGTCGCATACTGATCATTGATGATGAGGAAGACATTCGGCAGGTGGCGGGGCTGAGTTTGGAGACGGTGGCGGGCTGGGATGTCATCCTGGCCAACTCCGGCGCTCAGGGGATCGAGACGGCGGCACGTGAGGTACCGGACGCCATCCTGCTGGATGTGATGATGCCGGCCATGGATGGCCCGACCACCTTTCAGCATCTACGGGACAATCCGAAGACCACGATGATCCCGGTGCTATTGCTGACCGCGAAGGTGCAGGGATCCGACCAGCGCAGGTTTGCGTCGCTGGGGGTGGCCGGAATCCTTTTCAAACCGTTCGATCCACTTACGCTTTCGCGCCAGGTCGCCGATGCGCTCGGCTGGACGGAAAGCGCGTAACCGCGGCCATGCCCGATTCTTCCCATCAACATCCGGCAGCGGCGCAGCGGCCCGCGGACGAGACCGCGGCCAAGCTCCACGACCTGCTGGCCACGCTCTGGTGCCGCAGTGAGGAGACGATCGTGCAGCGGCTAGAGGTGCTGCGCGCCTCCTATCAGTGCTTGCAGAAGAACGCTTCGGACCAGGCAGCGCGCAGGACCGGGGCCGACGCAGCGCACAAGCTCGCGGGCATCCTCGGTACCTTTGGATTGCCGTCAGGTACGGAGCTGGCCCGGCAGACAGAGGTCGCACTGGAAGCCGACGGGCCCTTGACCATTGCGCACTTGGCCGCCATGCGGGATGTGATCCAGCAACTGGCCACCATGATCGAACAGAAGTCGCGGGAGACCGGACCTCGGCGCACTTGAACCTGATGGTTCGGACATGATGCATCTGGCGAAGCTGTTGATCCTGACGGGCGTGGCGCTGGTAGTCGCAGGTGGCGCGCTGCTTTTGCTGGCACGCCTGGGTCTGCCGCTGGGCCGGTTGCCGGGAGACATCTCCTATCGCGGTAAGAACGTATCGTTCTTCGCCCCGCTGGGAACCTCCCTGCTGCTGAGCTTGTTGCTGACGGTGTTGCTATACCTGATCAGCCGCTTCCGCCGTTAAGCATTGTTGGCGGGAGCGCCGTCGAGAAATTTCCAGAGCGATCTCAGATTTACAAGCCGGCTTCGAAGCCTAGAGAATGGGAAACCATTCGCGGCTAGACGTAGATCGGAGGCACCGATGCGCATCCTGAATATCGTGAGTGGGCTTGCTGTCCTGCTCAACGCAGTCCACCTGACGCATTTCATTCTTCACTTTTATTTTCATGGGGCCGCTGCGACCTCAGTTTTCTGGTTCGGCATGGCGGTCGCCGTGATTGTGGACATACTCTCGATTGTCGGCGGAATCTTACTCCTGAGACGAAAGATCATCTGCTGATCGCTTCCGCGGCGATTTGCTTGTGGATGTAAAGTGAGCCACTATCGGCTTCAGTGCGTCAGTGCCGAACGGACCGTCATACACTCCGAATGTGGCGCACCTGTTTCGATGTGGAGCACTTCGACGTACATCTCGCGTGGAATCTTGGCCGTCAATCTAACGGTGTTGTGATTTCATCCTCAGATCGAATTGCGCAAAGCGAATCCACACGTGGGCGCCAGCAAAGGAGTAGCGCGATGTCCGACAATTCCAGCACTTCGTCACAACCAGCGTCGATTCCACCTGACGACCTCAAACGCCAGCTCACGGTTGCGCGACCCGATCGCGATCAAAGCCTACCGCACATCGGTTTGGTTGGGGACACCTACACAATCCTTCTGACCGGCAAAGACACCGCCGGTCGCTTCTGCCTGATCGATATGCATATTCCTCCAGGTGGCGGCCCTCCTCCCCACCGCCACGACTTTGAGGAGACCTTCGCCGTGCTCGAAGGCGAGCTCGAGGCCATCTTCCGCGGTGCGACCTCGGTAGTGCGAGCCGGCGAAACTATTCATATTCCTGCGAACGCACCGCATCAGTTCCACAACTCGTCAGCAAAACCAGTGCGCCTGCTGTGCATCTGCTCGCCCGCCGGACAAGAGAATCTTTTTTATGGAAGTGGGCGTTCCCGTCGCGACTCGGACCACGGCGCCCCCCAGGCCAGACGAGGCGACACAAGCGGAGTTCAAAGCGAAAGCTGAGGCACTCGCGCCGAAATATCGGACCGAGCTGCTTCAACACGCTTGAAGCCCTGGAGCCGCTTGCGAAATTACAGAAGTTCGAAGCACTCCCAGCGTTCGGGATGACACCGAACGCAGACGGGGCTGCGGTGTAGACTTCTTCTTTGGCGGACAAGTCTTCATCGTCGGAACTGCCGGAGAACCAGTTGGGCTTGCTGTTTCCCGAGGCCAAGCCTTTAGCACAGCGGGAGACACGCCACATCTGGAACGTGGCTGAGCTTGTAGGCGAGGTGCGTGCGCGCATCGAGCGGGAGTTTGCCGACTGCTGGGTGGAAGGCGAGATCTCCAATCTGCGTCCAGCCGCTTCGGGACACGTCTACTTCACACTCAAGGATGGCGAGGCGCAGCTTCCGGTGGTGCTCTTCCGGCGACAGGCGTCGCTGCTGCGTTTCCGGCCGGAGGATGGGCTGCACATCCTGGTGCGCGGACGGGTGTCCGTCTATGAGCAGCGCGGACAGATGCAGCTCATCGCCGAGACGCTGGAGCCGGTGGGCGCCGGTTCGCTGCAACTCGCATTCGAGCAACTGAAGGTTCGCCTGCAGGCGGAGGGATTGTTCGCGCTGGAGCGCAAGAGGCCGCTGCCCGCCTTTCCGCGCTGCGTGGGTATCATCACGTCGTCCGCGGGCGCGGTGATCCGAGATTTCGTGAACGTCGCCGGCCGCCGCCATGCAGCGCTCGAAATCCTGCTGTATCCAGCGACGGTGCAGGGCGAATCCGCCGCTGCGGAGATCACGGCCGGCATCCTTTATTTCAATCAGACGCGGAATGTGGATGTGATCGTGCTGGCGCGCGGTGGCGGGTCACTGGAGGATCTGGCAGCGTTCAATACCGAATTGCTGGCGCGTGCGATTGCGCGTTCCGAACTGCCGGTGGTGTCGGCGGTGGGGCATGAGACCGACTTCACTATCGCCGATTTCGTGGCAGACCTGCGCGCGCCCACGCCGTCCGCCTCGGCGGAGCTGATCACGGCTGCGCTGCACAAAGTAGAAGAGCGGGTGGACGAGCTGCAATTGCGGGCGCTCCGCGCCATGCGCTACCAGCACGGCCATGCGCGTCAGCGCTTTGCCCGGTTGTCCGCAGACGCTACGCTCGGCCGGATGCTGGAGGCGCTGGCCCGCCGTCAGCAGCGGGTGGATGAGTGCCAGGCGCGGCTGCTGAGCGGATGGCAGACGTTCCATCGCGCAGAATGCGCGGAGCTGCAGGAACTGAATGGGCGGCTGCTTCGCCAGGGGGCGTCGCACGGAGTGGGAGCGCGCCGGGAGCGGATGCTCGCGCTCGAGCGGAGGATAAGTCATAGGATGCTCGGTGCGATGCGGGCGAGGCGCGAACGCGTGGAAGCCGTCTCGGCGCGCCTGCTGCGACAGAACTCGTATGCCCATTTGAAGGCCGCGAGCGACCGTGCCACCGGGCTGAGCAACCGCCTTCTGCATCTGTGGACCGAACGCATGCGGTGGGAAGAGGCAAGTGTGACGCGTGCGTCTTCCAACCTGATGCGCTACGGTCCGCTCGGGCACATTCGCAGCGATCAGGAGAAGACGGCGAATCTGGCAGGACGGCTCGAACGCGGACAACGAGCGACACTATTGCAAAAGCAAAGCCATGCCGAACGGCTTCAAGGGAGGCTCGCGGATCTTTCTCCCTTGGCCGTGCTGGAGCGTGGATACGCGGTGGTTTTCGGCGAAGATGGCGCTATCCTGCGGCGGTCCGAGCAGGCCCGGAACGATGAAGTGATCAAGACACGGCTGGGCCGCGGCAGCCTGAAGAGTCGCGTGATCGGGAAGGATGCATGAGAACATTTTTTGGTACGGACGGTATACGCGGGGTCGCAGGTGAGGCTCCGCTGGACGCGCCGACGATCTATGCGGTGGGTCTGGCGCTGGCGCATTCGCTGAAGCAGCGCGCGGCGACTCCGGCCGCGCTGTCGGCTCCTCGCGTCATGCTGGGCCCTCGGGTTCTGCTGGGTATGGACACGCGCGAATCAAGTGCATGGATCAGCGCCGTCATCAGCGAGGGTCTGCGAAAGGGGGGAGCCACGGTGGAGAATGCCGGCGTGATTACGACGCCGGGCATCGCGTATCTGGCCTGCCGGCGCGGTTTCGCCGCGGGCGTTGTGATCTCGGCCTCGCACAATCCGTGGCAGGACAACGGCATCAAGATATTTGGCGGCGACGGCTACAAGCTGCCGGACGAGGTGGAGCTAGGGATCGAAGAGGAGATTTTCCGCCAGCTTGCGGGAATTGCGGCTCCCGATGCACGTGCACTGAGCGCGCCGCCGGTAGATGTTACGTTTCGCCACGAGTATGAAGGGTTTCTGCGCGACGCGGTTCCGGGATTGACGCTGAACGGGACGAAGATTGTCGTCGATTGCGCGAACGGTGCGGCCTCGGCGATTGCGCCCGAGCTGTTTGCGCAGCTTGGCGGCGATGTCCGGTTGACGCATGCAAGTCCGGATGGACGCAACATCAACGAGCACTGCGGAGCGCTGCATCCGGAGATCGTGGCCAAGGAAGTGGTGGCGCTGGGTGCGGACCTCGGCGTGACGCTCGATGGCGATGCGGATCGTGCGCTCTTCGCGGATGCGCAGGGGCGCGTGGTGAACGGGGACGCAGTGCTGCTGCTGGCGGCGCGCGATCTGAAGGCGAGAGGCGAATTGCATGGCGGGATGGTGGTGGCGACCACGATGTCCAACATGGGTCTGGAGGCGGCGCTGACGCGGGATGGAATTCGCATGCTGCGTGCGCCGGTCGGCGACAAATATGTGTTGCAGATGATGCAGGAGCACAAGGCCTCGCTGGGCGGCGAACAGTCCGGGCACATTCTATTCCCGGCGAAGAGCACCACCGGGGATGGCCTGCTGACGGCGTTGCTGGTGCTGGACCTGGTGCAACGCGCTGGACGGCCGCTGCACGCGCTGGTGGCGGATCTCAAAGTGTTTCCGCAGGTCATCGTGAACGTGCGTGTCCGGGAGAAGCGGCCGCTGGAGCAAATTCCCGCGGTGATGGCGAGTATCCGGGATGCCGAGAGCGCGCTTGACGGGAATGGCCGGGTGGTGGTGCGGTACAGCGGCACCGAGGCGCTGGCGCGGGTGATGATCGAGGCGGAGTCGGAGCAGGAGATGCGTTTGCACGCGGAGCAGATCGCGGGAGCGATCCGGGATGAGCTTGGCGTGTAGCTGATGAGACGATTGCCGAATATGAAGCGTTGCGGTCTCCCACCCTTCGCTGCGCTCAGGATGGGGCACCCAGCAACTGGCGGCATGTGGCTCAGGCATTCGGAGCCGATGAATCATTCCAGATCGCGCCAGTTCTTGCCTACGCCGACATCGGCGACGATGGGTACCTTGAGCGCGACCACATTTTCCATCTCCTGCTGCGCCATCGAGCGGACGCGGTCGACTTCGTCTTCGGGAGCGTCGAAGAGCAGCTCATCGTGGACCTGCAGGGTCATGCGCGTCTGTAGATGTTCTTCCCGCAGCCGGCGGTCGATGCGGATCATGGCCAGCTTGATCATGTCCGCGGCCGTTCCCTGCAATGGCGTGTTCACGGCTGTTCGCTCGGCGAACCCGCGCAGGTTGCTGTTGCGGCTCTGGATGTCGGGGATGGGGCGTACGCGGCCGAACATGGTGCGCACCTGCTGGGTGGTGCGCGTCTCCTCGAGCACGCGGGTGATGTACTCGCGCACGCCGGCGTAGCGAGCGAAATAGGTGTCGATGTAGAGGCGCGCTTCGCTCTGATCGATGCCGAGATTCGCCGCGAGGCCGAAGGGAGAGATGCCGTAGACGATCCCGAAGTTCACCGCCTTGGCGCGATTCCGCGTCTCCTTGCTCATGCTCTCCGGCGGGATGCCGAAGACCTCCGAGGCGGTGAGCGTGTGGATGTCCTCGCCATTTTGATAGGCGCGCATGAGCAAAGGATCTTCGGAGAAGTGCGCCATCAATCGCAATTCGATCTGCGAGTAATCGGCGGAGAGCAGCACCCGGCCGGGCGCCGCGATGAAAGCAGCGCGTATCTCGCGGCCAAGCTCGGTCTTGATGGGAATATTCTGCAAGTTGGGATTGGTCGAAGAGAGTCGTCCGGTGGCCGTGCCCACTTGATTGAAAGTGGTGTGCACGCGGCCATCTCGGTCGGCGAGCAGCGGCAAGGAATCAACGTAATTAGATTTCAGCTTGGCCAGTTGCCGGTACTCCAGCACCAACCGAGGGACGGGATTGTGCGCGGCGAGCTCTTCCAGCACATCGACCGCGGTAGAAACGACCTTGCCTTTGCCGTACTTGATCGGCTTGGGCAGGTTCATCTTATTGAACAACACATCGCCGAGTTGCTTAGGGGAGTTGATGTTGAAGCGGTTCTCCGCGCGCGCGAAGATGTCCTCACTGACGCGGTGCATCTCGGTGGTGAGGTGCTGCGCCATGGCGCTCAGTACATCGAGATCGATGCGCACGCCGGCTTCTTCCATGCGCAGGAGAACCGGAACGAGCGGAAGATCGATCGATTCGTAGACAGAGCGGGTCTGCTGCGCATCGATGTCCGCACTCAGCAGCGGCGCAAGCATGCGCACGGCATGCGCCTGCTCCGGAAGCTGACGCCGGTCGAGTTCGCGCAAGGGCCGGCTGGTGAAGCGGGCGGCCACGTCCGCCAGCCGATGCGTGGCGTGCGTGGGATTGATGAGATAGGAGTAGAGCATAACGTCGTCCACGGCTCCGCCGAGCGTCAGGTTGTGCTGCCCCAGCGTGCGCAACGTTCCTTTGAGATCATGCACCGCCTTGGGCACGTTTTCATCTTCAAGGAGCCGATGCAGTTCCGCAGCCGATGGTGAGGTGAGCGAGAGCAGCAACGCGGTGTCTTCTTCACTAGATACCGCGATGAGGTGGTCCTTCTCCTGACGGATCTCTTCGCGCTCCTGCTGCTCGACCACGTCCAGCAGCGACATGGTGCGGAGCAGGGGTGCATCCTCTTCGACTGCTTCCGCCTCGGCTTCGCTCACCTGCTCGGCGACAGCTTCGAGCAGTGATGTGTCGAGAGCCAGCGCGAATCCCGAGCGGCGAGCCTGTTCGAAGAAGCTAGTCGTCTGCTCCGGAGTGGGAGTGATGATCAGATCGACTTCGGACGCATCCGCGGCCGGCGCCAGTTCCTTTAAGAGGGTGGTGAACTCCAGCTCATTGAAGAGGGCGCGGCACGCGGCCAGATCGGGAGCGAGGGTGCGCATGCGCTCGAGTTCCAGGTCTACCGGCACGCCAGTGTGAATGGTCACAAGCTCCTTGCTCAGCTCGATGTTGGCGCGATTATTCTGGAGCGATTCACGGTAGGTCTTTCGCTTGACTTCATCCGCGCGCTCCAGCACGGCATCGAGGGAGCCAAACTGCTGGATGAGTTCGACCGAGCCTTTGTCGCCGATGCCGGGAGCGCCGGGGATGTTGTCGATGGAGTCGCCGCGCAGCGCCATGACATCGATGACTTTTTCCGGCCGCACACCCAAGGTCTCCTCCACCTTGGCCGGATTGAGGATGAGGTTGTCTTTCACAGG
>JBPCNO010000188.1:0-21493 GCA_051001135.1 Acidobacteriaceae bacterium
ATGGAAACCCTCTGCCAACATCAAGTCGCTCGTGCCCTCGCCGATCTGGTTGTAAGCCAGCCAACTGCCGTCCGGGGACACGAAGAGACCGCTCCAGACGCTCGGCTTCCCGCCAAGCGGGATGCGGCGAGTGACCTTGGAGGAGGCGAAGTTGAAGAAGGCGATGCTGACGGTGGCGGAGGTCCGATCGATGAAATATATGCCGGTCGAGGTAAGCGCCCAATCCGCCGGCGAGTGCACTCGCGGCATGCCGGGCAGACGCCGTTCCTCACCGGAAGTGGTGGAGAGAACGCGGATTTCACCGTCGAGATCAGTGCGATTGTTGGTATGGAAGAAGTAGAGCAGCTTTCCATCATTGGACTCGCGCGTGAACCAGCCTTCTGTTGTGCTGACACGCATAGGCGCTCCACCAGCCGGTGCGATCTTGTAAATTCCCGGCTTTTTAGAGTTGCCCGATTTGAAGTAGATCCAGCGGCCATCGCGTGACCAGGTCGGGACGGAGGGCTCGAGATCTGCAATAGGAATCATCCCGGGGGTGGCTGTGGCCGGGTCTACCAGGTAGATCGCGGGCTTTCCAGTAACACGCGAGTCAAGAACAATCTGGCTGCCGTCCGGAGACCAAACCGGGCTTCCGGTATGGGAACGGAAGTGAGTGAGCTGAATGGCGTCGCTTCCATCCAGATTTGAGACCCAGACTTCTATCCAGCCGGAGCGAGTCGATTGGAAGCCGATCCGTTTTCCATCTGGAGCGATAGCAGGGTACTGCTGCAAGCTGGTACTAGGAGCCAACACGCTCCGTGGGAGGGTGCCATCTTTCCGCAGGTCCATTCTCCATAGAGTCTCCTTAGAGAAGTACCTTACAAACGCCAGCCGTCTTCCGCGCGGCGCAATTGCCGGCGCATCGGCATTCGCATTCGCATCGGCAGCAAAGGCCAGACGATGCGGGGAGCCGCCGTCCTTGCTGATCTCGACTAAGGCCCCATCTCTCGTGAAGATTATCCGCTTGCCGTCGAGAGACCAGACGATCCTTCCGATAAACCACTTTGACCTCAGGATCAATTTCGCTGGCCCGCCACCCCGCGGGATGGAGTAGACGTCGGAAAACGTTTGGTCCGAGTCGGAGAAGCAGCCGAAGACAACGGTCGAACCATCGGGAGAGAAGGCGGGCTGGTAAGCGTGGATGCAGTCCGCGGGAGTAGCAAAGTCGCGGACAGCGCCGGTCTCCGGTGTGGCTACATGCAGGGTACCGGCCAAGGAGTAGATCAGCTCACGACCGTCGGGTGACCAGCTTGGACGGTCGGCAAAACCGGGTGGCGGGACCTGTGCAAGCCTGCGCTCGGGCCCTCCACGCGCGGAAATCAGAAAGACTCCGGCATTTAACGTGGACTCCCGAGAAAAAGCGATCATGCTCCCATCCGGCGACCATGCGGGAGAGATCCATTGCGCGGGATGTTGCGTGAGGCGCTCGACGTTTTCTGTGCCGATCACTTTCACATAGAGGTCGAAGCGCTCGTGTGCTTCGCTGTTGCCTCCATCCCAGCCGAACGCAACCTGGCTGGCATCGGGCGAGAATGTCGGATTGATCTCTGTCCCTGGCAGTGTGGTCAAGGGGAGGATAGTCACATCCTCCGCAACGCTGCTGTCCTGACCGCCCGATGCGCGCATTCTGAAGTGGAGAAAGAACGCCGCCGCAAGCCCCAACGCGAGAACGGCCACCAGGGTGAGCAACAGGCGTGCCCTCGCGCCGGAACTGCGGCTCCGCGTGCGCGGCTCCCCGGATTCAATCTCCGCGACTTGGGCCTTTCCGGTCCCTTTCAGGGACATGTTTGCGCTTCTGTGGCCATCTCGTTCGACGGGTGAGAGGAAGCGGTAGCCGCGGCGAGGTAGGGTCTCGATGAATCTTGGCTCGTCGGCGGAGTCGCCGAGCGCCTCGCGCAGGCGGTTTACGGCGGCATTCAGCCCATGCTCGAAATTGCCGAAGGATTCGACTGGCCAGAGCTTCCGTTGCAGCTCCTCGTGCGTGATCAGGTCTCCCGGCCGACTGAGGAGCGTTACCAGAACCTGAAAAGACTGTCCGGGCAGGCGTATCCGGATGCCCTCTCTTCGCAGTTCCTGACTTCTCAGGTCCACCTCGAAGGGGCCGAAGCGAAGGAGTTCCGAGAATTGAGCCAGATCACGCATGGGTGACTCGCCATTCGTTCTACACGAGTTTACGCCGGAGCGCTTTGCTGGCATACGCGGGTCGTGCTGTGAGGGGATGCAGGTACATGCAGGTACAGCCACTTAGCTTGTGAGGTATTTGTGACCTCGATAGGACGCAGGGCTCATGGAGGTACCGAGCGGGACGGCCAAGGATGCGGGCACCGTTGGAGGTGCCTCCGTGGCTTTCCGATATCTACCTGGCGTCGTCGTATTGGCCTTCGCGCTCGTTGCGAACGCCGCGAACTGTCAATCGCGTGTAGCCTCGGCGAGACACGTGCCGGGAGTGCAACCGCATTTTGTCTGTAACACCGGATACTCCGCCGAGCTATGCCGGAGGCAGATGGAGGTGTTGCGTGGCGTGCTGGCCCGGTACCCGTCGGGCACGCTGGGGGAGTGGACGTGGGTGCTCGTCCGCTCGGGGGATTGGAAACCGATGAAGCGCCGGCTTCGTCTTGACTCGGACAGCCCTGCCTTCAGCTTTCTGGCACGCCGGGAAACCTTTATCGAAGAGGCGTTGGTCGCGCCCGTGCCGGGACGGAGCGCTGAGCTGATCGTGCACTGGTCCAGCAGCATCGACGACCTGCTGACGCTCGCAATCACTCATGAGCTTGGACATGCATTGTGCAACGAACAGGATGAGCACAAGGCGGATGCGTATGGCCGATTGCTGCGGACCGGCAGGCTGCCTGATTGTAGTGAATCGGGCAAGTAGATAGGGCACCCGTCAATCGGGATGTTCGCTCCGGGGGCGCGCTACCTTCGGCGAGATGTGACGCCTTTGCGTGCCTCGATGGCCGCGTGCTTGTTGGCTGGTTTCGGCGTTTGGCGGACAAAAAGCGGACAGAAATGTTGAGCGGCGTCCCGGATGATTGCAAACAA
The DNA here is from genome assembly GCA_051001135.1 of Acidobacteriaceae bacterium. Taxonomy (GTDB): domain Bacteria; phylum Acidobacteriota; class Terriglobia; order Terriglobales; family Acidobacteriaceae; genus CAWHMN01. The sequence goes on from JBPCNO010000188.1 coordinate 3,082, forward strand.
AGGTGATGCAGGCTCAAGAAGAGGGTCTGCAAAACCTTTATGCGCCGGTTCGATCCCGGCCCGCGCCTCCAGTTCCAAGACTAATCACATAAGTCGGTCCGCTCGGGCTGGCTTGCGTCTTCTCGTGACTCCCGTCCCCTCGAACACTCTCGTTCGCGTTTGTCGCTCACCCCGATCGTGAAGTGATCGTGCGCACACTCGAAGGACGCGAGCCCGCTATTTGCGGTGGCGACGATGATCGTGCATTCTCGGCGGGCAGGACGCCCTTTCGTAACTCCGTGCTCAATCGGACCACTCCGCCAGGCCAGCGCTCCCAAACGCCGGCGTAGGCTCCGGTCGTAGGAGAGCTGCCACGTGAGCGTTGTCCATGAGTGGACAGCCGGGTCCGATTGTGGACAACACGGGGCTGGTCGAGATGGGTGGCGACGCGTTCGCAACCTGATGGAACAAGGAATTCCCGCAAAACGTATCTGGTGAGGGAATTGCTGGAGAGTTCTCAGCCTGGTGTGCGAGGAGACCTGTGATGTCCCTGTTTGGGCTGTCTCTGTTTCGTGATCTGAAGATCGCAATCCGTCACTTATCGAAGTCTCCCGGCTTTGCGGCGACTGCGGTGTTGATGCTGGCGCTGGGGATTGGCGCGACGACGGCGATCTTTTCGATCGTCGAGGGAGTCTTGCTGCGGCCGCTGCCCTTTCCCCATGCCGACCGGCTGATGGTGCTGTCGGACATCATCCAGGGAGCGGAGATTAGCGGCAACGGCGAGGCGGGCGTGACCGCTCCCGATATTCGCAACTACACCCGCGACACGCACAGTTTCGCCGGCCTCGGGGGATATCGGCAGACCGGTTTCGAGCTTTCCGGCGTGGGCGATCCGGCCACGGTGAATGCGGCGCGCATGAGCAGCGGCGTTTTCCCGGCGCTGGCGGTGCAGCCGCTGCTGGGACGCGTGTTCACGCCGCAGGACGATGACCAGCATCAGCAGGTGACGGTACTCAGCTACAGCACCTGGCAGAGCCGCTTCCACGGCGATCCGAACGTGGTGGGAAAGAAGGCGCTGCTTGACCGCAAGCCATATGTCATTGTCGGCGTGATGCCTCGGAACTTTGAGTTCCCCTTGATCCCCGGTCATCTGAATCGCAGCGAATTGTGGGTTCCGATGAGCTTCGAGCCGGACGAACTGACGACCGGCTCGGCGAACTGGAGCTTCCAGATGGTGGGGCGGCTGAAGCCGGGCGTCACGCGGGAACAGGCGCTGAGCGATGCGGCGGCGGTGGCGAAGGAGACGGTGCGTAATTATCCGGCGTTCCTGGCCGGGTTCGGCATGCACCCGGTGCTGCGGCCGCTGCATGAGGAGACGGTCGAACAAGCTCGCCCGCTGGTCCATACGCTGTTTCTTGCGGTCGCCGTGGTGCTGTTGATCGCGTGTGCGAATCTCGCCGGGTTGTTGCTGGTGCGGGCGATTCGCAGGCGGCGGGAGGTTGCGGTCCGTCTGGCGCTGGGCGCGCGTGCGGGAACGCTGCTGCGGCAGGCGATTCTGGAGAGCCTGGTGTTGAGTGTGGCCGGCGGCCTGGTGGGTCTGGCGCTGGCGGCGATGGCGCTGCGGGTGGGCGTGAGCCTGCTGCCGGAGACGCTGCCGTTGGTGAGTGCAATCGGATTAGATTGGCCGGTGGTCGGCTTTGCGCTGGCATTGGCGGTGGTGACCGGGGTGGTGTGCGGACTGGCCCCGGCGTTTGCGGCCATCCGGACGAGCGTGAACGACACGCTCAAGGAAGGCGGCCGCACGGGCACCTCGGGCGGCGGACATGCGCGGCTGCGTTCGGCGCTGGTGGTGGCGGAGATTGCCATCGCCCTGGTCCTGCTGGCAGCTTCCGGCCTGCTGCTGCGCAGCTTTGAAAAAATGCGCCAAGTGGATCTCGGCTTTCAGCCGGACCACACGCTGGTGGCTTCCTATTCGCTGCCACGGAGGCAATATGCCACGCAATCGGCGGTCAATCAGTTCAATCAGGAACTGGTGCGGCGGTTGCAGCAATTGCCCGGGACAAAGAGCGTGGGACTCACCTCATTTCTGCCCGCCTCGGGAAACAACAGCAACAGCGCCTTTGTTGCGGAAGGCTATAACCCACCGAAGGCCGGAAATCTCGATCTTGGGACCCCGGTGCAGGTGGAGGGCGGCTATTTCTCCGCGATGGCGATCCCCCTGCTGCGCGGGCGGCTCTTCACCCAGGCGGACAAGGCCGGCACGCAGTTGGTCGTAATCGTGAACCACAAACTGGCGGAGCAGTCGTGGCCGGGACAAGATCCCATCGGCAAACGGCTGCGGCTGGGAACGCAGACGATGCTGACACCCTGGTCAACGGTGGTGGGCGAGGTGGCGGATGTGAAGGAGAGCTCCCCCGATGCGCCGACCAAGCAGCAGTGGTACATGCCGGTCGATCAGGCGGAGGCCATGGCGGGAGTGCTGGCGACGCCAACCGATTTGAACGGCAATGGCGGATTCATTGCGCTGCGCACGGCCATGCCTCCGGAGCAGATGGAGAATGCGTTGCGCGCCACGGTGCGCTCCATTGACCCGCAATTGCCACTGACACAGGTACAGACGATGGAGCGCGCGATTTCAGACAGCGAGGCCCCGCGCCGGTTCAATACCGCACTGATCTCGTCCTTTGCCGCGATCGCGGTGCTGCTGGCAGTGCTGGGCATCTACAGCGTGATTGCGTTCTCGGTCGCACTGCGCGTACAGGAGCTGGCGATTCGCATGGCCCTGGGCTCGCAGCGCTCGGGAATCGTTCGACTGGTCGTGACTTCAGGAGCGAAGCTCGCGGTCATCGGCTGTGCGATCGGGCTACTCGGCGCAATGGCCGCCTCGCACCTGTTGAGTTCGTTCCTCTTCGGGGTAAGCGCGCTCGACCCGCTGGTGCTGCTGCTGGCGGCGGTCCTGGTGCTGCTGCTGGCGCTGGCTGCGTCGCTGCTGCCGGCCCGCCGCGCAGCGTCCATCGATCCGGTGCAAGCGCTGCGGGCGGAGTGAACAGCCAGACAGGGAGGGCGCGTCGTAGAGCATCTCTCCGGTTGCTGAGTGCGCGCGCAGAGCACGCCCGGCTGCGTCCACTTCCGCTCGCTACCGCGCGCCTACAGACGAAATGTTCTAGCGCAGGAGAGTGGCCGCCCTCTCCTGGGGCGCCATCATCCGGGCGCCATCAACTGGGCGTCAGCAACTTAGCGCGGTCTGCCCGAGCCCGTTGGGCCGGTCGAAGCCGGCCGTGAGGCGCTCATACTCGGACCGCCACCCGGACCGCCACCGAGATTGCCACCCGGATTGCCACCCGAGGAGCGCGGCCCCATGGAGGGAGCTTGCGCTCCGGAGCGATTCTCGTAGCCCGACCGGGGCGAGGCGGCCAGGCCGGCATTCGCGGTTCGCGCAACGCCCGGAGCATTCGCGGCAGCATTCCCGGGAACGGCGTTGTACACCGCCGCACTCGCGGAGCCGTGCTGCGCCGCCCGTTCGGAGAACTTATCCAGTTTGCCAAGGCTGCCGCGCGGAACTCCCAGGCCGGCCGAGTCATGGCGGAAGACAAACGACTCAGGAGACCCGAGAGCCGAGGGGGTGAGCGGCCTGAGGTTCACCGGGACAAGTGTCGATTGACCCGAGGTCGGAGGCCGGGCCGGCGGCCGGGGATAGCCGGCAGCGCGGCCGTTCATACTCGTCAAAGCGGGCGCGTTGGTCAGCCCATTCCATGAACCGCCCGGCTGCCATCCCCAACCGGCACCCTGGCAGAAGGCCCAGCTGCCGGAGTGGTAAGGCGTCCATCCCCACGGATAGGGAGAGACCCAGGAGTAGCCGGCGCCGGGGTACCAGGCCCAGGCGCCGTTAGAGAATGGTTCCCAGCCCGCGCTGGCGAAGTAAGGCCGCCACATGGAACCGCATCCCCCGGTGTTCACGAAGCTTCCGTAATAAGACATGTCGGTCGTGCCATAGCTGTACGAAGAGTTCCCGAAGGCGCTGAGGTTCGCGGCGCGTTTGTGGTAATCCGCGGATGCGTGGTCCCAGGAGTCGAACGGATCCGGAGCCACGTTCTTGGCTACCACCGGTTCACCCTGGTTTGCCAGATTGAAGGTGAACGTCTTCTTCTTGCTGACCTAGGTTGTGCCCGAGGGACCCTCGACCTGGGCGGCGCCATCGAGCACGGCCAGCTTGGCCTCGGTGGGTTCCAGTTGAAGGCGGATGTGGCTGGAAGGCTGAAGATGGAGCTTCTGCTGGCCGAAGGTCAGAGTGAACTCATTGCCCTTGGTGTTGGCAAGGCTGACATACGCCGTGCCCTTCAAAACATCCACCGTGGATGCTTTGGCGCCCGAGGGAAGGAGTTCGAGCCGTGGGAACGCGACCAGGGAGTCCGGGGCGATGCGCAGCGAACTGTTGTCTTCGAACTCGACCTCGGCGACGCCCGTGCCGGTCTGGAGCCGGGCATGTTCGATGATGGGCAGGTTCGCCGGGGCAGCTTCGAAGCCCTGCCCGGTATTGCGATCCACTTGCACTGCGCCTTTGACCTCGCTGAGGCGCACGATACGCACCTTGGAGTAGGCGGGCGCGGGCGCGGCACCTGGCGAAGCCGTGGCAGCAACGGCCGCGTCACTGGTTGAAGTCTGCGGGGATGTTGCGGTCTGCTGTGCGGGCAATGCGGTTGCGATGAGCGCGAGTGCCAACAGAGCTGATGCGGTACTTCCGGAGAGAGTGTTCATGTCCCGCCTCCTTCATGTGCTGGTAGGGACGTTCGGTCCAAGAGGACGCTCAAGCGGAGGAAGGACCCCGAAAGGGGAGAATGCGCCGAAGGGGGGCGCGAGTGGATTCCGCGCTTTGCGTGGATAGTAGCACCGGAAAGCAAAGGATGGCGAGGGCATTATTTGCGTTCGAACTGTAGTCCAATACGGCCGATCTGTTGGCTGGACGATACGCCCGGGGGAATGCTTCCGCGTTTCAAATGGCCTGGTCGCCGGCATACCAGCCGAGATGGAGGAATCGCCAATGCGCTGTCCCGCAATCCGATGTGAAGGCTGCTAGGGCTTGGGATGGGAGGCGGTGAAGGCGGAGCAGCAGGGCTTCCGGAAGGGCTTGAACTCCATGAACTCGACACGCGTCAGGTCAGGGTCGAAGACGTTGAGCTGGCGCTTGCCGTCGCGGCCGTCCTGCCGGTGTTCGCGCTCGCTCTCATGCCAGCCGTGCTCTTCGAGCTTCTTGGCGGCGTCGTTGATGTCGACCACGCCGAGCGAGAAATGGTTGACCACTCCCAGCGCTCGCTGTGAGGGGTTTTCGGGAACGTTCAGCATGTACTCCAGCCAGTCGCTGCCATCCGGTACCTGGAGGCTGACGAAGTCTTCCTGGCCGTCTTTCATGCCCCCGTGCCAGTACGGTCGAAAGCCAAGAACCCCGAGGTAAAAGCTGTCTTCGGCTTTGCGATTGTGCACGGCGAAGCCTACATGGATCATCCGCGTGGACGCGGGATTGGCTGGGTGAGGCGGATGAACGCCTTTACCCTGCTGCTCAAAGCCGATGGTATGGCCATCGGGATCTTTGACCTCGAAGCTGGAGCTGCCGTCCCGATCATGTTGCACCCGCGGCGGCACTTCGATGGCATGCGCGGCCAGATAGCGGCGCAAGGCCTCGGCGTCCGTTGTGGCGAAGTAGACAGCCTTCAGCCGAGAGCTAGAGTGGTCGGCGGGCAGTGGCGCCACTGCAACATATTGCTTCGCGCTGATGTAGTAGCGCGCCTCTCCCGCAGAGTCCGGTGCGCCTTCGGCCAGGCCAAGCTCGCCGATATAGAACTTCTTCGAAGCGGCGGGGTCTGCTGCAAAGACCGTCATGTGAGAGAGGCCGTCGATCGCGGGCCGCTTGGGCGCCTGCGCGAGAAGTAATGACGGCAGGCACGCCGCCGAGAACACGACGGCGCACACTGTATTCAACCAGGGAGATTTCTGCACAAGAGAAACTCTAATTTTCACGGCCATCTCTGTCCAGTGAGCGATGCGTTTCCGGGCACCCGGCGAGATACGAAGGCGTCTGTGTTTTGCAGAACGAGCGCAGTTTGCAGAACGAGCGCATCGATCGTCCAAAGAAGCTTCCGCCCGGCAGGGCCTGTTGAAATCGAAACCGAGAGAACTCATCCGCGCCTCGTATGGTAGCAGGAGGGTGGCGAATCAATTTGATATGCGCAGTTGACCAACTTTGCCGGAAACCTTCGCTAAGCGCGGCAGCGGTTATAGTTTTGGCGTCGACGTGCGAGAATCGCCAATGCATCAATTTTTCTCAATAAGTGACTTGGCCTGGTATCGCCACCCGAGAGCATAGTCAGTTGTTCGAGATGGCGACAAGCCGCGGACATGGATTTGTCAAACGCTACGGCCTGGTTCGCGACTACCGCACTGGTCCACGGTTATGGTGCCCTTTCGGAGAAGTCCAGCAAGACCTTTTGCTGTCCAGCCTCACCATCGGCTAGGCGCACTGCCTCTTGGAAGTCCTTAAATGAATACCGCACAACCGCTGGCGGCGTAAGGACTCCCTTCGACAACATGGTGAGGAGATCGCTCGTCGCTGCCCGCACTTCGGCGAGCGGCTGGGAAGGCACCCAACGCGGAAGCCACCACCCGCGAACCGTCGCTGTCGAATAAATCAAACGTGGAGCGAAGAGCGGCATGATGAATTTCGCGGGGTCCGTCTGCCGATGGCTGGAAAGGGCTCCATACACCAGCATGGTTCCAGCGGGAGCGAGGTTTCGGGCAACCTCGGCGCCAAGTTCCCCGGCAACGCAGTCAATCGCTCGTTCAACGCCTCTGCCCGCGGTCAATTCCTGCAGGCGTGCGCTCAGATCCTCGTCGGCGGTGCAGATGACCTCGTTGCCTCCGAGGTTGCGTATGATTGCTTCCTGCTCGCGCCGCCGGATGACGTTGATTGTCTTGAATCGATACTGCCGCGCCAGTTGAAGCACGAATTTCCCGACGCTGGATGCAGCGGCCGTTTGCAGAAGCCACTCTCCCTCCTTGAGATTGTGACTTGATCTCGTCAATGCCCATGCCGTCAAAGGATTTATGTAGGAAGTGGCGGCGGCCGGATCGTCCAGGCCGTCTGGAACGGGAACGAGTTTGTCCACCCGGCACACGATCTGCTCGCGCCACGTGTTCCACGTGTCAACGAAAACTACGCGAGTTCCAATTATCGGACTTTCCACGCCCGGACCTACAGCCTCCACAATCCCCACGCCTTCAATGCCCGGGCTGGCTGGCAACTCCGGCTGATAGCCATAGCGCCCACGCACCATGTGCAGATCCGATGCGTTGACCGGGCTCAGCAGCACCCGGACCAGCGCTTCGCCAGGGGCCAAAGGCGGAGTAGGGATCTCAGCCAGTTCCAATACGCTCTTCGGTTCACCGGTCTCGCGAAAGATCAATGCTTTCATCCATACCTCCTGGGTCTTTAGGCGACGGCGGATTCCGGCCGGATGTTCTACGACTTGGGGATCAGGAAGCGGAGTTGGTGATGAAGGAGAACATCCCCGTCGGAGCTGCGACATGCTGCACGCATTCGGTGAACATTCTAGCGCTTGGATGAAGCTGTTCGCAGCCATCCGCTCGAAGCGAAAGTTCAACAACCCAGTATGATCTGACGAAAAGCGCTATCCACGGATTTGGAAGGCCGACGCTATCTCAACTCGGCGGACGGCTGTCAATCAGTGAGTACCCATCTGCCGCAGCACGGCGTGTTCTTTCGCCGCCCACGACGGCCCTTGTGAGCGGCGCTGTGCGGTACCTGCCGGTGCTAACCATCAACCCGGACGCGCTACGTCAAATAGTTGCCGATTGATTCCGCCGACTTTGCTATCCTGAAACTACAGACATCTTCATCACCGATATGAAACCGCCCATCCCGAGCCAGTCAGGATGGGCTTTTTGCGTCTGCCTGCATTCCAGGACCCACCTAAGTCCTTTGATTGCAGGAATCTACCCGTAAGTCCAACAGACAGAGGAATTTAGCGCGATCGCTGTCCGTAAGTACCTGTGTTTGGAAGAATTTAGCGAATTCATACCCAGGGGGTACACCCCCCGCTCTGGAGGCTCCACCCATGTCCTATCTGGAATGCCGTCACATCTTCGCCGGCGGTTGCAAGTGCAAGGCGCCCGCCCTCACCGGCCAGCCGCTCTGTTACTTTCACGGCCGCGCCGCCAAAGGAAAGAGCACGTCGCGCAAAGACGCCTCCATGCAGTGGAACGCTGGCCCGCTCGAAGATGCCGATACCATTCAACTTGCCCTCTCCGAAGTGCTCGAAGCGATTGCCAACGGCCAGCTTGACCCCCGCCGTGGCGGCCTGCTGCTCTATGGACTCCAGGTGGCGGCCGGCAACGTACGGCACGCCCGCTCCTATCTCGACCGTAATACCGTTCGCGAAGTCTTCCCCGTTAAAGACGGCACTCCCTTCGGCCCCAGCGTCGAAAGTTTCGAGGCCGAGGACTTCGAGGACGAATGCTCTGACTGTGAAGATGACTGCGAAGGGAACTGCGATTGCGACTGCCACGAGCAAAGCAAATTGCTCGCCCAGGCCGCCCGCCTCACCGGCTTTACCCCGCCACCGCGCTGAACCATCCTCACCGCCGCGGCAGCAGGATACGGGGGTGCCCCACTCTGAGCGCAGCGAAGGGTGGGAGACGCACTCCTTCGCCGTGGTTGTCCTACAGCGTGTCGCACACCTTCGAAACATCGAACGAAGCCGTCGGGTACTTCATCTTCAGACTGCGCATCGCCTCCACCATGATCTCCGAGATAGCCACGTTGCGGTACCACTTGCGGTCCGACGGAATCACGAACCAGGGAGCATGTTTGTGGCTGGTGTGGCTCAGCGCATCTTCGTACGCATGTTGATACCTGGACCAGAAGACGCGCTCGTGGAAGTCGCTTTCGCTGATCTTGTACTGCTTGTCCTTGTCATTGCAGCGCGCCTTCAGACGGGCCGTCTGCTCTTCCCGGCTGATGTGCAGGAAGAACTTCAGGATCGCGACACCATTCTCGGCCAGCATCTCTTCGAAGTGATTGATCTGGCGAAAGCGTTCCTTGGCCAGCTTGTCGCTCACCATCTTGTGCACGCGCGTCACCAGCACGTCCTCATAGTGCGAACGGTTGAAGATGCCGATGGTGCCCAGGCGCGGCACGGCAAGGTGCGCGCGCCACAAAAAATCGTGCGCCAGTTCCAGCGGCGTCGGCACCTTGAAGGAGGTCACGGAACAGCCCTGCGGATTGACCCCGGTGAAGATGTGCCGGATGGTGCCGTCCTTGCCGCCCGTGTCCATGGCCTGCAGCACCACCAGCACCGCGTGCTTGCCTTCGGCGGACAGGACCTCCTGTAAATCCCCAAGCGCCTTCCGATGCTTCTCCAGATCGGCGCTCGCCTCGTCCTCCTGCTTGTACTTGCCGGTCGCCGCGGTGGGCCACTTGTTGAGCCGCACCTGCGTGTGCGGCTTGACCAGATAGGGGCTTTTGATCTTCATCGAGCCATTAAACCATTTTCACTTCGTCGCGTTTCCCACCGCGATGTCATTTTGAGCGGAGCACGCAGTGCGCAGTCGAAGGACCTGCGTCGACCCTTCACCGGGCCTGAGACTATCCCGCCGAGCTTCTGAAGAGTGCCCGGCGCTTCAAATGTCACCAGGATGTAGAGATGTCACGAACATGTCACCGCGCAAGCGCACAAAAGCGCCGAACCGGAACGGCGCGGCGCTTGGCGGTCAGCTATCTCGCTAAACGCGTTACTTTACCTCGGGGGTCGCGTCCGGCTTCGGCGTGACGGCGACGTTCGCGTCGGTCTTCTGGACCGCGTCCGGCTGATTCTTGATGCCTTCCTTGAAACCTCTCAACCCTTCGCCCAGCCCCTTGCCCAGCTCCGGCAACTTGCGCGGTCCGAAGACCAGCAGAGCCACGACTAGTACGAGGATGAGGTGTGTCGGTGTTAGTAATTCGCCCATAATCGATGTCCTTCCGGCTGCAATGCGAACCGCAGCTCATCCGAGCCGCGGGTGAAGATCTTCTGCGCCCATTGTCGCACAGGTGCAGGTATGGCTGGGGCCTTGCCTGAGCCTACCCTAGGGGATGTACGCGCGCGGCCGGGTGGATAGATGTCTCAACGCATTATTCTTCTTCACGTCCCGTTTCGGCGTCTTCCCGCTCCGCCGGCTTGCCGGCGGCCAAGGTCTCTGCATGCGAACTCCGAGGTGCCGGAATTGCCGGGCCAGGAATTGCCGGCGGAGCATCCAGCCGACTCGCGACCATCTGACAGAACGTCAGCACACTCTCGGCCGCGCCGAGGGTGAGGCGGCGATAGATCTTCATGGTGGGATAGAGCCGGGAGCCACTCACCTCGAGCGTCGGCACCGCGGCCTGGCCGCCGGGATACTGCGCCAGCAGCCACTCGCCATTCCAGCGGAAGCGCATGACCTCGCCCAGGTAGCTGCCCCACAGCCGCGACTGGAAATCCAGATCGGCCGCTGCCTGCCCCTCCAGCAGCCCTTCCAGCGCCGCGATGGAATGAGGGGTGAAGTCCAGCCGCACCCCGAATTGCTTCTGCGCCACCCGCACCGCCTCCTGCGCATAGCCGCGCACCATGTCTCCGATGGAGTCGAACACCTGCGCGGCAAGCTTTTCCTTGCTGTCATCCATACCACCAGCCTATCCCCTTTTGCTCTGCTCCGCGTTCGTCCGGCTGGCGCAAACTCGCACATGCTGAATTCGCACATGCCGGTGCGGCCATGTATCTTGAAGGGCAGGGGATGCGCTCGCTCTCCCCCAGTTTTTGCCGGGTGTTCCCGCCGCTTCCGGTGGGATTGTTCTCTGGAGTGGAGGCAGTTCGTTTGTTGAAGCATCTTCGCGTTTTCCCGAGCCAACAGCTCGGACCTGTTCCGAGCTTTGGGCTCGGACTCTTCCGCCGCCCGCGGCCCATGTCAGTGCACCGTGCGTCTCTCGTACTCGCCCTGGCGACCCTTCTTCCGCTTGCACTCTGCGCCACGGACGCTCCGGCCCAGGCCACAACCGGTCAGCAGCCAACCGCCCAGCAGCCCACTGGCCAGCGGCCCACCAGCCAGTCGGGCCGTCCCCTGCCCCCGCCACCCACCATCGACACCAACGTGAACGCGAACGAGACCCTCGCCGACGTTCACTATGACAACAAGTGGGAGGTGTACGGCGGCGCCGCGTTCTCGCACTTCCGCGCCGGCCCCAACCTGGTGCAAGGCACCAACCTGGGCGGCTTCGATGTGCAGGGTACGCGCTGGCTGCGGCGGCGGCTGGGCGTCACCGGCAACGTGCGCGGCTACTATGGCACGCAGGCGGTCGATCCTAATCCCAACCACATCACCGGCCCCTTCGTGATGGAGCACCTGCTGCTGGGCGGTGGAACTTTTCGCGCATTGGAGAACCCGCACGCGGCGATCGACTTCCATGCGCTGGCGGGCGGCGGCTATGGCAACTTCGACCATGCTCTGAGCGGCGTGCCGCCCAACAACCTGGGCCTGTTCAGCAATGGCGGCACCTTCGCCATGGCGCTGGGCGGATCGCTGGACCTGAATCGCTCTCCCCGGCTGGCCCTGCGCATCTCGCCGGACTACATCCTGACCCGCTATGGCGGCTTCAACCAGAACGAGTTCGGCATCTCCGTCGGTGTCCTGTATCGCATTGGCATTCCCAAGCGGACGGCCCGCAAATAAGCAGCACTGCGGGACCCTGACGCGAATAGAACACGACGATAGAACACAACTACGGTACCTGACTGCGCACGCCGGGCGTCAGGTACTCCGGTCCAATGGGGTCTTTGACCGCCTGCTCCACGATCGCATCGATGGACTGAAGCGCGCGAGCGTCCAGGTGCCAATCGAACACACGGCTGACCGGGGCCAGTTGCGACGGATGCCGCGCCCCCCACAGCGCCGCCGATACGCCAGGACGGTCCAGCACCCAGCGCACCGCCAGTTCCAGCACATGCTGCTGGTAGTGCTGCTCCGCCAGCGCATTCAGCCTGCTGACCGCGGCCAGATATTGCGCAAAGCGCGGCGGCTGGAACTTCGGATCTTCAGCGCGGATATCGCCTGCGGCGAACTGCATCTCCGGCCGCAGACGTCCGCCCAGCAGGCTGCGGCAGAGCGAACTGTAGGTCAGTACGTGCATGCCATGTTTGCGGCAATAGGGCAGCACCTCCGCCTCAACCGCACGCTCGAAGATGTTGTACGGCGGCTGGTTGGTGTGAATGGGGGCGATGGTGCGAAAGGCGTCCATCTGCGCGGCGGAGAAATTGCTGACGCCGATAGCGCGGATCCGGCCATCGTGGAGGTAGCGCGCAAACAGGCCGGCGACCTCCTCCATCGGCGCCAGAGGATCGGGCCAATGCACCTGGTAGAGATCGATGTAGCTGGTGCCGAGGCGGGACAGCGAGTCCTTAAGCTCTTGTTCAATGCGGGGCAGCGTGGAATCGGTGACGACATTGCCGCCCGCCCCGCAGCCCGTCCAGTCCAGCCCGCACTTGGTGGCGATGTAGAACTCCTCGCGATGGCCGTGCTTGCGCATCGCTTTGCCGATGACCTCTTCCGCGCGGCCCTGACCGTAGATGGGCGCGGTGTCGATCAGGTTGATGCCGTGATTGAAGATGGCGAGGCAGGTGCGGACCGCATCGTCCTCATCCACCTCACCCCACTCCGACCCGCCGATAGCCCACGTGCCCAAGCCGATGCGCGAGACCTGCGCGCCATTGATTTCGATGTACTCCATAGTTTTTGACGTTAGCAGAAAGGGCTTGCGGGCGCCTGCGACTCAATTCATACTCGTCCGGTCTGTTGACCCTAACGCTCAAACGATATGCGATATCTTCTATTTTTTTTAGTCATTGCCTACATCCCTGCTTTCGCACAATCAGCCCCGGCTAACGCTCCGTCTACGACACAAGTTGCGGGATCGGAGGCCGTTCTCGCCGAACTAAAGGCCGCGAATGGGTTGGGTGTGGATACTCCGAACCCTCGGCATCTCAAGGCGCATTTCGAACTGCAAAGTGCGGATCGAAAGAAGGTGCATACCGGAACCTTTGAGGAGTGGTGGTCCGGCCATGAACAGTCAAAGAAGAGCTGGACCGTCGATGGGAGGGTAAGCTCGCTTTATAGCGATAGCAGCGGCTCCTATCTCGAAGGAGATGAGCCCCCCATTGTGCTCCGGTACTTTCTTCCAAGAGTGTTTGTAAAGCCCGTGCGTTCATTCAAGGAGGGAGAAAGGTTATCCGCAGGAGAGTCAACCTTTGGTGACACTAACATGCGATGTCTTCGGCTTGGCGATTCATCGCGACCAATCACTCTGGTAACGGCCGTCTGCTTCGACGAGCAGAGTCCCCTCGTCCGCTGGGCTAGCGATTCTAGCCTTCAGCAGACGTTCAATCAGATTGTCCAGTTCGATGGACGCTATCTGGCCCGGCAAATTGATATCGTCGGAAATCGAGGCAAGGTATTATCCGTACAGATCGATGTGATAGAACCACTTGCCTCTTGGAAGGCCGACTTATTCTCTCCGCCTTCTGTCGCCCCAAGGATGGGATTTGTCTCTTCCGAGTATGTAATCTCACCACCCAAGCTTCTAAAGCACTTAAACCCTGAGTATCCCCAAATTGCGAAGGCTGAAAGATTACAAGGAACGGTGGTGCTGGGCGCCATCGTTGGAGCCGACGGTTCGATTCGTAAACTGGAACCAATCGTCTCTGCGGCGCCTGTGCTCACGGACTCTGCAATTCGTGCTATACGCGACTGGAAATACCAGCCTGCCCGCGACCACCAATCGCCAGTAGAGACGAGCGTCGTTTTGGCCTGCAATTTCGCGCTTGGACCTTGAAATCTCGTCGGGGCCGGAGAGTAATTTCCGGAAAGGGCTGGGGCAATATACGAATGGCGGCCTGAAAGCCGCCCTTCGCGCTAGTCTGTAATTGCGCTTACACCAATTCCAGCCCCGCAAAAAAGTAGCCGATCTCAAACGCGGCGGTATCTTCCGCGTCTGAGCCGTGCATGGCATTCTCTTCGATCGAGCCGGCATACTTCTTGCGGATGGTGCCCTCGTCGGCATTGGCGGGATTGGTGGCGCCCATCAGCGTGCGCAGGTCAGCGATGGCGTTCTCTTTCTCCAGCACCAGCGCGATGATGGAGCCGGAGGACATGAAGGTCGTCAGCGAATCGAAGAAGGGCCGCTGCGCGTGCACATGGTAAAAGCCCTGCGCCTGCGGCTTCGAGAGAAACAGTTTCTTGATGCCGGCGATCTTGAATCCGGCCTTGTCGAGCTCGGCAAGGATCGCTCCGGCATAACCCTTGCGCATGGCGTCTGGTTTAATAATGCTGAACGTGCGTTGCACTGACTTGCTTTCTCCTGACGTGGACTAATCTCTGTCCCATCCAGTGTATCGTGCCGAGACGAACGAGCATTGTCGAAACCAGGTGGGGATGCGCAACACCGAGCAGCACACGGAGCGGCACACCGAGCAGGGCGACAAGGCTGGAAGCGCCCCCGCACGCAACACCGGCTACGGAGTGTTGCTTCGATGCCTGCGCGATCTGCCGCCGCTCTTCCTGCTGATCTGCTTCGTCCTCTGCGTCTACTGGTCCCGGCACTGGCCCATCGTGCACGATGCGTCCATCATGCATTACGTCGTCTTCCTGATGGATCACGGTATGGCGCCGTACCGCGACATCATCGACATCAACCTGCCGGCCGCGTACATGATCCAGTGGACCGCGGTGCATGTCTTCGGCGCGGGTAACGCCGCCTGGCGTGTCTTTGATGTGCTGACCATGGTGGCCGCCACGGCTGCCGGCTGCTGGATCGCGCTCCCCTATGACTGGCGTGCCGGCATGGTGGGCGGCCTGGCGCTCGGACTGCTTCATCTGTCGGGAGGACCCGTCGAGGTAGGGCAGCGCGATTGGTTCCTGATGGTGCTGCTGCTGCTCGGCTACGCCTTCTTCTTTCACGCGCTGCGCAAACGTCAACCGTTGTTCATGGGGCTATTCGCCGCGGCCATGGGAGCGGCGGCCAGCATCAAGCCGCTGGCTATCCCATTTCCCTTCGTCCTGCTGCTGCTGGCATGGCTCATCCTGCGGCGCCGCCACATCGCATTCGGCCCCTATCTGCGATGGGCGCTGCTGGGCGCATGCGTGCCCGTGCTTGCATCGCTGCTTTTTCTGTGGCGATGGCACGCCTTCGGCGCCTTTCTGTCGATCATCCGCGGCCTGATGTCTTTCTATACCGGCGTGGGGAATGCGCCGCAGAGCTTTCTCATCCACATGATGTTTGGCCGCTTCCTGTGGACTCTCACCCTATGCGGCGTACTGGTATGCCTGCTCGCGAAGACGTGGAAGTATTCGGAGATCAGGCTGCTCGCGCTGGGCGTTGTGTTTGGCGCTATCCTCTATTTCGGACAGCGCAAGGGCTGGACGTATCACAAGGGCACACTGATCGCCTTCCTGCTGCTCTGGGTATCGATCCAGTTCTATGTGGCGCTCCAGGGGAAGGGTGCGGCGCGGGTGTTGGGCGCGCTGGGGCTGCTCGCCTTCAGCCTCGGCGCGGGCGATCTATGGGCACGGTCGGTGCCCGCAGCCGGCTTCGATGAGACGTTGCAATTTTCGTTGCAACACGATCTTGAAGGGCTTGGCGGCGCTGCGCTCTCGGGGCATGTGCAATGCCTGGAGATGGGCCTGGGCTGCATCACCGATCTCTACCGCATGCGACTGCTGCAGCCCACCGGCTTCATCTCAGACTTCTTCGTCTTTACCCCCGACCGCATTCCAGCGCTCGAAAAATTGAAGGAGCGCTTCCTTGCCGAAGTGGGTGCGCGGCCGCCGAAGGTGATCATTCTGGTGGCGTCGGATTGGGCAACGCTTAACCACGTGAGCTACAGTCAGCTTGATCACTGGCCCGCATTGCGCAGCTTTCTTAGACAGAACTACACATTATACAAAGACAAGCGGGCGCCGGATGGATCACTTGATCGTCACAGCTACCAGATTTATCTAAAGAACTAGCCAGAGAAGAAATAGCCGGAGAGATGACCGGGGAGAGATATCCAAGGCAGCCGCCTGGTCTAGTGTGCTACCGAGGGCGAGAGATGATAATCTTAGCAGCGCCGCGTAAGGATGAATATTCTGGCCTCATCTCAAGTGACACGAGAAGATCCGCAGCTTTTGCTAAGTGCGACGATCCGTAATCTGCCGGTGCTCTTTCTGCTGGCCTGCTTTCTTCTTTGCCTTTTCTGGTCATGGCGTTGGCCGCTGGTCCACGATGGGGTGATCATGCACTACGTGGTCTTCCTGATGGACCATGGCATCGCGCCCTATCGCGACATCATCGACATCAACATGCCCGGCACGTTCATGCTTCAGTGGATGATCGTACATGTCTTCGGGGGCGGCCCCGCGGGATGGCGCTTCTTCGACATCCTGACCATGCTCGTTGCCATCGGCGCCGCCTGTTGGATTGCGCTGCCCTATGACTGGCGCGGGGGCGCACTCGGCAGCCTCGCGCTTGCGCTCTTTCACCTCTCGAATGGGCCTACACAAGAGGGCCAGCGCGACTGGTTCCTGATGGTGCTGGTGTTACTTGGCTACGCCTTCCTCTTTCATGCGCTGCGCACGCACCGGCCATGGTTCATGGCGCTCTTCGCCGCCGCCATGGGTATAGCAGCCAGCATCAAACCGATCGCGGTGTTTTTTCCATTCATTCTGCTAGTTGCCGCATGCCTCATCCTTCGCCGCCGTCATATTGCGCTTGCTCGATACGTGCTGTCCGCGTTCCTCGGCGCCTGTATTCCGCTCCTCGCGTCGCTGCTTTTTCTCTGGCGATGGCATGCGTTCAGCGCCTTTTTCACCATGCTCCGCGGGCTGCTGCCCTTCTACGCGACGATGGGCAATCTGCCGCTAAGTGCGTTGGTGCAGATGGCGTTCGGGCGATTCCTGTGGCTGCTCCTGCTCGTCGGCATTCTGCTTAGCCTGCTCCTGCGGACCTGGAGGCACTTCGAACTCAACCTGCTTGCGCTCGGCGTTCTGTTCGGCGCCGCACTCTACGTGGGCCAGGGAAAGGGCTGGGCGCAGCACAAGATCACCTTGATTGCCTTCGCACTTCTCTGGGTTTCTATCCAGTACTACCTGGGCCTCAGACGGAAGGGAGCCGCCCGCTGGCTGGGCGCCGTCAGCATCCTGGCCATTTGTGCCGGAGCGGGCGGTATCTGGACGCGCATGGTGCCGCGCGAGAGGTATGACGAGAGCGCGCTCTTCTCCTTGCAGCAAGACCTGGAGGCACTGGGCGGCCCCGCGCTCTCGGGCCATGTCCAATGTCTCGAGATGGTCTCCGGCTGCATCAACGATCTCTACCGCATGCGGCTGGTGCAATCCACTGGATTTATCTCCGACTTCTTTGTGTTCACTCACCAGCGCATTCCCGCCCTGGAGGCGCTGCGCGCACGTTTTCTGTCGGAGACCGGGGCTCGGCCTCCAAAGGTCATGGTGCTGTTCGCATCCGACTGGGCATCCGATCACGTCAGCTACCGCCAGCTCGACAACTGGCCCGCTCTCCGCGACTTTCTTCAGAGTGGCTACGTGCTCTACCGGGACCAGCGTGCCGCAGATGGTTCCCTGAATAATCATAGTTATCGGGTCTATCTGAAGAAATAAGTGGGGAAAATAAATAGAAGCTGCCACTTAGCTGCGCGGTGCCGAAGCCCTCGTTAGCTACACACTTCCTTCTCAGCAAGACTGTCATCCTGAGCGAAGTGCGAAGTCGAAGGGTCTGCTGTGCCACTTAGCTGCGCACCTTTTGCGCGATGCTATTTCGCCGCCTGCACCGAGCCATCTACCACCGGCAGCTCGATGTGCGAGGGGTGCTGCGACGAGAAGTAGATGCGCTGTGTAGCCGGACGAAAGTCAGCGGGGACGGCCTTCATGATGTTGGGCACGAAACTCTGCGGGTTGCGGTCGTAGAGGGGGAACCAGGTACTCTGCACCTCCACCATGATGCGGTGACCGCGGTCAAAGACGTGATCGGCTGCATGGAGGCTGAAGCGATACTCCTCTGGCTGGTTGGACGGCACGGCTGCAGGCTGAGAAAAGTCGGTGCGATACCGCCCGCGAAAGATCTCGCCATTCACCATAAGTTGGAAGCCGGCCATCTTCGCGGGTGCATCCGGCGGATAGACATCGATGAGCTTGACCACCCAGTCGGAGTCCGTGCCGGAGGTCGCGGCGAAGAGATCCGCGACCACATCGCCGGTGATGATGACATCGTGATCGAGCGTCGGCGTAGTGAAGGTCGCGACGTCCTTGCGGCTGGTAAACGGACGCTGATCCTCCACCATCCACGGACCCCATTTCGACCCCGGAGCAT
>JBPCNO010000189.1:0-4022 GCA_051001135.1 Acidobacteriaceae bacterium
CAATCGATCCGGCGAAAGTGCTACGTGGCTTTGCTGCCCCCCCTTGCACGGGAAGGGGAATGTGCAACCGGCGGGAGTCTCTCTTAACTCAGCCCGTTTCCTGTCCAATGGATGGGGTCCACCTCACGTCTATGGACCGCAGGCACCGCTTCCGGCGCCCCCCGAGGCGCTGGAGAGCATGTATACGATGCCGCCGAACACCGGAGCGATCAGCGATCCGAATGAGCAAGACCGCACACAGTTCCAGGGCCTGCTCAGCAGCTACTACGGAACGCGGGACGCGGCGGTTCTTCAACTGACCAATTACGTCTTCGCCCTGTCGGCCGCATTCTGGATGGAACTAGCGACGCAGGCGGCGACACAGGCCCTGGTCGCCTTCCCCGTCAATCCGAACGCGCCGTCGCCGCCACCGCCGATTCCGACGCTGTCTGAAGCCCAGGTGATTTTTTCCGGCGCCCTGGGCCTGGACGTCTCCGCCGCGTATTTCTACGCGCTGAACTATAACATCTCAGCCTCGGCCAGCCAGGACAGCCTGCAACAAAAGCAGAATCGCCAACAGGTGATCTACGGGGCTGACCAGCAGGCCAATTTGAATCAACTGACAACCTCGATCAACGCGGGCCTGATCGCGCTACAGCCGCTCAATCCGGCACAGGCCGTTCGGATCCTCGAAGCGCTCAATATTCCCGCCACCTCGACCGCGCCGGTATGGCCCATCGCGGCCGTTTCCCCCACGCCGATGTTCGTAGTCGGGTGGCAGGTTTTCGAGACCGGTTGGGGAGTGGGCGAGCCGGGTTGGCTAGGTTTCCCGACGAATGCGACCTGGGCGAGCTACCAGGAAGGTGACGACCTCGCCGGCTTTTGGCAGCCGTTGGCTGCGGCCCAACCGATCGCGTTCCTCGACATCGTGCTTTGGGCGTTGACCCAAGGGTTCATGGTCGGCCCGAACCCGCTTGCCCAGTTGATCGAGACGAACCTGCCGCTCGCCAACCTCGCCGCACTCGAGGCGACGACACCGGCGGACTGGCAGAACTTCTTCACCGCGAATCCGGCGTGGCTGCCGTCCTTCACCCAACCGGGAACGGTCGCCGCGCAGATCGCCGCATTCATCCAGTGGGTGCAGCAATTTTTCCAACTCGCTGTTCCCGCCTTTGTCCCGCCCGTACCGGCGCCCTCGATTCCCCCGCGATATGGCGTCCCCACCTTTGACCTCGCCGCGCTAACGATCGCGGATTATCCCGGTTTCTTTCTTGGCATGGCGATCAATTTCGGGGTTCTCGAGGCCGCCGCAGCCGCCGCGATACCCCACGACGAAGCAGCGCAGGCTTGGGCCGTGCAAGCGGTCGAGACGCTGAACGAACTTTATATCCTGTCGCAAATTCCGGCCGCGCCGGAGGCTCTGGATTTCTCCATCATGGAGGCCTTGTTCGCACGCGGCTTCACCAGCCGCGAGATGGTGCAGGACCTGACATTCAACGATTTCCAACAAGCGCTGACCGGCACTGTCGCCTACGTCCACGCGGTGGCGATTTACGCCAATGCCGGACCGCCGCACCCTGTCCTGCCACCGGGCGGCGGGCCCTTCGTACCAATCAATCCCGGCGGCCTCACCGACTGCATTCCGCCACCATGGCATTCGCCTCTGGGCCCGGTTGCCTACCTGCACGAGATGCTGACGGTCTCGGAACGCTCGACCTGCGACCGGCCATACGCGCCGCCTGCGCCGGGCCATACCACGTTGCAGGTCGCGATCGACGGGCGCCGGGGACCAGTCGAAACCCTGGCGGTGACGCGCGCCAATCTGGAAACCCCGCTGCCGCTGATCGACATCGTCAATGAGTGCCTGCAACTCGTGGCCTCGAAAACCCCGCCCGTACCACCTGGCGCGGTCTACAATACATCAGAGCACCACCTCGGGCCGTACAAGCTGTGCGACGGCCATTGCGATGACGGCGACCTGCATCACGACTGCGCTTGTGTGCACGACGACTGCGATTGCCATGGTGAGCATCACGACGAGCATCATGAGGACGAGTGCCACGAACCCGCTGCGATCTTCGCCGCCTTGCCGGAATATTCCACGCCGGCGGCCCCGGTCGCGGCGAACAGCCTGGTGGAGCCCGCCGTCTGGAACAAGCTGAAATTGGATTTTTCCGCGTGCTGCCTGCCGTATGACCAGGCGCTGGATGTCAACCGGACCTATCTCGATCATTTCCGCTCCTGCCGGTTCGAAGAGATGCGGACGTTCCGCCGGTGCATCCACGAATTCATGATTGATGCACCCGGTGAGCCGTCGGACTTCCAGACCCATCTCTGGCGGTATCCGGTGCGGCTTGACATCGCGATCGAGTATCTCGGGCTGTCGCCGGAAGAGTATGCGACGCTCTTCGACGGTGTGCTGCCCTATCCGTGTGGGGCGCGCCGCCGGCGACCTCGACGTATGAAGGGCAGCAGTCCCGATGCGTGCCTGCGGAAAGCCGTGTCGAGGCGTGGCGTGATTTGCCTGCCCGACTTCCTGAAATGTACGTGTCTCACCTACTGTGAATTTCTTGACCTGTGGCGATGCGGCTTCGTGCCGTTCGACAACGACCGCGACCGGCGTGGCTTTCCAGAATGCGAGCCGTGCTGCCTCGACGATCTCTGTCTGCGCTTCCCCGGCGAGGACCCCGGCGCTGCACTCCTTAAGATCGCTGTGTTCATACGCCTTTGGCAAAAGCTGCGGCATCATTGCGGGGCCGGCTATACCTTCGCGGAATTGGCGGATATCTGCGACGTGCTCGATTTTCCGGGCCCGGACTTCATTCGCCAGCTCGCTGCGTTCCAGATGCTGCGCGACCAGTTCCGGCTGAAGCTCACGGGTGGGGAAAAGCCGGCCGCAGGCGCGACTGGCGCGGATCGGACGTTCCTGCTGTCCCTGTGGACCGGGCCAGCGGCGAGACATTGGCCATGGGCCTTGCGCCAATTGCTCGATGGCGTCGCGAAGCACGCCGAGTGCCATTACGAATGCAAGCGGCAGGGACCGGAACTCGTCAAGCTGCTGGAGGACAATTTCGAACCGCTGTCGCGACTGGTCGGCTTCGATCCCGCCGTGGCCGCCTACAGGTGGCACGCGACGCCCACGAACACGCTGCGCTTCGCCGAGGTGCTGGCAAAGATCTACGCCTCGGACTTTTCGGTGGGCGAGGTGCTCTACCTGTTCAACGCGAACAGGCACCTGGACGGCGATGACCCATTTCCAGAGCAAGGTGCCGACGACGCCGACGACGAGCCATTCGAACTGCCGGAGGAGGCGCACCGGCACTCGCTGTGGGAGCTGCGCCACAAGTTGTTGCGCGTGCATCCGGACGAAGCGGACATCGATCGCTGGACCTGGCAGACCCTCGCGTCGGCGCTGGTGCACGAGTTCAACTACGACGCCATCGAAGTTAACCGCCTGGGAGAACACTTCTTTGCGCCAATGATGGGCCAGCAGGCGCGCCGGTTCGCCACCCATCTCGCACCCACTTCGGCTGCGATGTGGAACGCACCGCCGCATGGCCCTTTCCAATACGATCCCGCCGCCGGCTCGCTGGAGCTCTGGGCTAAAGTGCCGATCGCCGACCATGCGGTGCTCGCACAATTGTCTCGTATTTCGCTATTGAGCCCGGCGGAACGCGCCGCCGTACAGGATGTCTATTTCCAGCCGCGGCGATTGCTCGCGCATTTCGCGATGCTGTTCGACGACTTCACCGAGGCGCAGCGCCGGCTGATCGAAGACGATGATGCCGAGGCAAGGTGGTACTGGTTCAGGCGCCAGTACACCAGGGCACGCGAGCGCTGCCGCGTCATCGCCACGCATCTGCAAGAGCATGTTGATGCGGCGACGTCGCAGCGCCATCCTGACGGAATCAATGCAGCGCATCTAGTATTGCGGCAACTTTTCGCCGACGAGAACGCATCGACTGCGCCGCCGCCGTCCTGGGAAAACGACGACGGCACCTTGCCGCCGGTCACCTGGGCTCCGCCCGCGAACGGCGGCGCAT